>DASSTF010000196.1:0-38482 GCA_035708045.1 Rhodanobacteraceae bacterium | reverse complement strand
CCACTCCCCTCCCCCTGGGCGGCGAACCACACGCCCCGCAGACGGCGCGCAAAACACGGCATCGATCTCTCCCCTCCGATTCGATCCCGTGGCGCCAGCTCTGCGGGGCGTTTTTTTGCCGGGCAGGTCACAGAACCAGGCGTTGAAGACGACGTCGCCCGACCATGTCTGCCCCGACGGGGCCAGTGCTGCTAAGTTGTCCGCGTCACGGGGGGATTGTCATGTGGGGATATTACGTTGCGCTGGCGTTGCGAAGCAGTGCGCGAAGCAAGGCCTTGACGGCGTTGGTGATCGTGCTGCTGGCGTTCGGGGTGTCGGCCTGCATGGTGTCCTACGCCGTGTTCCGTGCGACCACGAGCGATCCCATTCCGTCCAGGTCCGCCCATCTTTACGTGCCGCAGATCGACAATGTCGGGCCGTCCCGCACCTGGCAGGGCCAACCGCCCAACATGCTGAGCTACACCGATGCGGTCGCGCTGTGGCAGGCGCACAAGGCCAGGCGGCAAACACTGCTCTATCCCACGAAATGGCAAGTGCAATCGGACAACCGATCGGTTCCCGCCATGTCGAAGACCGGCGATGCGGTGACCGCCGATTTCTTCCCCATGTTCGACGTGCCGTTCCGCTTCGGCAGCGGCTGGGCCGCGAATGACGATGCACAGCACGCCAACGTGGCCGTCATCAGCCGGCGTTTGAACGAAAAGCTGTTTAGTGGGCGAAACAGCGTGGGGCAGGAGATCCGGCTGGACGGGAAGGTCTTCCGCATTGCCGGCGTGCTGGACGACTGGAACCCGAAGCCCCGTTTCTATGACATCGGCAACCTTTCAGTCGGGGACGCATTCGATGACGCGGGAGACATCTACATCCCGTTCACCCGTGCGAGCGACATGAAAAAGAACAGCCGATACGCCAATTGTCCGACGGCGACAGGAAATGCGGATACCACCGATTGGAATGCCTATCTGTACAGTGAATGCGACCGCATCGGCGCCTGGGTGGAGCTTGCGACACCCGCCGATGTCAAACGCTACCGCGACTACCTGCACAACTATGCCGGACAGCAGCAACGCCTGGGTCGCTTTTCATGGCCGCCCAATGTGCGCCTGCGCAATCTGATGGACTGGATGGCGTACCTGCGCGTCACGCCCAAGGCATCCAGCCTGTCCATGCTGGTTTCGGCCAGTTTTCTGCTGATCGTGCTGGTCAACGTCGTTGGGCTCATGCTGGCCCGGTTCATGCGGCGTGCGCCGGAAGTCGGTATTCGCCGCGCATTGGGCGCTTCGCGCGCGGCCGTCTATCGGCAGTTCCTGATCGAGGGGGCAACCGTCGGCGTGATCGGCGGCGTACTGGGCGTTGTGCTGACGCTGCTGGGCATATGGGGCAGCGGGACGCTTTTTGAGCCAAAGATTGCACGCCTCGTGCACGTCGATGCCTCGCTGATAATGCTGACCGTGCTGCTCGCGATAGCCGCCACGGTGGCCTCCGCCCTGTACCCGACATGGCGAGCGGCGCAAACCCAGCCTGCCTGGCAGATCAAGATCAACAGTTGAGATTCCTGTCATGGCGCTGACCAGAACATTCATGCAGCTGCGCCCCGTCGTTGTTGCGTTGGGTCGACACAAGGTGGCTACTGCGCTCATCGTGCTACAGGTGGCATTGACGCTGGCAGTGGCGTCCAACGCATTGTTCATCGTTGCAACGCGCATTGTCCATATGTCGCGTGCCACCGGAACGGACGAAGCCCATCTCTTCGTGATCCGCAACAAGTGGACGATCGGACAGAATACCAGCCGGATCGACGCGAACATTCGCACCGACCTCGACGCCCTGCGCCATGTGGAGGGCGTGCGCGACGCGTCTTCGAGCAACGCTGCCCCATTGCTGTATGCCTACAGCGTGAGTCCGATTCCGACGCGGGTGAAACTCGTGCCTGACCAGACCACGCGCCCGCAATTTGCCATGCTGTCTTTCGCCGACGCGCACACCATCGACACGCTTGGCGTATCGCTGGTCGCCGGACGCAATTTTCGTCCCGACGAAGTTGCTGCCATCGGCCCCGACGACAAGCAGGCTGCTCCGGTCGTCATCGTCACGCGCAGTCTTGCCGACAAGCTGTTTCCTGGGAGTTCGGCCCTGGGCAAAACGATTTATCTGCCGGATGGGCCTTCCACCATCATTGGCATCCTCGCCCGCCTGCAGGGGCCGCTCAGCTGGACGAGATCGTCTGACGGGGACAACGTGCTGATTCCCGCGCGCCATGTCGATCCGCAAGGCGTCATGTATCTGGTGCGCACCGATTCCACCGCCATGAAACCGGTGATTGCCGCCACGTTGAAAGCGCTGCAAGAGCGGGGCAGTGTGCGCATCATCGATCCGAAGGACGATGTCATCACGCTGTACCAGGCGCGCGAACGCATTTATGCCTCCGATCGCAGCGTGACGATCCTGATGAGCATCGTCTGCGGTTTGCTGCTGTCGGCGACCGCCGGCGGCATCGTCGGCTTGAGCAGTTTCTGGGTCGGCCAGCGGCGCAAGCAGATCGGCATCCGCCGTTCGCTCGGCGCAACGAGGGGCGACATCCTGTGCTACTTTCATGCCGAAAATCTCCTCATCGTCGGCGGCGGCATCGCACTCGGGATCGTGCTTGCGATCCTGACAAATCTCGGCCTGATGAAGGCTTTCTATCCCATGTCGCGCATGCCTCTTTACGTGCCATTCCTGGGCGCGCTGCTGTTGTGGCTGCTCGGCCAACTGGCCGTATGGGGGCCGGCACGCCATGCCGCCAAGGTGCCGCCCGTGGTCGCCATTCGCGCCGAGTAAACGGGCGCGCTCCCGGTCCCACGGGACCTCTCAGGGCGGGCAATACCCGCGAACCGCATTCCGACGGCAGCGCGCGTCAATGAGAACCTCAAAGCGGCATCCCGGCAGTCAGGGCAGGGCAGGCGTCACCTCAGGCCGGCTTGCGACCGCGCACCGCATTGAACATGAAGCCGGTCGCCAGCACGGCGATCACGGCCAGTTGCATGCCCAATGATTGCCAGGTGGGATAGACGCCCAGCCATTCGATGCGCGGCGCCGGGATCACCGACACGTTTATCCAACCGGCCTCCTGCAGGGCCGCCACTCCTTTGCCAGCCAGCACCACGGCGAGCAGGGCGATCAATGCCGAACTGGCCTTGAAGAATTGCCCCAGGGGAAGCCGATGACTGGTGTGAAGCAACAGCCAGGCCGTCGCAGCCAGAGTCAAGGCGCCGGCGATCATGCCGCCAAGCAGCCAGAATTCCTGGTTTTCATTCCACAGGGCAACGTAGAACAGGATGGTCTCGAATATCTCCCGGTATACCGAGATGAAACTCAGGCCGAACAGGAACCACAACGAGCGCCGGTCGAGCGCACTGGCCATTTTCCGTTTCAAATAATGCTGCCAGCGCCCACCGATGCTTTTCTGATGCATCCACAACCCGACGCCCAGCAGGACGGCTGCCGCGAGCAGCGACGACAGACCTTCGGTCAGTTCGCGCCCGGCGCCGCTGATGGTGATGGCATGACGCGCCAACCCCCAGGTGGCGAACCCGGCCAGCAGTGCCAGCATCCAGCCGGCATGCACGGGGCGCGCGGCTTCCGGGCGGTCGGAACGGCGCACGAAGGCGAGCAGGGCAACGACTACCAGCAAAGCCTCCATGCCTTCGCGGATCAGGATGACGAAGGCGCCCATGAAGGTAGTTGCGGCGCTGCTCGCGGTGTTGTCCAGCAGCATCTGTGCCCGCACCAGCAGTTGATCGGCATGTTCGGCCCGTACAGTCGCGGCAGCCACTGATTGTCCGCGGGACAGGGCGGTGCGATAAGCTCCCATGGCGGTCTCGATCTGGCTGCGCAAGGCGTGGTCACGGGCATCGAGCCGGGGTTCTTCCGGCTCCACGCCATCCAGGTATGCCGACAGTGCCAACTCGACGGCGTCCGCTTCACGCCCATCCCGATAGGCCTTGATGCTGGCCGTGAGCCTGGCTCGTGCCAGATCCAGCCCATGTGGCGCCCGTTCCACGGCATCGGGATGCGCGCGCAGCCAACCCATGACGGCCTGCGCCGTCGGCAGGCCGAAAACCGGCGCCAGTTGTGCGACGCGCGTGCGCGACAATTCCCCGAGATTGCTGATACGGGCGCGGATGGCCGGGTTGTGTTGCCAGGCTTGTGAGCCTCGTACGTTTGATTCTGCATAGGCCAGCGAACCGGCATAGTAGGCCAGGGCCCAGCGTTCACTGTCGGACAGCGTCTCGCCATAGCTACGCATGGCGGTGCCTTCGACGCCCTGAGTGATGACCTGGTAAAGCGACCACAGGCTGCGTTGGTCGGCCCGCTTCGTGTCCAGGAAATCTATCGGCGGAGGATTCATATGGACGGCCACCGCTCCATGCCCGTCGCCGCGCACGCCGTGACACATTGCGCAATGTTGCCGATACAGCGATGCGCCCAGAGCAGGATTCGGTACCTGCCTGGGAGCCGAAGGCACCGGATACGCTTCAAGCAACGCCGCCGCCAACGCATGTGCCTTGTCGGACACATCTTTGGCTGGTTTTCCGGACTTGACGGCGACGATCAACGCGTCGGCCTGGTGTTGCAGATCCGGCAAGGTTCGCGTCGATGGCAGTTGCCGCATGCTCCTGCCGATGGTGGTCGTGAACTCGCGCATTTCAGCAAATTCGGACGCACTGACAACCGCACCATCACGCACCGCACCGGCATAATCCGTGGCCACGTAATCCAGCATCTGCCAGATTCGCTGCACACGGCTGCTGGTGTCGGGCTTCTGCGCCGCCCAGATGGTGGCAGGAACTGCGAGCAGGACCAGGAAGGCATATATACGAATGCGTGTCGTTATCATCCAATCAGGTTAGCAGGGAGATTGGATGCCTGAATTGATCCAGGACAACAGCCTGCTCAGTGCTACCTGACGACACAATAGTTCGCATAATGTATATTATGTCAAATTAACAAAATGGCAGCATGAAGCTGATTGGTCCGAGAAGCTGGTGTTCGTCTCTTCAAAGCCATCGCTCTTGCCTGCACGAGTTGCTGGCAATCCTCCGGCTTTTCCTGGTGTGTTTGAGACTTGGCGGCTATACCGCGCAATGCGCTAACGCATCCTGCGCTCAGTAGTGGGCCTTCTCGAAATCTTCGACCTGTTTCGATGCCACGGCTCTGCCTATACCGTAGCGCTCCTGCAGTTTGTCGATGAGGTATTCGCGATCGCCGTCGGGGTGCTGCAGATCCTCGTCGGTCAGTTTGTCCCATGTACTTTTGAGTTGGCCATTGAGGTTTCTCCAGTCGCCCTTGATGAGGTCATCTTGTTTCATGGTGATTGCTCCGCAGGTGACGGACAGGCAAACCGCCTGCCCGTACGGCCGCATGGCTCGCAGGCCCGATCATCCGCCAGCAGGCTTGAATACGGGCTAATCGACGGTGGCCGCTTTTCAGGGCCTTCCCCCCCGGATATGGAAACAGTTAGGCCGCCCTCAGGTCACGCACGTTAGGGTATCGACCGAGGGATCCGGGATGACACGACACACTTGGCTGTTCGAGTCCGATGTCATCTGGATCAAGTACCCGACGCTCCGATGCAGATCCCCTGGCGGAATCGTGTCCGGACCAAGGGCTGTCGAATGTCTCCGCCATGGCCGGTGCAAGCCCGGGCGCTTCGACATCAAGCGCGGGCGTTGCGAAACGAGGTCCCCGCATCTACCACGTGCTCGCGCAGACCGTGCCGGCGGATGGCTGGGCGCCGTTGCTGGCCGAGTGCGCAGCGCTGGGGTTCGACACGCTTTTGATCGCACCACCCTTCGCGACAAATGCCGACGACGATCCTTATATTGTGGTCGACCCCACGCGCCTGCATCCCCTGCTGAAAAATGACGCGTGGGGCGGAGATGTCGAGACCTGGCTACACGGACTGGCCGATTCGTGCAGTCAGCACGGCTTGGCGCTCTGGCTTGACTGGATGGTCGGGCGCTTCAGTGGCCAGGCGGCAGTGGTGGATGCGCATCCGGAATGGTTCCAGCCGCTGGATCAAACAGATGCACCGGATCCCCGTGCGGCTCCGGGCGGGCGCTCGGTCTGCATGGCCGTGGCCGAAGGCGCTGCCGATGAACTCGCGCGATGGTGGGCGCCGCTGTTGCATGTCTGGTGGGATGCCGGCGTTCGCGGACTGTGCTGCCGTGCGCCCGATGCGTTGTCTCCCGACGCCTGGCAAGGATTGCTCGAGGCGATGGATGAAGAGGATGTCGATTTCCGTTTCATGGCATGGACACCTGGCCTGCCGGCGCCGGTTGCGGCAAGACTGGGCGATGCCGGTTTCGACATGGCCGTCTGTTCGTTGCCGTGGTGGGATGGCCGTGAAACCTGGATGGGCGATGAACTCGGACGCCTGCGCCAGCATTTCGCATGCGTAGTGGCACCGTTGCCGGCGGAGACACGCGTGCATGCCGAGCCTTGGCAGGATGAGGACGGGCGGCGTCACGCGCTGAATCTGTTGACCTGCGCCATGGCATTCGGCGACGGATGGCTGCTGCCAGCGGGCCTGGATCAGGGGCGTGCGTGGCAAGCATCGACGGATGCACATGGCGCCTGGGATGTCAGGCCGCAAGTGGCCTCTGTCAATGCTGCCTTTGCGGATAATCCACCGGTACCCGCGACCACCTCATGGCAGCACCTCGGCGATGTGTGCGATCAGGTCGACGCATGGCTGGAGCGTCCCAGCGTCCATGCCGAGCCGAGCCGCCTGCTGCTGTTGAATCATGATGCCGGACATCATGCCTGTATCCCGTGGCAATCGTTATTGGCTGCGGCGGCGTGTGCTGCGCATTTCACTGCCGATGTCGACGCCGATGCTGGTGGCGTCATGTTGACCGATGACATGATGTTGGCGCCGGGCGAAGCGCGGTTGCTGTTTGCCCATGCGCTCCCCATGGCATGCCGGCAACCGCGGCGTGCGCGCGAACTGGCCGCGGCGTTGCGCGCCCCGCGCATTGCCATCGAAGCGCCCTGCCCGTGCGTGGACGATGGGCGTTTTGCGGTACGCCGCTGTGTCGGCGAAACAGTCGAGATCGCAGCGGATGTCTTTTGTGATGGCCATGAACTGTTGGCCGCCGCAGTGGCATGGCGTTACGCCGACGAAGTCGCATGGCGACATACACGCATGTGTGCAAGCGACAACGATCGCTTTGTCTGCGAGATCACGCTGACCCGCGTGGGCAGGCTCGAATATGCCATCGAGGCCTGGGTCGATGTCTACGGAAGTTTCCGCCTGGCGCTGGAGAAAAAATACCGTGCGGGCAATGTGGAAGATGCCGACATCCACGAAGGTTTGTCCCTGGTCGACGCCGCCTGCGCACGCAGCGCCGATGATGATACATTGCGATCGCTGTGCGCGACATTGCGTGAATGCAAGGGCACCGATGCCATTGATGCCTTGTTGTCGCCACACACCTCCGCGTTGATGGAAAAGCACGATCCTCGATCGTTTCTGACCCGTCAGGCGCCGCATTGGCACATCGAATCCGAGCGCCGCGCCGCCCGATTCGCCAGTTGGTACGAGCTGTTTCCACGCTCGCAAAGCAATGACGAAAAGCGACATGGCCGCTTCGACGACGTGATGGCGCGCCTGCCCCACATCGCCGACATGGGATTCGACGTGCTGTACCTGCCGCCGATTCATCCGATCGGTCGCAGCAAACGCAAGGGGCGCAACAATTCGCCATTGGCCGAACCGGATGATGTCGGCAGTCCGTACGCCATCGGCGCGACGGAAGGCGGCCACGAAGCATTGCACGGGGAGCTTGGCACGCTCGAGGATTTCCATTGTCTGATCCAGGCTTGTGCGGCGCATGGCATCGAGCTGGCGATGGATTTCGCCATCCAGTGCAGCCCGGATCATCCGTGGCTCAAACAACACCCGGAATGGTTCCAGTGGCGTACGGACGGTCAGGTCAAGCACGCGGAAAATCCACCCAAGGTCTACGAGGACATCGTCAACGTCGATTTTTACGCCGACGGCCCGGCGCAGGCAGCGCTCTGGAAAGCCTTGCGCGACGTGGTGCTGTTCTGGATAAACCATGGCGTGCGCCTGTTCCGCGTGGACAACCCGCATACCAAGCCCTACCCCTTCTGGGAATGGATGATCGGCGACGTGCGCGCGCGGCATCCGGACGTGGTGTTTCTGGCCGAGGCCTTCACGCGTCCCAAACCGATGCTGCGTCTGGCGCGTCTCGGATTTTCGCAGTCCTACACCTATTTCATCTGGCGCAATACCAAGCAGGAATTGCAGTCGTACTTCAGCGAGCTGGTCGCGGGCGAAACGCGCGAATATTTTCGTCCGCACCTGTTCGTCAACACGCCGGACATCAATCCGGAGTTTCTTCAGCACGGCGGCCGCCCTGCCTTTCTCATCCGTGCCGCGCTGGCGTGTTGTCTGTCCGGCCTGTGGGGCATGTACAGCGGCTTCGAGTTGTGCGAAGCCGAGGCACTGGAGGGGCGCGAGGAATATCGGGATGCGGAGAAGTACCAGCTGCGTGCGCGCGACTGGAATGCGCCCGGCAACATCTGTTCCGACATCCGTCAGTTGAACCGCTTGCGTCACGAGAACGTCGAGCTGCAATCGCACCTCGGACTGACTTTCTACAACGCCGGCGATCCGCACGTGCTGTATTTCGGCAAACGCGCGCCCGGTCACACGAGCATGCTGCTGATCGCGATCAACCTCGATCCTTTTGCCGACCATGCGTCCGACATCGAGGTGCCGCTCTGGGAATGGCAGCGTCCGGACGATGCCGTCGCCATCACGCATGACCTGCTGCACGACCATCGCGGACAGTGGCACGGCAAGGTGCAACACATCAGCCTGCGTCGCGAGCAACCCTACGCGATATGGCGGATTCAACCGGAGCTTGCATGATGATCGCGTTGGCACATGACACCGGTGTGGATACGCAGTGGTACAAGGACGCCATCATTTACCAGTTGCATGTGAAATCGTTCTGCGATTCCAACGGCGATGGCATCGGCGATTTTCCAGGTTTGATTTCCAAGCTCGATTACCTGGTCGACCTTGGCGTCAATGTCATCTGGCTGCTGCCGTTCTACCCTTCCCCGCGTCGCGACGACGGCTACGACATCAGCGACTATCGCAACGTGCATCCTGACTACGGCACGCTCGGCGACGTGCGCAAATTGATCCGCGCCACGCACGAGCGCGGCATCCGCATCATCACCGAGCTGGTCATCAACCATACTTCCGACCAGCATGCCTGGTTTCAGCGCGCCCGGCGCGCACCGCCGAAATCGGCACGCCGCAATTACTACGTGTGGTCCGACGATGACACGGCGTATGCGGGTACGCGCGTGATTTTCTGCGATTCCGAAAGCTCCAACTGGGCCTGGGACAATGTTGCCGGCGCCTGGTACTGGCACCGCTTCTACAGCCATCAGCCGGACCTCAATTACGACAACCCCGCGGTGTTGCGTGAAGTGCTCGGGATCATGCGTTTCTGGCTGGCAATGGGCATCGACGGGCTGCGTCTGGATGCCGTGCCGTACCTCGTCGAGCGCGAAGGCACCAGCAACGAAAACCTGCCCGAGACACATGCCATTCTCAAGCATATCCGTGCCGCCATGGATGCCTCGTTTCCCGATCGCGTCCTGATCGCCGAGGCCAACCAGTGGCCCGAGGACGTGCAGGAATATTTCGGTGACGGCGACGAATGCCACATGGCATTCCATTTCCCGGTGATGCCGCGCATGTACATGGCCATTGCGCGCGAGGATCGCTTCCCCGTTACCGACATTCTCCGGCAGACGCCGCAGATTCCCGACAACTGCCAGTGGGCCATCTTCTTGCGCAACCACGACGAGCTGACGCTGGAGATGGTCACCAGTGCCGAGCGCGACTACCTGTGGGAAACCTACGCCTCCGATCGTCGCGCGCGCCTCAACTTCGGCATTCGGCGTCGCCTGGCGCCACTGCTGCAGGGCGATCGCCGTCGCATCGAACTGATGAACAGCCTGCTGCTGTCGCTGCCGGGAACGCCCATCATCTACTACGGCGACGAGATCGGCATGGGCGACAACATCCACCTCGGCGACCGCGACGGCGTGCGTACGCCGATGCAATGGCGTCCGGATCGCAACGGCGGATTTTCCAGCGCCGACCCGGAGCAACTGGTGCTGCCGGCATTGATGGATCCGTTGTATGGATACGCCACCGTGAACGTGGAGGCGCAGTCGCGCAATCCGCATTCCCTGTTGAACTGGTCGCGGCGCATGCTCGGCCTGCGCCGCCAGCACAGCGCCTTCGGCCGTGGACGCTTCGAGTTCATCTTCCCCGGCAACCGCAAGGTGCTGGCCTATCTGCGCATCCACGACGAGGTCATCCTGTGCGTGGCCAACCTGTCGCACGCGCCGCAAGCGGTGGAACTGGATCTTTCCGCCTACGAGGGACGCGTGCCGGTGGAGCTGACCGCCGGTTCCACCTTTCCGCCGATCGGCAAGCTCACCTATCTGCTGACCCTGCCACCCCACGGCTTTTACTGGTTCATGCTCAGCGAGGATGCCGAGCCGCCGCAATGGCACGACGATCCGCCAGAGCTGATGCCGGAGTACACCACGCTGGTCATGCGGCGCGACTGTGCCGACATCGATACGCCCGATATCCGCACGGCGCTGGAAAACGAGTGCCTGCCCCCCTACCTGCGCGTACGTCGCTGGTTCGGCGCCAAGCAGATGTCCGCGTTGCAGCCGGAGCTTGGTCATGCCATCAGCGACAAGGACAGCGGCGTCCTGTTCACCGAAGTCGACACGCAGGGCGAAGACGGCAACGAACATTACCTGCTGCCGATGTCCATCGTCTGGGACGACGAGCCGAACACGCCACTGGAGCAGCAACTGGCGATGGCCCGCGTACGTTGCGGATCCCGCGTGGGCATGCTCACCGACGCCTTTTCCGAGCCGGCCTTTGCGCGTCGCGTGCTGGAGCTGATGTGCGCCAACGCCACCATCGAATCCGACAACGGGGGCGCATTGCATTTTCGCCAAACCGCGGCCATGCAGCAGATGGACTGGCCTCCGAACGTGGATGTGCGCTGGCTCTCCGTCGAGCAGTCCAACAGCTCGCTGGTGATCGGCGAACGCGGCGTGCTGAAACTGTTGCGGCGCTGCTGGGCGGGTGTGCAGCCGGAGGCGGAAATGACCGGCCATCTGACCGCCCAGGGATTTGCCCACGCGCCACGGCTTCTCGGAACCCTGGTGCGCAGCTATCCGGACGGCGGCGAATACACCTATGCCGTGTTGCTCGAGTTCGTGGGCAATCAGGGAGACGGATGGAACTGGATCCAGGATCTTCTGAAGAAGCTGGTGGACGAGTACGTGGTGGATCGCACCAGCGACGAGGATGGTTTCGAAGCGTTGATGGAACACGAAACCTTCTCCGCTGCCGTCGGCCTGCGACTGGGCCAGCTCCACGCGGTGCTGGCGCGGCCAAGCGAAAACCCGATGTTCGCCCCGCAGTCCATCGACGCCAAGGACGTGCAGGACTGGTTGCTGCGCTGTGAAAAGTGGATGCGTCGCGCACACGACGGCCTTGCGGCGCACGCTTCCAGTCATGGCGAGGCGCTCGATCCTTTGGTGATGGATGTCACCCGACGTATCCGCCAATGGCTGGATGCGCGTAAAGTCGGTGCGACGCTTTCGGTCCGTGGATACAAGACCCGCATTCACGGCGACTTTCATCTTGGGCAAGTGCTGGTGTCCAACGGCGATGCCTGGCTGATCGACTTCGAAGGCGCTCCGGCCACGCCATTGAACGAGCGCCGCTCACTGCAATCGCCCCTGGTCGACGTGGCCGGCATGTTGCGTTCCATCGACTACGCGGCAGCCAGCGCCTTGCGCTTCGAGCTGGCGCAGGTGTCGCCCGTGCTGGAGCAGCGCCGGCGCGAGCTTGTGACGTGCTTTGCGCAACATGCACGGAAGGAGTTCCTGCGCGCCTATCTCGAAGGCGGTGGCGCGGCGTTGGACCGGGATCTGCTGCAGTGCTTCATGCTCGAAAAAGCGGCCTATGAAATCTGTTACGAGCTGGACAACCGTCCGGGTTGGCTGGACGTGCCCCTGCGCGGCATGCACGACCTGCTTGATGATGAGAACGAGGTGTCGACATGAGTATCGCCGCCCAGATTCCGCATACCGATGACATCGCCCTGGATGCCCTGCTGGCCGGTCGCCATGCGGATCCCTTTGCCGTGCTGGGACCGCACCGGTACGGCGATGGCGTATTGACAAGGGTGTTCATGCCCGGCGCGCTGGAGGTGGAATGGCAGGATATCGATGGACGCCAGCGCCAGCCCATGCGCCGGATTCGCGAACAGGGTTTGTTCGCCATCGAACGGGCCAATGCGGCAGGGCGTTATCAACTGTGCATTCAATGGCCGGATGCAAGGCAGGTGACGGAGGATGCCTACGCATTCGGTCTCCTGATCGACGATGCCGACCTCAACGCTTTTGCATCGGGCGACGCCGATGCGGCACGCAACATCCTTGGCGCCCTGCCCTGCACGATCGATGGCGTTCAGGGCGTGCGGTTCGCCGTGTGGGCACCGCAGGCTTCGCGTGTTTCGGTCGTCGGCCCGTTCAATGCATGGGACGGCCGCCGCCATCCCATGCGCAAGCGGCACGTGGCCGGCGTCTGGGAATTGTTCATACCGCGGCTGGAGGTCGGCGAACGGTACCAGTACGAATTGCTGGACGCGCACGGAAACCTGTTGCCGCTTCGCGCCGATCCCATGGCGCGATGGAGCGATGCGCCGCCCGGAACCGCATCGCGGGTGGCATCGCGAAGCGACTTCACGTGGCACGACCGCACCTGGATGCAGGCGCGAGGCCATCGCCAGCGGGCCGAATTTCCGATCAGCGTGTATGAAGTGCATGCCGGCTCGTGGATGGATTTGCGCGGCGACGATGACCGCGAAGCCTGGGATCGTCTGGGGGATCGCCTGATTCCGTACGTCCACGACATGGGCTTTACCCATGTCGAATTGCTGCCGGTGGCCACCCATCCCTTCGGTGGCTCGTGGGGTTACCAGCCACTCGGTTTGCTGGCGCCGATGGCTTCGCTGGGTTCGCCCGTGGCTTTTGCGCGTTTCATCGACCGCTGCCACATGCAGGGCATCGGCGTGCTGATCGATTGGGTGCCGGGACACTTCCCCACCGACGTGCATGGCATGGGGCGTTTCGATGGGTCGGCATTGTACGAGCATGCGGATCCGCGCGAAGGTTTCCATCCCGACTGGAAAACCTTCATCTACAACTTCGGGCGCAATGAAGTGCGCGCATTTCTTCTGGCCAGCGCGTTGGAATGGCTGTTGCGTTACCACGTGGACGGCCTGCGCGTGGATGCGGTCGCTTCGATGCTGTTCCGCGACTACAGCCGCCGCGATGGTGAGTGGATTGCCAACATGCACGGCGGCCGCGAAAACTACGAAGCGGTCGCTTTCCTGAAAGACCTCAACCGCATGGTCGAGGCGCGCGGCGGCGGAGCGATCACGATTGCCGAGGAATCGACCGCGTGGCCAGGCGTCACTGCGCCCTGCGACCACGGCGGCCTGGGATTTTCCTACAAATGGAACATGGGCTGGATGAACGACACGCTGCGTTATTTCAGTCGTGATCCCATTCATCGTTCATGGCACCACGACGACATCACGTTTGGACTGCTTTATGCCTTCGGCGAGCGTTACGTGTTGCCGCTGTCGCATGATGAGGTCGTGCACGGAAAGCGTTCGCTGCTGGGGCGCATGCCGGGCGACGCATGGCAGCGTCTGGCCAACTTGCGTGCGTTGTTCGGCTTGATGTGGGCTTATCCGGGCAAGAAGCTGTTGTTCATGGGCGGCGAAATCGCCATGCCCGACGAGTGGAACCACGACCAACCGCTGCCGTGGTTTCTGCTCGATGCGGCCGGGCACAAGGGCATGCAACGACTGGTGCGCGACCTCAATCGCGGTTACGCCACCGAAAGCGCCTTGCATGCCACCGACAGCGCAGCCCACGGCTTTCGCTGGGTTGTCGCCGACGATCGCGGATACAGCGTATTCGCCTTCCTTCGCATCAACGGCGACAGTCAGATGCTGGTGGCATGCAACCTGACACCGCAACCGCGGCACGCCTATCGCCTGCCGGTTCCGGATACGGGCGTCTGGCGTGAAATCCTCAATACCGATGCGGAAGTCTATGGCGGCAGCGGCGATGGCAATGGCGGCGCCGCACACACGCACATTGCCGACGACGCATCGGCGTTTCTTGAACTCGAACTGCCGCCACTGGCGGTGTTGTGGCTGCGTCGGGAGCGTGAGTGATGGCATCTTACTGGCCAGATCGCCTGCAAGCGGGTCGCCCGTGGCCGCTGGGCGCGCACAATGACGGCCTGGGCACCAATTTCGCGGTATTTTCCGAACATGCCACGCGCATCGAATTGTGCCTGTTCGATGACAAGGGGCATCATGAACAGGCGCGCCTGGATTTGCCGCAGCATCACGGTGGCATCTGGCATGGTTATCTGCCGCACAGGCCGTCGGAAATCGTCTACGGGTATCGCGCACACGGCCCCTACGAACCTAAAAAGGGGCACCGATTCAATTCGCACAAGCTGCTGCTCGACCCCTATGCGCGTGAATTGCGAGGTGGCCTTCGCTGGAGCAACTCGTTGTTCGGCTACCGTATCGGCGCCGCCGGCAGCGACATGGTGATGGACAAGCGCGATAGCGCGGGAGCCATGCCCAAGGGCGTCGTCAACGACGACCATTACGCGTGGGGCAACGACGTGCCGCCGCGCGTGCCGTGGGAGCGCACCGTCATCTACGAGTGCCATTTGCGCGGCATCAGCATGCTGCGCAATGACCTGCCACGCGGCGAACGGGGCACCTTCGCTGCGCTTGCCGATCCACGTTTCATCGATCATTTACTCGCGTTGGGCGTGACCGCCATCGAACTTCTGCCGGTGCAGTCGTTCGTCCAGGACAGGCGCTTGCTGGAGCGCGAGCTGCGCAACTACTGGGGCTACAACCCGTTGTGCTGGTTTGCGCCGGAACCGCGCTACCTGTCGAGAAAACATGCCAACGAGCTGCGCCACGCCGTCCATCACCTGCATAAGGCCGGCATCGAGGTCATCATGGACGTGGTCTACAACCACACTGCCGAGGGCAACGAGCTTGGCCCCACGTTGTCGCTGCGTGGCCTGGACAATGCCAGCTATTACCGGCTGCAGCCGGACTCGAAGCGTTACTACCTCAATGCGTCGGGTTGCGGAAACACCCTGAATCTGGCGCATCCGCAGGTACTCCGCATGGCGCTCGACTCGCTGCGCTACTGGGTCGAGTCCTATCACATCGATGGTTTCCGCTTCGACCTTGGCGTGACGCTGGGGCGCGAATCGCAAGATTTCGATCCCGGCGCAGGCTTTTTCGATGCGCTGCTGCAGGATCCGACGCTGGCGCAGATCAAACTGATCGCGGAGCCGTGGGACATCGGCAAGAACGGCTACCAACTGGGCGGGTTTCCGCCACGGTTCGCGGAATGGAACGACCGCTATCGCGACACCGTGCGGCGCTACTGGCGCGGCGATTCGGGGCAACGCGGCGAACTGGCCGCACGCATCAGCGGTTCGGGCGACATCTTTGCCCATCCCGTTCGCGCCAACTGGTCGTCGGTCAACTTTCTTGCCTCGCACGACGGGTTCTCGCTGGCCGATGTGGTCAGCTATGCGCACAAGCACAACGAGGCCAATGGCGAAGGAAACAAGGATGGCCATGACGAGAATTTCAGCGCCAACCATGGCCATGAAGGGCCGACGGACGATGCGCGCATCCTGGCCGACCGCCGTCGCGCGATGCGCGCCATGCTGTGCACGCTCATGTGCTCGCAAGGCACGCCGATGCTGCTTGCCGGCGACGAATTCGCGCACAGCAAGGGCGGCAACAACAACAGCTATTGCCAGGACAACAAAACCAACTGGCTGGACTGGAGCAGGCTGGATGGCGACGTCGGGCGTGAGCAATGCGCCTGGGTTGCGCGGCTTTCGGAAGTGCGCCGAAAGCTGAAGGTGCTGGGCATGGATCGTTTCCTCTACGGCGAGCGTGAGGCGGCGCCTGGCATCACTGAAATCGCCTGGTTCGACGAAAGTGCCGCCATGGACAACGAACGGTGGCGTAACGGCGAAGGCCGTTTGCTGACATTGCGGCGTGCACTGCGCGGCAAGGATGGCGACGTCGAGATCAGCCTTTTCATGGTTAACTCGACCGATGACACTCACCGTTTCCATCTGCCGCCTCCCGAAGGCCCCTGGCGGATGCTGCTCGACAGCAGCGCGGAAGACGGCGTGTCCCGTTCCGATCCGATCAGTGGCAGCATCGATGTGCCGGAACACACCGCCCTGTTGCTGTTGTACGACGGGGATGTGTCGTCGTGAGCATGGCCACGGATCATCCGGACAACGACAGTCTCTGCAAGGAACCGGGGCGAGAACAGCGTTGGGGAGCCGGGTTGCTGGCTGTCGACAAGACCCGCTTCCGCCTGTGGGCGCCGGATTGCAAGCGGGTCTGGCTCGACACGACGGAACACGAGCCGCGCGAGATGGCGGCCGTCGCGGAGGGATTCTTCGAAACAACAGCACCGGTGGGAGCCGGCACGGCGTACGGCTATCGACTCGACACGCGAGAAGGCTTGCTGATTCCCGATCCCGCCTCACGCGCGCAGCAGGACGATGTCGAAGGCCGCAGCCTGGTCGTCGATCCGAATGCCCATGCGTGGCAATGCCAAGCGTGGCGCGGCCGGCCCTGGTGCGAAGCGGTCGTGTACGAGGCGCATGTCGGCCTCATGGGCGGTTTCGATGCCGTACGCCAGCATCTGGACGAGATGGCCAAACTGGGTATCACCGCCATCGAACTGATGCCCGTGAATGCCTTTTTCGGCGCACGCAACTGGGGCTACGACGGAGCGCTGATCTATGCGCCCGAGGCGGCCTACGGCACACCCGTGCAATTGAAGGCATTGGTCGACGCAGCCCACGAGCGCGGTCTGATGATGCTGCTCGACGTGGTCTACAACCACTTCGGTCCGAAAGGCAATTTCCTGCCGCAATACGCCTCGGGTTTCTTTCGTGAGGACATCGCCACGCCGTGGGGAGCCGCGATCGATTTCCGTCGTCCGCAGGTGCGCGATTTCTTCATCGACAACGCGTTGTACTGGTTGAACGAATACCGCTTCGACGGACTGCGCCTGGATGCCGCCCATGCCATCGAACCGCAATCGTTCCTGGAGACATTGGCGGCATGCGTCCATGGAGGCATCGAGCCGGGCCGCCACGTGCACCTGGTCGTCGAGCACGAAGGCAACGCCGCACACCTGTTGTCCGCCGGTTTCCGTGCGCAATGGAATGACGATTTCCATCACGCCGTGCACGTGATGCTCACCGGCGAACACGAGTCGTACTATCGGGATTATCAGCATCACCCCGTCGAACTTCTGGCGCGCACGCTCGAGGAGGGATTTGCCTATCAGGGAGAAATGTCGGTGCACAGTGGCCGGCCGCGGGGCGAATCCAGCGCGCACCTCAAGCCGACCTGCTTCGTCAATTTTCTGCAGAACCACGATCAAATCGGCAACCGCGCATTGGGCGAACGGCTGCAGGTACTGGCGCCGAATGCCGCGGTGGAAGCCGCCATGGCCTTGCTGCTCATGGCGCCGCAAGTGCCGATGCTGTTCATGGGCGAGGAATACGCCAGCACGCATCCGTTCCCCTATTTCACCGATTACCACGGCGAACTGGCCGCGGCGGTGCGCGAGGGGCGACGCGGGGAGTTTGTGGGCTTCAGCGGTTTTTCCAGTGACGACGAACGTGCACGCATCCCCGATCCCAACGCATGGGAAACCTTCGAAAGCGCCCGCCTTGCCGAAGGCGAACGCAACAGCGATGCGGCAAGAAAACGCCATGCCTTGATGCAGCGCCTTCTGCAACTGCGCCACCGCGAAGTGGTTCCCTGGCTGGATCAGGCAAGTTCGGCCATGTGCGAAACCTTTGCCGGCGCGGCGCTGCGCTTGTACTGGCCGCGCGCGGGTGTGCCGATGCTGGTCGTCGTGGTCAATCTCGGCGACCAGACGATTGCCTTGCCGTCGATGACCATGCGGGTACTTTTCGAATCGGAAAAAGGCGTCGCCGATGCGTGCAGCCAGGGCCGCCTGCCGGCATTCGCAGCCCTTGTCGGCACCATGGATGTCGTTGAATCCTGCGAGACGTCGCCGTGAATGGCGATGGTCTGGCCGAGCTTGCCACGGGCGCTGGTCTGCAACGCCACTGGATCGATGCATCCGGTGAACGTCGAACGGTGGATGCGGACGATTTGCGCGCATTGCTGAAAGCCATGGATTGGCCATGCGCCAATGAAAGCGACGTGCGAGACAGCCTGCAGCGTCAGCAGATCGCCAAGGCCAATGTGCCGCCGTTGGCCACCACCACATCGCGGCAGCCTGAATTGCCGCAGACCTTGCATGGCGAGGCGATCCGCATTGCGTGGGAGCAAGGCGGCGTTCTCGAGCTGCGTCGCCGTGCCGGAGAGGCATGGCCGCCGCTGCCGCGCGACTCGCCGACAGGCTATCACCGCCTGCATCATGCCGATGGCGAAACCATGCTGGCGATAGCGCCGCCACGCTGTTTCGGCATTTCCGATTTGCCCGGTGCGCCCACGCGCCTGTGGGGGCCAACGACACAGATTTACGCATTGCGCGGACACGACGACTCCGACTTCGGCGACTTCGGCAGCCTTGCGCAATGCGCCGACCTGGCCGCCAATGCCGGAGCCGGTGCGCTGGCGATCAGTCCGACGCATGCCATGTTCCTGGCCGATCCCGGTCATTACGGGCCGTATTCGCCATCCAGCCGTCGGTTTCTCAATGCGTTGTACATCGACCCGCATGTCGCATTCGGCGATGCGGATATCGCCATGGCGCATGCGGCCATCGACGACATCGGCAAAAGGGATTCCGTTCCGCCCCTGATCGACTGGCCCGCCGGAAGCCGCCGCAAGCTGGCCCTGCTGCGCCGGCTATATGCCATGCACAAGGCGCGCTCGCCGGAAGCGTCGCTGCATTACGATCCGGATGATCCATTGCACATGCACGCCTGTTTCGAAACGCTGCATGCGCATTTGTCGCGCGTGGCTGGGCATGTACTGGACTTGCCCGGTTGGCCGTCTGCCCTGTCCTCGCCACGCACTGCCGCCACCGTCGGTTTTGCCAACGCGCACAGCGATGAGTTGAGTTTCCATGTGTGGCTGCAACATCTGGCCAACCAATCGCTGGCATGTGTGCAGGCGACGGCACGCGCAGGCGGCATGCCCATCGGCTTGATCGCCGACCTCGCCGTCGGCAGCGATCCGCACGGCAGCGATGCCTGGGCCATGGGCACGGAGATGTTGCATGGCCTCGGACTCGGGGCGCCGCCGGATGCGTTCAATCCCCGCGGACAAACGTGGGGACTGACGACCTTTGCGTCGCAGTCGTTGCGCAAGCATGGCTATGCGCCCTGGTTGAGCATGCTGCGCGCCACCTTGCGCAACGTCGGCGGTATCCGCATCGACCATGCCATGGGCCTGGCGCGCTTGTGGGTGGTTCCCGAGGGCCGCGACGCCACGCATGGCGCCTATCTGAACATGCCGGCGGACGATCTTCTGAACCTGCTCGCGCTGGAATCGTGGCACCATCGCGCCGTGGTCGTCGGTGAGGATCTGGGCACGATTCCGTCTTCGTTGCGAAAACGGTTGCGCGGCAGTGGATTGCTGGGAATGTCGGTACTGTGGTTCGAGCGCGACGACCACGGTTTCGTGCCGCCCACGCACTGGCCCGACGATGCCGTCGCCACCAGCAGCACGCACGACTTGCCGACGCTGGCCGGCTGGTGGCGTGGTCGCGATCTCCAGTGGCAGGCCCGTCTGCACGAAAGCGACCCGGAAGACATGACGCGGAAGCGGCGACAACGCCGGCATGAACGCAAGGCGCTTTGGCAGTCGCTGCACACTTGCATGCAGACGGCGGAAATGCCGGCTCCTCCGGCACGGCAACCCGCTCCCTTCGTGGATGCCGCCTGCGCCGCACTGGCCGAGGCGCCGGGACTGTTGCTGCTGATGCCCATGGAAGACCTGCTTGCCGACATCGAACAGGTCAATCTTCCGGGCATCACCAGCGGGCATCCCAACTGGCGTCGCCGCAACGGCGACACCATCGAAGCCTTGTTTTCGCGCCCGGACGTCCGCCACCGCATCGACTTGCTGACGCGGAGAAAGACATGATGGCCATGCCGCGCGCCATGGTTCGCCTGCAGTTGCGCAATGGCGTGGACTTCGACGCCGTCCGTGCCACGCTGGATTACCATGCCGCGCTCGGCATCAGCCATCTGTACCTGTCGCCCATACTGCGTGCGCATGCCGACTCCACGCACGGTTACGACACCATCGACTATGACCGCGTCGATCCTGTTCTGGGCGGTGAAGCCGGCCTGCGCCGGCTGGCCGAGGATGCGCATGCGCGCGGCATGGGCCTGATCGTGGACTTCGTGCCCAACCACATGGGTGTCGGCGAGGACAATGCCTGGTGGCAGGACGTACAGCGTTGGGGCCCGCACAGCCGCTGCGCGGCTCATTTCGACATCCAATGGAACACGCCCGAAGGCAGTCCCCTGCCCTTGCTGCTGCCCGTGCTGGATCGCGATTACGGCGCTGCGCTGGCCGCCGGGTGTTTCGAACTGGTCTGGCGCGACGGCGAGCCGTTCGTCAGTTTCAATCACCAGCATTACCCGCTGGGACCGATGACGTTGCCGACGCTGCTGCGCCAGGCCGTGCTGCATGACGCCGCGATGGACGTCGAGCGTGCGCTGGGAGAATATCCCGCCGGCAGCGACGATGCCCGCACGGCCGTTCGCGAAATACTGTCCCATGCCGGATGGCAGACGACGTTGACGGCCTGTTGGCGGGACTGGATGAACCACGACAGCGCGTCCATCGACCGGATCCTGGGTCTGCAGCCGTACCGTCTCGTACACTGGCGTTGCGCCAACGATGCACTCAACTGGCGACGCTTTTTCAACATCAACGGTCTGGCCGGATTGCGCATCGAGCGGGAAGAGACTTATCGCGCGGTGCATGCCACGATCCTGCGCCTGCATGCCGAGCGCGTCATCGACGGTTTGCGCATCGATCACGTCGATGGACTGGCTGCACCGGCGGATTATTGCCGGCGTTTGCGCGAGGACATGGAGCGGCAGGCTGATGGCCGGGACGTCTATCTCGTCGTCGAGAAAATCCTAGGCGATGACGAAACACTCCCCGCTTCGTGGCCGGTGCATGGCACGACGGGTTACGATTTCATGAACCAGGTCGGCGCGGTACTGCATGACGCCACGGGCGCCAAGACGTTGACAACGTTGTACCAGCGCCTGAGCGGCGACCGTGACGATTTCGATGCGCATGAGCGGCAGGCAAGGCGCGAGATGCTGCATGCGGTATTCGTCTGCGACCTGGACATGACGTGCCGGCGCTTTCGTGAGCTGGCCTGCCACAGTGCATCGAGCCGTGATCTGAGTTTTGCCAGCCTGCGCCGTGCACTCGCCGCGCTGGCGCAGGCCTTCGGCGTCTATCGCAGCTATCTGGGCGACGGCCAAGACCACGCGCTGGATGCGGCATGGCCGCGGGCGCGTGCCGACCTGTCGCGGCGCGATCATGCCGCGCTGGATTTCCTCGTGTCGGAAATGCACCGCGCGCATGCCACGGAGGCGTCGCGCGCGGCTGTCGCCCGGTTCGAGCAACTGACGGCTCCGCTGGCCGCCAAGGCCGTCGAGGACACGGCCTTCTATCGCTATCCGCGTCTGCTGTCGCGCAATGAAGTCGGCGCCAATCCGGCAGTCGTCGGCATGTCCGTGGAGGCCTTTCATGACGCATGCATCCGTCGTCGCGACCATTGGCCCGAGGCCATGTTGGCCACCGCCTCGCACGACCACAAGCTGGGCGAGGATGCGCGCATGCGTCTGGCGACGCTCAGCCAATGTCCACGACGCTGGGCCATTCATGCGCGAAGGTGGACGGCACGCTGGTCGGCTTTCGAAAACGGCCGTCCGGATGCGCGTGACGTCTACATGATGCTGCAGATGATGGCGGGTGTTTGGCCGCCTGGCATGACGTTGGACGATACGACGGGTCTGCACGAGCTGGCACAACGCATGCACGCATGGCTGACCAAGGCGCTGCGCGAATCGCGTCGGCATACCAGTTGGACGTATCCCGATGATGTTTATGAAACGGCTGCCGCGCATTGTCTGGATGCGATGTTCGGCGGTGCGCCATTCCTGACCGAGGTATATCGTTTCGTGCATTCCATCGCGGCGGCTGGTGCACTTTCCAGTCTGGCCCAACTCACCTTGCGCTGCACGACGCCCGGCATCCCGGATCTTTATCAGGGGCGCGAGCTGTGGGATTACTCCATGGTCGATCCCGACAATCGGCGGCCGATCCCTTTCGCCGCGCACCAGGTGCTGTTCGATCCCGATGCTTCCATGACATCGCTGATGCACACGTGGCATGACGGTCGCATCAAGCAGGCCTGGCTGGCGCGGTTGCTCGGCTTGCGGCGAAGACAACCGGATCTTTTCCTGCAGGGCTCATACGTACCGGTTGAAGTGAAAGGCGCGCATGCCCGTCATGTCATTGCTTTTCTGCGCCGCCACGGGAACCAGCGGCTGCTGGTGGTGGTGCCGCGTTGTCCGCTGCGTCTGCTGGGGCGTCGTCCGCTGCCCAGCATTGCGGCACACCGTTGGCAAGACACCGCCATCGCGTTGCCGGACGGTATCGATGCACATCACCTCGTCGCGTTGGCCTCGGGCAAACCCGTGGTCGCCAGGGACGGCACGATGGCGCTTTCGGAATTGCTTGACGGCGTTCCTGTGGAAGTGCTGATCAGCGATCCGTGATTTCCGGCCATCAACGTCTGGCGCGAAAGAACTGGCGCAACATCTCGCCGGCTTCGTCGGCCAGCAAACCGCCCTGGACGATGATGCGATGGTTGTGCCTCTCGGACACCAGTGTGTCGAACACGCTGCCGGCGGCGCCGGTCTTGGGATCCGTTGCCGCGTAGACGAGCCGGGCCAGACGAGCGTGCACCAAGGCCATGGCGCACATCGAGCATGGTTCCAGCGTGACGTAAAGCGTGGTGTCGGGAGGCAGCCGGTGGTTGCGGATACCCTGGCATGCCTGGCGCAAGGCAATGATTTCGGCGTGTGCCGTGGGATCGGCCAAGGTGATGTTGCGGTTCCAGCCTTCGCCGATCACCTTGCCCTCATGCACCATCACCGCTCCGACCGGCACTTCGTCCTCGGCGTCGCGTGCGTGTTCGGCCAAGCGCAGCGCATGACGCATGAAAGCGACGTCTTCGGGACTGAAACCGATGGTGTCGTCTGATTCAGGCATGTTTTTCGTGCTTTCTCAAAGAGTTGCCGGCGATATTTGCTTTTGCGCGGGTGATGCCGAAAACCTTCGGTGGGCGCAAGTGGCTGATTTCCCTATTCCCATTCGATGGTGGCGGGTGGCTTGCCACTGATGTCATACACGACGCGAGAAATATTCCGTATCTCGTTGATTATTCGATTGGAAACCTTGTCGAGGAAGTCGTAAGGCAAGTGCGCCCAGCGGGCCGTCATGAAATCGATGGTTTCCACGGCGCGCAGGGCGATGACCCATTCGTAGGCGCGCGCGTCGCCGACGACGCCGACGGATTTGACCGGCAGGAATACGGCGAAAGCCTGGCTGACGGTGTCGTAGAGGTCGGCCTTGCGCAGCTCCTCGATGAAAATGGCGTCGGCTCGGGCCAGGATCTCGGCGTATTCGGCCTTGACCTCGCCGAGGATGCGCACGCCCAGGCCCGGACCGGGGAACGGGTGCCGGTAGACCATTTCGCGGGGCAATCCAAGCTCGACGCCGATGCGGCGCACCTCGTCCTTGAACAGGTCGCGCAACGGCTCGACCAGCTTGAGCTTCATGCGCTCGGGCAGACCGCCGACGTTGTGGTGGCTCTTGATGACATGCGCCTTGCCGGTCTTGCTGCCGGCCGATTCGATCACGTCCGGGTAGATGGTGCCCTGCGCCAGCCACTGCACGTTGCCGCCTTCGCCGGTCAGCTTGGCCGCTTCCTCGTCGAAGATCTCGACGAACAGGTTGCCGATGATCTTGCGCTTGGCTTCCGGATCCGCGACGCCTTCGAGCGCCTTGAAATAGCGCTCGGCGGCGTTCACGCGGATCACCTTGACGCCCATGTGCTCGGCCATGGTGGACATGACCTGGTCGCCTTCCTTGAAGCGCAGCAGGCCGGTGTCCACGAACACGCACACCAGCCTGTCGCCGATGGCCTTGTGCAGGAGCGCCGCCACGACCGAAGAATCCACACCGCCCGAAAGCCCGAGCAGCACGTGGTCGTTGCCGACGGTTTCGCGCACGCGGGCAACCTGGTCCTCGATGATGTTGGCGCTCGTCCACAGGTTGCCGCAGCCGCAGATGCCGGAGACGAAACGCTCAAGGATCGCCCTGCCCTGTATCGTGTGCGTCACTTCGGGATGGAACTGCACGCCGTACCAACGTTTTTCCTCGTTGGCCATGGCGGCCACGGGAACGCGTTCGGTGCGGGCGATGATCTCGAAGCCCGGCGGCGCTTCTTCCACGTGATCGCCGTGGCTCATCCAGACGTCCAGTCGCGGCACGGCACCGGCGTGGTCGTTCATGCCTTCGAACAGTTTGCTGTCGGCCACGATGCTCACTTCGGCGTGACCGTATTCGTTGGCAGCCGACGATGCGGTGCGGCCGCCGAGCTGTGCGGCCAGGGTCTGCATGCCGTAGCAGATGCCGAGAATGGGAAGGCCGCTGTCGAACACTTCCTGCGGCGCTCTGGGCGCATCGGCCAGCGTGGTCGATTCGGGGCCGCCGGACAACACGATGCCCTTGGCGCCGAATGCCGCGATCTCGGCGGGATCGTGGTCCCAGGCCCAGATTTCGCAATACACGCCAAGCTCGCGGATGCGGCGGGCGATCAGCTGGGTGTACTGCGCGCCGAAATCGAGGATGAGGATCTTGTCGGTGTGGATGTCTTGGTGCATGCGGAACCCCGGCCGCGGGACGCGGGACTCGGGTCCCGGCCACCGCCATGAGGCAAGAAAGCCGACCGCGCGCCTGGGCGTCAGTGCATCGCGGGTTCGCTGCTCTGCCGGATCCCGGGTCCCGAGCCCAGAGTTCCGGCCGTTTTCAGGATTCCAGCCGGTAGTTCGGCGCTTCCTTGGTGATCTGTATGTCGTGCGGATGCGCTTCGCGCAGGCCCGCGCCGGTGACGCGCACGAACTGCGGTTCGTGGCGCATGGCTTCCATGTCGGCGCAGCCGCAGTAGCCCATGGAGGCGCGCAGTCCGCCCATCATCTGGTGCACGATGTTGCGCGCCGGGCCGCGATACGGCACGCGGCCTTCGATGCCTTCGGGCACCAGTTTGTCGGTATCGGTGTTGTCCTGGAAATACCGGTCCTTGGAGCCCTTCTGCATCGCCGCCAGCGAACCCATGCCGCGATAGCTCTTGAACGAGCGGCCCTGGAACAGTTCCACCTCGCCGGGCGATTCCTCGGTGCCGGCCAGCATCGAGCCGAGCATGACCACCGAAGCGCCCGCGGCGATGGCCTTGGCCATGTCGCCGGAATAGCGGATGCCGCCGTCGGCGATCAGCGGGATGTCGTCGTTGAGCGCCGTGGCCACCAGGTCGATGGCGGTGATCTGCGGCACGCCCACGCCGGCGACCACACGCGTGGTGCAGATGGAGCCGGGGCCGACGCCGACCTTGACCGCGTCGGCGCCCGCATCGCGCAGGGCCAGTGCGGCATCGCCGGTGACGATGTTGCCGGCGATCACCTGCACCGACGGATAGTGTTTCTTGACCCACGACACGCGGTCGAGCACGCCTTGCGAATGGCCGTGTGCGGTATCGACCACGATCACGTCGGCGCCGGCTTCGGTCAGCGCGTCGATGCGGGCTTCGGTATCGCCGGCCACGCCGACGGCGGCGCCGACCAGCAGATGTTCATTGGTGTCCTTGGCGGCGTGCGGGTTGTCCCGTGCCTTCTGGATGTCCTTGACCGTGATCAGGCCGCGCAGCTGGAAGTCGTCGTTGACCACCAGTACCTTCTCGATGCGGTGGCGATGCAGCAGATCCAGCACTTCCTGCTGCCCCGCTCCCTCGCGCACGGTGACCAGCTTGTCCTGGCGCGTCATGATGTTTTTGACAGGATCGTCGGGCTTCTTCTCGAAACGCATGTCGCGACTGGTCACGATGCCGACCAGTTGCTCGCCTTCGACCACCGGTACGCCGGAAATGTTGTGCGCACGGGTAATGTCCATGACCTCTTGAATGGACACGTCCGGCCCGACCGTGACCGGGCTGCGGATGACGCCGGCCTCGAACTTCTTGACCAGCCGCACTTCGGCGGCCTGCTGTTCGATGGTCATGTTCTTGTGGATGATGCCGATGCCGCCGCACTGGGCCATGGTGATGGCCAGGCGCGCCTCGGTCACCGTGTCCATGGCCGCCGACACGATGGGAATGTTCAGATGCAGGTTGCGCGTCAGTCGGGTGGCGGTGTCGACCGCGCTGGGCAGGACGCGCGAATAGGCGGGGACGAGGTAGACATCGTCGAAAGTGAGTGCCTCGGCAAGAATGCGCATGGCGAATTACCCGCAAGTAAAGTCATTAATTATATAGGCTCGGCACCGGTTGCCGCCAGATGCCGAACCGTTGTTTCAGGCCACCGGGCGCGCCTGGCGAGCCTGTGCCGCCTCCAGCGTGTTCTCCATCAGGGTGGCCACGGTCATGGGGCCGACGCCGCCCGGCACCGGCGTGATCCATGACGCGCGCTCGGCGGCGGGCTCGAATTCCACGTCGCCCACCAGTTTGCCGTCGTCGAGCCGGTTGATGCCGACGTCGATGACTACGGCGCCCGGCTTGATCCACTCGCCCTTGACCAGTCCGGGTCGCCCCACGGCCACGATGACAATGTCCGCGCGGCGCACGTGGTCGGCCAGATCCTGTGTGAACTTGTGGCAGCAAGTTACTGTTGCACCTGCAATCAGCAGCTCCAGCGCCAATGGTCGACCGACGTGGTTGGACACGCCGACGATCACCGCGTCGCGCCCCCGCACCGGGCGGTCGGTATGCCCCAGCAGGGTCATCACGCCTTTCGGCGTGCACGGGCGCAGGCCCAGCCGGCGCAATACCAGCAGCCCCACGTTGTTGGGATGGAAACCATCCACGTCCTTGCGCGGGTCGATGCGATCGACCAGGGCATCCTCGTCGACATGATCGGGCAGCGGCGACTGCACCAGGATGCCGTGCACGTCCGGATCGGCGTTGAGCTTGTCGATCAGCGCGAAAAGCTCGTCCTGGCTGGTGGAGGCCGGCAGGTCGTAATCGAAGGAACGAAAACCCACTTCGGTGCAGGCGCGGCGCTTGTTGCGCACGTACACGGCCGATGCCGGATCGCTTCCCACCAGCACCACGGCCAGCCCCGGCGGCGGCAGGCCGGCGGCAGTACGCTCGGCCACGCGTTGGCCGATCCGTTCCAGCAATTGCCGTGAAATGCGTTTGCCGTCGAGGATGCGTGCGGTCATGGGCTACTGGCGTATGGGTAAACGCGCATTATCCGGGTTTGCACAGTTCGACACAAACAACGCCCCGATGTTTGTCGGCGACGATCTTGTGCAGGCGCGCGCCCGCGGTGAGCATTACGTTCCAGACGCGGCGCAAATGTGTCCGATATCCGTGTAACCGTGAAAATCGGCATGCGGGCCGCAGCCGGGACACGCCGGATCCCGCGACAGGCGCAGTTCGCGCATGCGCATGGTGAGTGCGTCGAGCGTCAACAGGCGTCCGACCAGAGGCTCGCCGATGCCGAGAATGAGCTTCAGGGTTTCGCATGCCTGCAACAGGCCGATCATGCCGGGCAGCACGCCCAGCACGCCGGCTTCACTGCAGTTGGGCGCATCCTCGGCCGACGGCGGCTCGGGAAACAGGCAGCGGTAGCAGGGAGAATCCCCGCGGCGTGGATCAAACACGCTGACCTGGCCGGTGAAGCGCTCCACCGCGCCGTACACCATGGGAATGCCCAGGCGCACGCTGGCCGTCGCGAGCAGATAGCGGGCGGGAAAGTTGTCGGCGCCGTCAAAGATGATGTCGTGGCCGACAAGCAGTGCTTCCACGTTGGCGGCGGTCAGGCGTTCGTCGCGTGTCTCGACGTGAATGCGCGGGTTCAGCGCCATGAGCGTCATGCGCGCCGATTCGGTCTTGCGCATGCCGACACGGGCGTCGGCGTGGATGATCTGGCGGTGCAGGTTGGAGCGTTCGACGCGGTCGTCATCGATCAGCGTCAGGCTGCCGACGCCTGCGGCGGCAAGATACATCGCCGCCGGCGCGCCCAGGCCGCCGGCGCCAAGCATGACCACACGCGCCCTGGCCAGTTTCGCCTGCCCTTCCGCGCCCACGTTCGGCAGTTTGATCTGGCACGAGTAGCGTTCGGCGGCATCGGCGTCCAGCGCTTCGTCACGCGCGATCGGCAATCCTTCGGATTTCCAGCGCGCGAAACCACCGGCCACGGAACGGACGTCGGTGTAGCCCAGGTTTTTCAGGGTTTCGGCGGCCAGCAGCGAACGCATGCCGCTGCCGCACAGGGTGAGAATTTCACGCGTCCGGTCGGGCTCGGCCCTGGCGATGCGCAGTTCGAGAAAACCGCGCGATAAACCCAGCGCACCGGCGGGCATGCCCGCGGCGCGTTCGGCGTCCTCGCGTACGTCGACCAGCAAGGCGCCTTTTGCCTGGCGTGACAGTGCTTCCGCAGGTTCGATCTCGCCGATGCGTTGGCGCAATGCGGCGATCAGGGGTGCGGTATCGGTCGCGGTATCCATGCGCGCATGGTAGCGCGGCATGCGCAAGGCGGGCACCGCGCGCCGGCAAGGGTTCACCCGTCCGCAAGTTTCATCTGGGGGCAATGTCCGCCTATTTGCGGCGCTTGGCGTTGCGGATCATGCGTTGGCGCTTGCGTTTCTGGCTGTCGGTCAGTTCGTTGCGACGGCCGGCGAACGGATTGTCGCTGTCGCGGAACTCGATCCGGACGGGCGTGCCTTCCAGCTTGTAGCGCTTGCGGAAGATGTTTTCCAGATAGCGCCGGTAGGCGTCCGCGATGTGCTTGGTGCGGCTGCCGTGAATGACGATGGTCGGCGGATTGTGTCCGCCGGGATGGGCGTAACGCAGCTTGGGCGTGTGACCACGCACCATCGGCGGCTGATAGCTGGCGTAGGCTTTTTCCAGCGTGCGCGTGAGTTGCGAGGACGACATCTCGCAGGTGGCCGAAGCGTGGGCGCGGACGACGGCGCGCATCAGTTCGCGCAGTCCGGAACCGTGCAGGGCGGAAATGAACACGCGCCTGGCCCATGGCACGAAAGCCAGCCGGCGATCCAGCGCCTGCATGCACTGTTCGCGGTCGTAGGCGTTCATGCCGTCCCATTTGTTGCAGGCGATGACCAGGGCCCTGCCCTCTTCCAGCACCTGGCTGATCAGGGTGAGATCCTGGTCGGCCAGGTTTTCCCGCGCGTCGACCATGATCACCACCACCTGCGCGGCGGCGATGGATTGCATGGCCTTGATGACGCTGAACTTCTCCAGCGCATCATCGACGCGGGAGCGCCGCCTGATGCCGGCGGTGTCGATCAGCGTGTAGCGCTGGCCGTCGCGCTCCAGAGGCACGTGGATGGAATCGCGCGTGGTGCCGGCGATGTCCGACACCACCAGGCGATCCTCGCCCAGCAGGCGATTGACGAGAGTGGATTTGCCGGCATTGGGCCGACCCACGACGGCCACGCGAATGCCGGTGTCGGCCTCTTCGGCGGCAGGCTCGGTGTCTTCGGGAAGAAGCGGCGCAAGCGCCTCAAGCAGTGACTGGGTGCCGCGGTTGTGCGCCGCCGACAAGGACAACGCATCGGCAAACCCGAAGGAAGCGAATTCGGCCAGCGCGACCGATTCGTCCATGCCGTCGGTCTTGTTGACCGCCAGCAGGACGGATTTGCCGCTGCGGCGCAGCTCGTCGAGGATGTCGCGGTCGCGCGGCAGCAAACCGTCGCGTGCGTCCACCATCAGCACCACGACGTCCGATTCGTCCACGGCCAGACGCACCTGGCGTGCGGTCAGTGCGTCGAGTCCGGTTTCGTCGTCGGCCAGTCCGCCGGTGTCGACGGTGACGAACGGTTTTTCGCCCAGATGGCAGATGCCGTAATGGCGGTCGCGCGTGACGCCCGGCAGGTCGGCTACCAGCGCATCACGGCTGCGCGTCAGGATGTTGAAGAGGGTCGATTTGCCGACATTGGGACGGCCGACCAGGGCGACGACGGGCAGCATGACAGGTCATCGTTCCGTTCAGCGGGCGCCGCTGGAAATCTTGTAGGCGCCGATATGGCCATCCACGTCCTCGACGTAGACGGTGTCGCCGACCACGAGAGGCTGGGCGCGGATGGCGTCGTGCGAAAAACGCGTGCGGGCGGCGAATTTGCCGTCGCCGATCTGCATCCAGTGCAGGTAGCCCTTGAGGTCGCCAACGACGACGTAGTCGCCCTGGACGGCCGGGCCGCTCAGCCAGCGCCATTCGAGCTTGTCCTGCTTCCAGATGTCGCTGCCGGAGCCGGCGTCGAAGGCCCATACGTTGGAGGCGTCGTCCACACCGACCAGGGTATTGCCGCTGATGTCCATCGACACATACGTGGAGAAATCATGCTTCCACAGCGGACGGGCGGTCGGGCCGTCGACAGCCAGCAGACGGCCATGATAGGCGGAGGCATACAAGGTATTTCCGGAGAGCAGCACCGAGCCGTCGGCATCATCCATGCGATCGATATCGGTGCGGCCTTCGCCGCTGGCGAGCGGAAGGCTCCACAGCTTTTCGCCATTGTCCAGGCGCACGGCGACCAACTGGCCGTCATCGCTGCCGAAGAACACCACGCCCTTGGCCACCATGACCGGGCCGTTGCCGCGCAGGCTGAGCAGCGGCACGGTGCTCTGGTCGTAAACCCATTCCTGCTTGCCGGTGTCGGCGTTCAGACAGAACACCTTGCCGTCGTTGGTGCGCACGATGACGCGCTTGCCGACGATGGCCGGAGCGGAAATGACGCCGGCCGACACCGTGGCTTTCCAGCGCTTGCCGCCATCCTTTGCATCCAGTCCATAGACGTGGCCATCGAGCGTGCCGATGACGAACAGCCCGTTGGAGACTGCCGGGCCGCCGGCGTAGAAGGCGTCCTTGCGGTCGGCATCGCCCCAGCCGAACCAGCCATGCGTGCGCGAATAATCCTTCCACATGGTGTCGCCGGTCTTGGCGTTGAAAGCCTGCAACGTGCCGTCGGTACTGGCGGCGTAGACCACGCCATCGGCATAGGCGGGACGCAGGCGGATGTCGCTGTCCTGCGCGCCGTTGCCGACACTCGATTTCCATAGGCGCGTGACGCTCGCCGTCGGCGTGAAATCGACCAGTTCGTGCGGTGGTTTGATGTTGGTCTTCTTGGAGCAACCCGCCAGAACCAGCAGGACGGTGGCGACGGTCAGGGCAATGCGCTTTTTCATCAGGCGTCCTGTTTCTTGCTGCTGGACGAAGAGGCCGCGGCAGCGGTATGCGAGGCCGGCTTGCCGGCGGCATGGGTCGCCACATTGTCGATTTTCATCTGCAGGATCCGTTGCTGCGGCGCGGTGGGATCGAAGTCGGCCATGGCAGCCTTGTAGGCTTTGACGGCCTCATCGGCATGTCCCAGTTTGACCTGCGCATCGCCTCGCAGTTCCGCTGCCAGGCCGGTATAGGCATCGGCGGGCATGGATTTGAGCGTATGCAGTGCATCGTCAGCCTTGCCGGCGGCAAGATCGGCACGCGCCAGGCGCAGACGCGTGAGGTCCTTGAGCGGTTTGGTCTTGGCATGCTGCACGGCCCAGGTCAGCGACTCGACGGCCTTGTCGGCCTTGCCCGCTTCCAGCTGACGCTGCGCGCGCAGGGAAGCCGCGAACACGGCATAGGCGCTGTCGGCATGGTTTTTCAGCAGGCTGTCGGTCAATGTGTCGGCTTCGCTGGTCTTGCCCTTGCCCAAGGCGTTCTGGATCAGCTGATATTGGGTGGCGGCCTCGATGTTTTCGTTGGCCTTGTGCTCGTTCCACTGCCGATAGCCGAAAATCAGCGCCAACCCGATCACGATGCCTGCGATGATGGCCACGCCGTTCTGGCGCAACCATTCCTGTACGCGTTCACCCTGTTCGTAATCGTCATATGCCATGCATGATCACCATGTATAAAGCCGAAACCATCGGGGCATGCGCGCGCATGCCCCGATATTGAAAGACTCGCCTGGCGGATGGCCCTGCGGTCAAGCCGTGCAAGCATACCCGAGGCTGGCGCGCTTGGCGATGCCAACGCCGCCCGAACAGGCGAAGATGTCGCCTACATGGCCTGCACGCTGGCCTGCCCGTCCTTCATGGCAATGCGGAAGTGCGCCACATTGGCGCGCTGGTAGGCCGTCAGATTCACAGGTTTGCCATCCACACGGACGCTGGCGCCCGTGGTGTCGCCGATGCTGACGTGCAAGGGCTGCGAGCTGTGCCAGGTCTTGTGGGTTCCGGCGGCAAGCAGGCTGTATTCCAGCCGCTGGTTGTCGGCGGTGGTCACTTCGACCCAGCTGGGCTTGGTCAAGGTGATGCTCAAGGTGTGACCGTCCGGAACGGAAACCGCGGGAGGCGCGATTTTCTGCGGCGGGCTGTCGACGCTGTCGAGAGCGGAAAACGGCGCCATGGAAGCCATCAACGGTTTCTCGTCGGTATTGCCCTGCGCTGTCGTGGCCGTCTTGTGTGGCGGTTTGGTCGATGCAGGCGCGTTGTCATCCGTTGTCGCGTGCTTCGTGACCGCCACTTCGTGCTGGGCGACCGGCGCCGAATTGAGCGGCTCCAGATGCGTCAGTTCGCGATCCAGGCCGCCTTTGACCCCCAGCCAGACCAGGGGCACGATGATGACGGCCGTGAGCACGGCATAGGTGGCCGCCGTGGTGTAGCGCTGCCAGAGATAATGCGAGCGCGAAACGCCGCCGGTGGACACGAGTTCGGGCTTTTGCTCGGTCGGCGCCAACTGGTTGATGGCGTCCCGGATGGCAGCCTCCGGCAAACCCACGCAGGCGCCGTAGGACGAGAGGTAGTTGCGCAGGTAGACCGCGTGGTCGATGCCGGAATGATCCCCCGCTTCCAGCTTTTTCAGGATGCGCACGGGCAGGCGCAAGGTGCGTCCGCAAGTCTCGATGTCCAGCTGCCGTGCTTCGCGTGCCGCGCGGAGAGCCTGCCCCAGGCGAACCCGGAGTGTGTCGGTGTCGGATGTCGATTCCGCGAATTCGGCGGATACGGGAGTGTCGGTGATTGCCGGTGAGTTTTCCACCGTGCCGGAATGTGTCGGATATGTCATGGAGATGTTTTTGAATCAAGAGCCTGCGCCTGTTCCGAATCCGGGAACGTGGTACGCAATTGGCGTGCATATTTCCGGGCCCCCTCCGCATTGCCCAGTCGTGATTCGATGTCGTAACCCAGTTTGAGCACCGCCGGATTGGTGATTCCGAGATCCTGGAAGCGCTGGATATAGGCGCTGGCGTGGAAGGCGTCGCCCTGCAAATAATGGGCGCGCGCCATCTGGTACAGCGCATCGGCGTCATTGGGGTTGATCTTGAGTGCCTTGCGCAGGCTTGCTTCGGCCTGCTCGTAGTCGCCGGCGCGGATCTGGCAGGTGCCGGCGTTGGTCAGCGCCTTCGTCCGCGTCTTGTAGAACGGGTCGGCCAGCGCCTTCTTGAAGTAAGGCAGGCCTTCGCTTGTCCTGCCTTCCTGGCACAGGAAGCGGCCAAGGTTGTTGTTGGTATCGCCGTCCGTGGGATCGAGTTCGACCGCGCGGCGGTATTGCTCCTCGGCCTTGGCCGGTTTGTTGATGCGCGTGTAAAGCACGCCCAACACGGTATGGGTCGGCACGTAATCGGGGTCGAATTGCAGCGCGGTCTGGAGCTTGTTCAGGGCCATTTCGAGCTTGCCCTGCTTCATCAGGTTCCAGGCAAGTTCGGTGTGGATGCTGGCCGCGTTCTCGCGCGCCGACGGGGTGTGGGCGCGTCGCATGCCGTTGCCGCCTGTGGCGCAGCCGGTCAGAACCAGGGCCGCGCCCAGCAATGCCATGGACAAACCGTTACGCCGCATGGGCCGAGCCCTCCAGGGTTTTGAGGAACTGTGCCTGGCGACGCGTGCGATCCATGACCTGCCCCTTGAGCTGGCCACACGCCGCGTCGATGTCGTCGCCGCGCGTCCGGCGCACCGGCGCCACCAGACTGGCCTGGTTGAGGATGCGCTGGAAGGCGGCGATGGTTTCCGGTTCGGAGCGCTCGAAGCGCGTCCCCGGAAACGGATTGAATGGAATCAGGTTCACCTTCGAGGGAATGGTGCGCATCAGTTTGACCAGCTGACGCGCATGCTCGGGCTGGTCGTTGACGCCCTTCATCAAGGTGTATTCGAAGGTGATGGTCGCGCGCGGCCGCGTGGACAGGTAATAGCGGCAGGCGTCCATCAGTTCGGCGATGGGGTAGCGCTTGTTGAGCGGCACCAGCTGCGTGCGCAGCTCGTCGTTGGCGGCATGCAGCGACACCGCCAGTGACACGTCGATCGCGTCCGCCAGCTTGATGATCTGCGGCACCATGCCGGCCGTGGACAGCGTCACGCGCTTGTTGGCCAGGCCGAAGCCGAGGTCGTCGCGCATGAGGTTCATGGCCGCGACCACGTTGTCGAAATTGGCCAGCGGCTCGCCCATGCCCATCATCACCACGTTGGTGATGCGACGGGCCTGGTGCGGCACGTTGCCCAGATGCTTCGCCGCCACCCACACCTGGCCGATGATTTCGGCGGTCGAAAGATTGCGGTTGAAGCCCTGCGTGGCCGTGGAGCAGAACTGGCAGTTGAGCGCGCAACCGACCTGCGAGGACACGCACAGCGTGCCGCGCGTGGGTTCGGGAATGTACACGGTTTCGATGGCGTTGCCGCCATCCATGCCCAGCAGCCATTTGTGCGTGCCGTCGCTGGAACCCTTCTCGAACACGGTGGCCGGCGGGCCGACGTAACAGACCTCGGCAAGTTTGCCGCGCAGGGACTTGCCGAGGTCGGTCATGGCGTCGAAGTCGCTTTCGAGACGGTGATAGATCCACTTCATCACCTGATCCGCACGGTACGGTTTTTCGCCCATGTCGACGAAAAACTCGCGCAGACCCTTGCGGTCAAGATTGAGCAGATTGGTTTTCACGGCCTCGGTCACAGCTTCAAACTCCAGCGCTTCAGCGCGGGCAGATCTCTTGTTCGGTAAAGAAATAGGCGATTTCGGTCGCCGCCGTTTCCGGTGCATCCGAACCATGCACGGCATTGGCGTCGATGGATTGAGCGAAATCGGCGCGAATGGTTCCCGGCGCGGCTTCGGCGGGGTTGGTCGCGCCCATCAGTTCACGGTTTTTGGCGATGGCGCCCTCGCCTTCCAGCGCCTGGATCATCACCGGGCCGGAGCTCATGAACTCCACCAGTGCGGCGAAGAACGGACGCTCGCGATGCACGGCGTAGAAGCCTTCGGCTTCTTCCTTGCTGAGGTGTTTCATCTTGGCGGCCACGATCTTCAGACCGGCCTTTTCAAAACGTGCGTAGATTTCACCGATCACGTTCTTGGCGACGGCATCGGGTTTGATAATGGAAAGAGTGCGCTCCAGCGCCATTGGATCAGCTCCGGTAAATGGATGTTGCGGGGGATGGGATCGTTCCGTGTGCCTGCATGGCGGCCGCCATCATCGAATGACCGTCAGGCGGGTAGTCCATTGCCTCGTGAAGGCATCACCATGGATGCCCTCTCCGACCGTCATTCATCTTCCATGGCGTTCACGCCACTCTGGTAGCCGTCAGGTACTCGGCGAGTACATGCTGACCCGTTCCCCCTTGGACAGGCCAACATTACGCCAAATCCATGTCGAATGACGGATTTAGCTCACAAAATAGTGACAGATTCTAGCCAAATCGCAAGTCTTGCGTTTGACCGGGCCTTGCCGGGATCCTATGCTCAAACGATCGTTTGATACGCATTCGTGAATCGCGGACGGAGTCAGCCCCGTGCCACCTTCCCACTTTTCCACCAAGGAACGGATTCTGGATGCCGCCGAGGAGCTTTTCGCGCGGCGCGGCTTCGACGGCGCCTCGTTGCGGCAATTGACGTCGGACGCGGGCGTCAACCTGGCGTCGGTCAACTACCACTTCGGCTCCAAGGACAAGCTGATCGAGGAGGTATTCCGCCGTCGCCTGGACATCCTCAACGGCCAGCGTCTGGACGCCCTCGACCGGCTGACCCGGCAGGCCACGCTGGAAGACGTGCTGATGGCCTTCATCCAGCCAGCCCTTGAACTGTCGCGCGAAGGTCGCGGCGGCGGCGCCTTCGTCCGCATCCTGGCGCGCGCCTACGTCGAACACGACGAGCAGCTGCGTTCATTCCTGTCGGACAACTATGGCGACGTGCTGAAGCGCTTCGCCGCCGCCCTCGCCGAACGCCTGCCGACGCTGGACAAGCAGGAACTGTACTGGCGGCTGGACATCGTCACCGGCGCGCTGACCTACGCCATGGCCAACTTCGGCATCATCCGCCGCCAGGCCGGCATCAGCGAAGAACAGCACATGCAGCAGGTCATGCAGCACCTGGTGCACTTTGCCGCGGCGGGTCTGCGCACGGCATGAACCATTCAGCCATCAGGGCTTCAAATTCCTCGTCGGGGATGCGCCATGGCCGCACATCTCCCATCGGGACATTTTTCACACCGATTCATCTGTTTTGACGGAGACTGGCATGACAACCCCCCTGCACATCCGCAAGGCCGCGGTACTTGGCGCTGGCGTCATGGGCGCGCAAATCGCCGCGCACCTGACCAACGCCGGCGTCGAGACCGTGCTGTTCGACCTGGCGGCGAAGGAAGGCCCGAAGAACGGCATCGCCGTCAAGGCCATCAAACACCTTGGCAAGCTCAAGCCGGCCCCACTGGGGGAGAAGTCGCTGGCCGGCGCGATCATCCCCGCCGATTACGACGAGAACCTCGACCAGCTCGCCGACTGCGATCTCGTCATCGAGGCCATCGCCGAACGCATGGACTGGAAGCTGGACCTGTACAGGAAGGTCGCCCCGCACCTGCCCGAACACGCGGTCATCGCCTCCAACACCTCCGGCCTGTCCATCAACACGCTGGCCGAGGCGCTGCCGGAAAACCTGCGCCACCGCTATTGCGGCGTGCACTTCTTCAACCCGCCGCGCTACATGCATCTGGTCGAGGTGATCCCGGCCAAAACCACCGACGTCAAGGTGCTCGACGGTCTGGAAGCCTTCCTCACCACGGCGCTCGGCAAGGGCGTGGTGTTCGCGCGCGACACGCCCAACTTCATCGGCAATCGCATCGGCGTGTTCTCGATCCTGTCGACCATGCACCACACGGCCGCCTTCGGCCTCGGCTTCGATGCGGTCGACGCGCTCACCGGCCCGGCCATCGGCCGTCCCAAGAGCGCCACCTACCGCACCGCCGACGTGGTCGGTCTGGACACCATGGCGCACGTCATCCAGACCATGGCCGACACCCTGCCCGACGACCCGTGGCACAAGTATTTCAAGACGCCCGACTGGCTGGCCGCGCTGATCGAAAAAGGCGCGCTGGGCCAGAAGGCCGGCGCCGGCGTGTATCGCAAGGAAGGCAAGCAGATCAACGTGCTGGATCTCGGGAAGCAGGATTACCGCGCTTCCGGACAAAAAGCCTCGGACGAAGTCGCCGCCATCCTAGCCATCAAGGACCCGGCCGAGAAATTCGGCAAGCTGCGCGAAAGCGCCGACCCGCAGGCGCAGTTCCTGTGGGCGATCTTCCGCGACCTGTTCCACTACAGCGCCTACCACCTGGCCGACATCGCCGAGACCGCGCGCGACGTCGATTTCGCCATCCGCTGGGGCTACGGCTGGAAGCTCGGGCCGTTCGAAACCTGGCAGGCCGCCGGCTGGCAACAAGTGGCCCACTGGATCGCCGAAGACATCGCCGCCGGCAAGGCCATGAGCGACGCGCCCCTGCCCGGCTGGGTCACCGATGGCCGCCAGGGCGTCCATCACGCCGATGGCTCGTATTCGCCGGAAAAGAACAAGGACATCCCGCGTTCCTCGCATCCGGTCTACGCGCGCCAGTTGTTCCCCGAAACCATCCTCGGCGAAAAGCATCCCGAGGGCGACACCGTGTGGGAAAACGACGGCGTGCGCCTGTGG
>DASSTF010000195.1:0-17851 GCA_035708045.1 Rhodanobacteraceae bacterium | reverse complement strand
GGATGTCGCGCTCGTCGTCGCCGACGTAGGCGCAGTCGGCGGCGCCGAGGCCCTGGGCGCGCGCGGCGTGCAGCAGCGGTTCCGGATCGGGCTTGCGCACCGGCAGCGTGTCGCCGCCGACCAGCACCGCGCAGCGCGCTTCCCAGCCGAGGATCGGCATCAGCGCACGCGCCAGCGCCTCGGGCTTGTTGGTGACGATGCCCCAGCGCGCGCCGCCGTCCTCGATCGCGCGCAACAACGTTTCCACGCCTTCGAACGGCCCGCCGTGACGGCCGAGCTCGGCGCGATAGATGTCCAGGAACGGTTGCACCAGCGCTTCGCGCGCGGCCTCGTCGAGATCGGGGAAGGCCGCGCGGAGCATCGCCCGCGCGCCCTTGGACACATGCGGGCGCAGTTGCGCCTCGGAGATCGGCGGCATGCCATGGCGCGAGCGCAGCACGCGCAGGGTCGCGACGAAGTCCGGCGCGCTGTCGAGCAGGGTGCCGTCCAGGTCGAACAGCACCAGCGGCGGAATGCCGCCCGGGGCGTGGCCGTCAGCGGGCATCGGGCTTCACCGCGCAGGCGAGGTAGTTGACGTCGGTACGCGAGGACAGGCGCGCGCGCTCGCGCCACGGCTCGTAGGCCAGGCCGCTGACGTCCTCGAGTTCGAGTCCGGCCGCGCGCAGCCACGCGCCCAGCTCCGAGGGGCGGATGAAGTCGCGGTACTGGTGGGTGCCGCGCGGCAGCATCCGCGCCACGTACTCGGCGCCGACGATCGCCAGCGCGAACGCGGCCGGCGTGCGGTTGAGGGTGGACACGAACAGGCGGCCACCGGGCCGCAGCAGGGTCGCGCAGGCCGACAGCACCGAGGCCGGATCCGGCACGTGTTCGAGCAGTTCCATGCAGGTGATCGCGTCGAAGCTGGCGGGCGCTTGCGCCGCCAGCGCCTCGACGCTCGACAGTCGGTAATCCACCTGCGCGCCGGATTCCAGGCCGTGCAGCTTCGCCACCTGGAGCAGGTCCGGCGCCAGGTCGATCGCGGTCACCCGCGCCCCGCGCAGGGCCATGGCCTCGCTGAGCAGGCCGCCGCCGCAGCCGACGTCCAGCACCGCCGCGCCGGACAGCGGCATGCGCGCGGCGACGTAATCGAGCCGCACCGGATTCAGCGCGTGCAGCGCCTTCTGCGGGCCGCGCGGGTCCCACCAGCGGCTGGCGAGCGCATTGAACTTGTCGAGTTCGGCCTGCGAGGCGTTGCGGGCGGGCCCGGGCGCGCTCATTCCCCCGCTCCGTCCGGCATCTCGATGGCCGCGATGCGCGCGCGCCATTCGCGTGCATTGGCAAGCAGCGCGGCCTCGTCCATGTCCACGAGCCTGCGATCGCGCAGCCTGGCGCGGCCGGCGATCCAGGCATCGGTGACCTGCTGCCGCCCGGTGGCATAAACGAGCTGGGAGAGCACGTGGTGCAGCGGCTGGGTCTCGATCCGGGCCATGTCCACCAGCACCAGGTCGGCCTGCTTGCCCGGCTCGATCGCGCCGACCAGGTGGTCGAAGCCCAGCGCCTTCGCCCCGCCCAGGGTCGCCGCGCGCAGCGCGGTGGCCGCGTCCAGCGCGGCCGCGTCCTGCGCCACCGCCTTGGCCAGCAGCGCGGCGGTGCGGGTCTCGCCGAACATGTCGAGGTCGTTGTTGCTCGCGCAACCGTCGGTGCCGATCGCCAGGTTCACCCCGGCGCGGGCGATATCGGCCGCGCGGCAGAAGCCCGAGGCCAGCTTGAGGTTGGATTCCGGACAATGCACCACGCTGACGCCGCGCTGCGCGCACAGCGCGATCTCGGCGTCGGTGAGCTGGGTCATGTGCACCGCGATCAGGCGGTCGTTGACCAGGCCGAGCCGGTCCATGCGCGCGATCGCCCGCTGCCCGTGCTTGTCCTGCGACTGCTCCACTTCCTGCGCGGTCTCGTGCAGGTGCAGGTGGACCGGGATGTCGAGCTGGTCGGAGAGCATCCGGATCCGCTCGAAGTTCGCGTCGGACACCGTATAGGGCGCGTGCGGCGCGAACGCGGTCGCGACCAGCGGGTCGTCGCGCCACTGGTCGTGGACCTCGCCGGCGCGATCGAAGTACTCGTCGTCGCTGCGCGCCCAGGCGGTCGGGAAGTCGATCACCGGCAGGCCGACCCGCGCGCGAAAACCATGGCGCTGGTAGGTCGCCGCCTGCACGTCGGGGAAGAAGTAGTTCTCGTTGCAGCAGGTGGTGCCGCCGCGCAGCATCTCCGCGATCGCCAAGGCCACGCCGTCGGCGACGAAGCCGGGCGCGATCACCGCGGCCTCGATCGGCCAGATGTGCTTCTGCAGCCAGACCTTCAGCGGCAGGTCGTCGGCGACCCCGCGCAGCAGGGTCATCGGGTTGTGGGTGTGGGCGTTGACCAGCCCCGGCATCAGCACCGCGTCGGGGCGCGAGACCACCTCGGCGGGCTGGAATCGCGCCCGCGCCTCGGCCACCGGCAGCTGCGCGACGATTTCCGCGCCGCGGACGGCGACGGCGTGATCCTCGAGGACCACGCCGTGCGGCTCGACCGGGACGACCCACCCAGCCTCGATGAGGATGTCGCAGGGTTCCGGCGCGGCTTGCGTCATCGCTTACTTGACGCGCGAAACGTATTCGCCGGAGCGGGTGTCCACCTTGATCACTTCGTCCTGGCCGACGAACAGCGGAACGCGCACCACCGCGCCGGTCTCCAGGGTGGCCGGCTTGCCGCCGCCGCCGGAGGTGTCGCCGCGCACGCCGGGGTCGGTTTCCACGATCTGCAGTTCCACGAAGTTGGGCGGCGCGACCGCGATGGGGCGACCGTTCCACAGCGTCACCACGCAGCCTTCCTCGCCCTTGAGCCATTGCGCGGCATCGCCCATGGCGTTCTTGTCGGCCTGGTGCTGCTCGAAAGTGTCCGGCTGCATGAAATGCCAGAACTCGCCGTCGGCATACAGGAACTGCATGTCGGTATCCATGACGTCGGCGCCCTCGAACGACTCGCTGGACTTCAAGGTCTTTTCGGTGGTGCGCCCGTTCAGCAGGTTGCGGATGCGGATGCGGGTGAACGCCTGTCCCTTGCCGGGCTTGATGAAATCGGCATCGACGATGGTGTAGGGATCGCCGTCGACGAGAATCTTGACGCCGGGCTTGACGTCGTTCAGTCCATAAGTGGCCATGCGGTTGCTCCGGAACAAAAGCCGCACGGGGCGCGGCTACAATGGATGGGTTACCGGTACGTTTCACCGGGTTTCAGAACTGCCCATGATACCTGCAACCACCCCGTTGGCGCAGCCCGCCGGCGACCGTTCCGATTGGCGTCAGCTGTGGCGCGAAGCCGTTGTCGATGCCCGTGAGCTGCTCGACATGCTCGGACTCGCGCATCTGGCCGCGAACCTGCCCGACAACGACGCCGGATTCGCCTTGCGCGTGCCGCGCGGTTTCGTGGCGCGCATGCGCCATGGCGATGCCGCCGACCCGCTGTTGTTGCAGGTGTTGCCGCAGCTGGCCGAAACGGACACGGTGCCGGGCTTCGGCCTGGACGCCGTGGGCGACATGGCCGCGCGCAGCGCCCATGGCGTGCTGCACAAGTACCACGGACGCGCGTTGCTGATTGCCAGCGGCGCCTGTGCCGTCAATTGCCGTTATTGTTTCCGTCGACATTTCCCCTATGGCGAGGAAATCGCCGCCGCGGCGAAATGGCGTGAAGCCCTCGACTACCTGCGCGGGCATGCCGATATCGGTGAGCTGATCCTCTCTGGCGGCGATCCGTTGTCGCTGTCGACGGACAAATTGGTCGAGCTGTCGCAGGGCATGGCCGACATCGACCATCTGTGCCGCCTGCGCATCCACACGCGCCTGCCGGTGGTGTTGCCCGAGCGCGTGGACGACGCCTTGTGCGCATGGCTGGCATCGCTGCCGCAGCAGAAAGTGGTCGTGATCCACGCCAACCACGCCAACGAACTGGATGCCTCGGTGGCCGCCGCCTGCGAACGCCTGCGCGAGGCGGGCGCGATGCTGTTCAACCAGTCCGTGCTGCTGCGCGACGTCAACGACAACGCCGCGGCGCTGGCCGACCTGTCCGAGCGCCTGTTTGCCTGTGGCGTGGTGCCGTACTACCTGCATCAGCTCGACCGCGTGCAGGGCGCGGCCCATTTCGAAGTGGACGATGCGCGGGCACTCGCACTGGTCGCCGAACTGCGCGCCCGCCTGCCGGGATACCTGGTGCCGAAGCTGGTGCGCGAAGTGGCCGGCGAAGCGGGCAAACGCCCATTGTGACGGCATTACCGTGAAACAGTCGACAACCTGCAATACTGCGCTGGAAAAGCCCGTGCGGATGCGGTACAACCGGGGCGCGGGCCTTTTTCCCGCATCCGCCCTCGGCGGAGCGCAATGCCGGACACGTGCATGAAGCAAGACAACGTCATCAAGATCCTTTTCATTGAAGATGCCGTCGAAGACGCCGAGCAGGTCATCAGCCTGTTGCGCAACCATGGCGTTGCCGTGCGCCCGGCCCGGGCGGCCAATCCGGACGAGTTGGAAAAGGCCTGCCAGGAACTGACCCCGGACGTCGTGCTGGTCAACCCCGATACCCGCCAGCTCACCGTGGCCGACGCGGCGCGCCGGATGGAGACGTCGGGCAAAGATTTTGCCCTGGTTGCCCTGGTGACGCGCATGGACGACGACATCGTCGGCGACATGTTCGAGCAGGGCGTGCATGGCATAGCCTTGCGCTCGCGTCCGGAGCAGCTGGTGCAGGTGGTGCGCCGCGAGTTCGACGCGCTGGGCATGCGCCGGTCCGTGCGCCGTCTGAAAAACGCTTTGCGCGAATCCGAGCGTCGGTGCGATGCGCTGCTGGCATCGTCGCGTGACCCCATCGCCTACGTGCATGACGGCATGCACGTGCGCGCCAATCAGGCCTACCTGGAGATTTTCGGCTACGACAGTTTCGAAGACATCGAAGGGTTGACCCTGCTGGACATGGTGGCACCGGAACACGCCGCCGCTTTCAAGGGGCTGCTCAAGCGCCTGGCCAAAGGTGAAAAGCCGCCGGAACGGATCAAGTTGAAGGCCCTGCGCGCCGACAGCGAGGTCTTCGACGCCAGCGTGGAGTTTTCCCAGGCCACCTTCGAGGGCGAGGCCTGCCTGCAGATCGTGTTCCGCCGCCAGGTGCAGGTGGTGGATGCGGCGCTCAAGGAACAATTGCTGCGCGATCCGGCCACCGGGCTGTTCCATCGCACGCACATGCTCAAGCTGATCGACGATGCCATCAGTGCCGCCGCCGATGGCGAGGCAGGGCAGGCGCTGTTGCTGGTGGAGCCGGACAACTGGAAGACCGTGATCGGCAATATCGGCATGGCCAATACCGACAACCTGATGGCGACCATTGCCACCCGCATCACCGAAAGCCTGGGAGAGCATGCGGTGGCCGGCCGTCTTGGCGAGCGCACCATCGGCATCCTGCTCGATCATCACAGCGACGAGCAGGTAAACGCACGGGTGGACGCGTTGCACAAACTGGCCACCGACAGCGTGTTCGAGGCGGGCGCCCATTCCATCACCCTGACCTTCGGCATCGGCGGCAGCCTGCTGGGCGAAAGAAACGCCAGTACGCAACTGCTGCTCGAACAGGCGGACGAGGCGTTGCGCAGCGCGCAAAGCCGCGGCGTCGGCGCCAGCCAGATCCATGATCCGGCGGCACGCGACAAGGCCGAAGCCGAGCGCGAGCGGCAGTGGCTGGAACTGGTCCAGCGTGCGCTGACCGAAGAAGGGTTCGTGCTGTATCAGCAGCAGATCATCAGCCTGCAGGACGCCGACGGCGACTTCTCCGAAATCCTGCTGCGCATGGAAGGCCCCAACGGCGAGGTGACGCCGGGCTATTTCCTGCCGGTGGCCGAACGCAATGGCCTGATGTCGGCCGTCGATCGCTGGGTCATCCAGCGCGCCATCAACATGCTGGCCGAGCGCAAAAACGAGGCGCAGGCCTTCAACATGTTCGTCAAACTGTCTGCCCAGTCGCTGACCGATCCCACCCTGGTGGCATGGCTGCGCGAGCAGCTCCAGGCGAACCGGTTGAAGCAGGGCGCGCTGGTGCTGGAGATGCCTGAAAGCAAGGTGTTGACCAGCTTGAAACCGGCGCAGGCGTTCGTGTCGCAGCTCAAGCCGCTGGGCGTGGCCTTCGCGCTGGAGCAATTCGGCTCCGGGCTCAACTCGTTCCAGTTGCTGCGGCATGTGGACGCCGACTACCTCAAGATCGACCGCAATTTCATGGCCGACCTGCCGCAGCAGGAAGACAACCGCGCCAAGATTGCCGACATCTGCAGACAGGCGCGCGAATTGAACAAGATCACCGTGGCCGAGTGGGTGGAAGACGCGGCCAGCACTTCGATCCTGTTTGCCTGCGGCGTCGACTTCGTCCAGGGCAACTTCCTGCGTGAACCGGAAAAGGTGCTGACGGCGGGCGGCGCCGGGAGGCCGCCCGTGCGCGCGGTTTCCTAGCCGTTTGTTGCGGTTTGCCCTTGCGACAGCTTGAGTCCGATGGGCCGATGACCGGATAATGGATCCTTTCCTGCCACGGAAAGTGTTGTGTACGTTCAGGCACCCGATCGCAAACCGGTCACCGCTCCGTCCCTGCGGAAGATGAAGTCCGAGGGCCGCAGGATTGTCATGTTGACCGCCTATGACGCCAGCCTGGCCGCACAGCTGGAAATGGCCGGCGTGGATGTGGCGCTGGTCGGCGATTCGCTGGGCAACGTGGTGCAAGGCCATGCCAGCACCTTGCCGGTCACGCTCGATCACATGGTTTACCACTGCCAGGCCGTGGCGCGCGGCCTGTCCACGACGTTGCTGGTGGCCGACCTGCCGTTCATGGCCGACCGCGACGTGCCGCATGCGCTGGACGCGGCCCATCGGCTGGTGGCCGAGGGCGGGGCCGCCATGGTCAAGGTCGAAGGGGCGGGGCATGTCCTCGAGGTGATCGCGGCAGTGACCGCGCGCAATATCCCAGTGTGCGCGCACCTCGGCCTGACGCCGCAGTCGGTGCATCGACTGGGCGGCTACAAGGTGCAGGGGCGCGGGCAGGATGCCGCCGACCAGTTGCTTGCCGACGCGCATGCCGTGGCCGATGCCGGCGCCGGCATGCTGGTGCTCGAATGCGTGCCGTCGGCACTGGCCGCGCGTATTGCCGACGAACTGGACATCCCGGTGATCGGTATCGGCGCCGGCGCCGGTTGCGACGGCCAGGTGCTGGTGATCTACGACATGCTGGGCATCACGCCCGGCAAGCGGCCGAAATTCAGCAAGGATTTTCTGGCTGGGCGCGGCTCGGTGGCCGAAGCCATCGCGGCCTATGCAGCGGACGTGCGCGAGGGTCGTTTCCCGGATGCCGATCACGCTTTCGATTGAGGATCGCGCATGCAAACCGTCACTGATGCCGCCCGCCTGCGTGCCGTTGTCCGCACATGGCGGGAGCAGGGCCGTACCGTGGGTCTGGTGCCCACCATGGGCAACCTGCATGCAGGACACCTGGCCTTGCTCAAGCTGGCGCGCTCGCGCTGCGAGCAGGTCGTGACCAGCATTTTCGTCAACCCCACCCAGTTCGGCCCCAACGAGGATTACGCGCGCTACCCGCGCACCCTGGAGCAGGATCAGTCCGCTCTTGCCGACAACGATTGCGATCTGCTGTTCGCGCCGTCGGTGGACGTCATGTATCCGTTCGGACCCGAGCACTCGGTCAGCGTGCATGTGCCGGGCGTGACCGAAGTTCTGGAGGGCGCGCACCGGCCGGGACATTTCGACGGCGTGGCCACGGTCGTGGCCAAACTGTTTCATCTGGTGCAGCCGGACGTGGCCGTGTTCGGACAGAAGGATTACCAGCAATTGCGCGTGATCGAACGCATGGTGAAGGACTTGTCGCTGCCGGTGAACGTGGTGGGCGCGCCCACCCGGCGCGACGCGGACGGCCTGGCGCTGAGTTCGCGCAACCAGTACTTGTCCGCCGAGGAACGCCGGCAGGCGCCGCAGCTGTACACCACCCTGCGCCAGATGCGCGAGCTGCACCTGCAGGGACATGCGCGCCAAGCCATCGAACAGGCCGCCACGGCGCGCCTGGAGCGGGCCGGTTTCAGCGTCGACTACTTGACCATTCGCCGCGCCGACGACCTTGCCGAACCCGGCGCCGACGAGCGCGAAGGCCTGATTGCCCTGGTGGCCGCCCGCCTGGGCAGCACCCGTCTGATCGACAATCTCCCATTCAGCTGACAATGCGGCAGGCAATATCCGCCCTGCGCATGCTCTGCCATGGGCGAGGCATACCGGTATAATGGGTCTTTGCCTCGATCCCCACGAGCCACGTCATGCAGTTGAACATGCTCAAAGCCAAGATCCATCGCGCCACGGTGACCCATGCCGAGCTTCATTACGAAGGCTCCATCGCCATCGACGGCAACCTGCTGGACGCGTCCGGCATCCGCGAGTATGAGCAGATCCACGCCTGGAACGTGGACAGTGGCCAGCGTTTCGTCACCTATGCGCTGCGCGCCGAGGAAGGCTCGGGCATCATTTCCGTCAACGGCAGCGCCGCGCGCAGCGCCCAGGTGGGCGACATCATCATCATCGCCGCGTTCGCGCAGTTGAACGAGGCCGAGCTGGAGAAGTTTCAGCCGACGTGCGTGTACGTGGACGCCGACAATCGCGTGCATCACACCAATCGCTCCATTCCCAAGCAGATGGCGGCTGCCTGAGGCGTTTTCGCGCGGTCTCCGTTCGCCCTGATGCTTCGACAAGCTCGGCACGCGGTACGCTTCGCGTATCGAACGGCAACAGCGCGGATCTGCGGATGTGAAGAAAGCGCACGCCGTGCACCCCTTCGGCACATTCATTTCCGCTGGCAGCTTTTCAGCAGCAGCGTGATGCCGCCGCCGGACGCCTGCGACACCTTGACCGGCACGTTGCCGAAACGCTCCGGGGCGTACCACACGGTGTAATCCTTGTCGTCGCGGGTGCGCTCGACACGCACGGCCTTGAACTTGCCTGCGGGCACTTCGATCGTTTCCGTGCCGCGCACGACGAAGGTCTGGGTTTCGACGCGGTCCTTCACCGCCACCGGCAACGCGATCCGCTTTTGACCGGCACGGACGGCGCGCCCCAGCGCCAGCACCAGCAGGTGGCGCTCCACCAGACCCGGCTTGGGCTTGTAGTTGAAGTCGCCGTCGCCGCCGGTGTGCACGCTTACCATGCCGCCTTTCCAGTCCACCTCGACATGGCGCTGCTTGCTCTTGAGCGAGGTGTGCAGCTTGTAGTCGTAGCTCAGCGACTCGATACGCCCGTCGTGCCAGCGAAAGCGCGAAGTCTCGTCGATGCCGCCGTTGAGCAGTGCCGCCAGTCCCGATTCGGCTTCCAATTTGGAACGGAAAGTCCATGCGCCATCCGCATCTCGTCTCAGGCTCAAGGTGCTTACGCCCAGTGGCGAACCTTTGCGCAGTACCTTGTAGGTGGCCGTGAAGGGTTGCGGCGGCGCAGCAGCCTGGGGTGCGCCGGCAGCCAGTGCGACCAGCGGAACCAGACCGAGCAGGATGGTGAGTTTGACGTGAAATTTCATCCGCACAGTGTTCCCGACGTTGGCTGAATCGCACTTCACGCGGGTGCGAGACGGTTGTCAACCAAACGCAGGGGCGCCGAGAGCGGCTTGCCGTCACAGGTGATGCCCGTGTCTTCGAGGCGGATGCGTCCTTCGGCAATCATGGCCAGCGTGGCGGGCAGCAGGCGGTGTTCGAAGTGCAGCAAGCGTGCGGCCAGGCTGTCTTCGGTGTCGTCGGCATGGACGTCGATCACGGCCTGGGCGATCACGGGGCCGCCGTCCAGCTCGGCGGTGACGAAATGCACGCTGGCGCCATGCTGGCGGTCGCCGGCAGCCAGCGCCTTGCGGTGCGTGTGCAGGCCGCGGTATTTCGGCAGCAGCGAGGGATGGATGTTGATCATGTGGCCATGCCAGGGCGCCACGGCGTCGGCATCGATGATGCGCATGAAGCCGGCCAGGATGACCAGTTGCGCCCCACTGGCGGCGATGCGCTCGAACAGCTCCAGATCGTAGGCACGGCGGTCTGCATGACCGCGAGGATCGAGCGCCAGTGTGGCAATCCCGTGGTCTTCGGCCATGCGCAGTGCCGGCGCGTCGGCCTTGTCGCTGGCCACCAGCGCAAACTCGACAGGCAGCGCGCCCGCTTCGCGTGCGTGAATCAGTGCTTCAAGGTTGCTGCCGCGGCCGGAAACCAGCACGGCAACGGGGAGTGCCGACGTCATGCGCAAAGAGTCCGGTCAGTGGATGTCGACGCGCGCGTCGACGCTCGCGGGCACGATTTCGCCGATGGTCCATGCGTCCAGGTGGTGCTGCTTGAGCTGGCCGATGGCGGCCTCGGCATGATCGGTCGGGAGGATCAGCGTGAAACCGATGCCGCAGTTGAACGTGCGCCACATTTCCTCGCGCGCCACACGGCCTTCGCGTTGCAGCCAGTCGAAAACCGCCGGCATGGGCCAGCGGCTGCTGTCCAGACGGATGCCGAGGCCTTCCGGGACGACGCGGATGATGTTTTCCATCAGCCCGCCGCCGGTGATGTGGGCCATGCCGTGGATCTGCGGGATGCCATCGGCCTGCAGCAGTTCGAGGATCGGCTTGACGTAGATGGTGGTCGGCGCCATCAGCGCGTCGGCGAGCGGCGTGCCGTCGAGATCCATGTCCAGCGGATGGCCGGCGCGCTCGAGGATGCGCCGGATCAGCGAATAGCCGTTGGAATGCGGCCCGCTGGAAGCCACGCCGACGATCGCGTCGCCGGCCTGGATGCGGCTGCCGTCGAGCAGGCGGGATTTTTCCACCGCGCCCACCGTGAAACCGGCCAGATCGTATTCGCCGGGCGGGTACATGTCGGGCATTTCCGCCGTTTCGCCGCCGATCAGCGCGCAACCGGCCAGCTCGCAGCCACGCGCGATGCCCTCGACGACGCTGGCGGCGGTGTCCACGTCCAGCTTGCCGGTGGCGAAATAATCCAGGAAAAACAAGGGTTCGGCGCCTTGCACCAGTACATCGTTGACGCACATGCCGACCAGATCGATGCCGATGCTGCCGTGACGGCCCAACTGCTGGGCCAGTTTCAGCTTGGTGCCGACACCGTCGGTGCCGGACACCAGCACCGGCTCGCGATATTTGCCCGACACGTCGAACAAGGCGCCGAAACCGCCCAATCCGCCCATGACCTCGGGACGGAAGGTGCGCTTGACGCTGGGTTTGATGCGTTCGACCAGCGTGTTGCCGGCATCGATGTCGACTCCGGCGGCGCGGTAGGTGAGGGCGTCTTTGTCTGGCGAGGACATGCGTCAATCCTGCATGGGCAAGCTGCCCATGATAGACGTTTGCGTAAAGATTGGGCAGACTCTGCCCTTGGAGCGGCGCACGATGCGCGTTGTCGTGCGGCTCTCGCGGCCAGGCCGGGCATTGGCCGGGCCGAATGAATGTGGGTGAGGTTGCTGATGATGGATATGCCGATGCGCTTGCGAAATGTGATGGGATGGCTGGCATGGGGGGCGCTGGCATGGGCCGTGGCGTGGCCGGTGCTGGCACAGGACACCACCTATCAGGCCACGGTGCCGGTGGCCGACACGTCGAGTGCGCAGCGCGGCCATGCCTTTGCCGTGGCGCTGGATCACGTGCTGGCGCGGGTGGCGGGACATCCGCTGGACTATGCCAAGGGCAATGCCGACGCCGCCACCTACGTTCAGCAATACCAGTACCAGCGCGCGCCAGCCGGCGCATCCGCCCCGTTCCTGCTGACCGTCGACTTCGCGCCTTCCTCGATACGGCATCTGGTCGACCGTTTGAGCGTGGCGTCCGCCTCGTCCGTTCCGGACAACGGCGCCGTTGCACAGTCTGGCCTGGTGGGCAGCGAGGAGGGCACGGTATGGGTATCGAACCTGCATTCGGCGCTGGATTTTGCCGGGGCGCTGGCGGCCCTGCGCTCCACTCCGGGCGTGGATGCCGCCGCGGTGCAGCAGGCAAGCCATGGCGGCATGCTGCTCAAGGTGCGCACCTCGGTGCCGCTGGCGCAGGTGCTGAGCGCCGTGGAAGGCGATGGCCGTCTCGTTGCCTCCGACACCACGCACGCAGGTGCCACGGCGAGCCTGCGTTGGGTGAAGTGATCCGTCATGGCGCCACTCGCGCCCGGCTCGCGCACGCATGCCACGTCACCGTGGCGACACCTTCCCAATGCCATCTCGGTATTGCGGATCGTGCTGGTGGCGCCGGTAATCCTGGCCATCGAAGCGCGCAGTTTCCGGTTGGCCCTGATTCTGGCCGTGGTGGCCGGTGCATCCGATGGACTGGATGGCTGGCTGGCGCGACATTTCCACTGGCGCAGCCGTCTCGGCAGCGTGCTCGATCCGGTGGCCGACAAATTGCTGCTGGTGGCCTGCTTCGTGGCGCTGACCAGCCTGGGCAAGATTCCCGTGGCGTTGACCGCCCTGGTGCTGGGCCGCGACTTCATCATTGCCGCGGGTGCATGGGCCTGGCATCACGTCATCGGCCATTTCCGATCCAGCCCGAGCTGGATCTCCAAATGTTGCACCGCGATGCAGATTCTCTACGTGCTGGTGGTGCTGCTGGGCGAACTCGGCTGGCTGCGGTTGCCCATGGTTCCATGGATCTGGCTGGTGGCGGCATTGACGCTTGCCAGCGGGCTGGACTACATCGTGCGTTGGGGCCGGATGGCATGGCGGGAACTGGCGCAACGCCGTCAATCGAGGGCGCGGGATGAATCCTGAAATATCGCGGCGCTGGCAGTGGCTGGCCATCATCATCGTTCTGGGTTTCGTCATCTGGCTGCTGTCGCCGGTGCTGACGCCGTTCATGATCGGCGCCCTGCTGGCCTACATGGCCGATCCGCTGGCCGATCGCCTGGAGCGCTGGGGGCTCGGGCGCACGCTGGCGGTCAGCATCGTGTTCACCCTCATGGTGCTGGTGGTGGCGGGTATCCTGCTGCTGCTGGTGCCATTGATCGAGCGTCAGGTGGTTCGCCTGATCGGCAGCCTGCCGCGTTACGTGGAGTGGACGCGGGACGTGGCGTTTCCGTGGCTGCAGGCGCACCTGCATCTGCGCCCCGGAAGCTTCGACGTGGACAGCATCATCAAGGCCCTGCAGACGAACATCGGCTCGGTCGGCAGCATTGCCGCCGCCACGCTGGCCAAGGTATCCAAATCCGGTTTCGGCATCGTGCTGTGGCTGACCAACCTGGTGCTGATTCCGGTGGTGACGTTCTACCTGCTGCGCGACTGGGACGTGATGGTGGCGCGCCTGGATCGCATGCTGCCGCGCCGCCAGCGGCCGACCATCGTGCGTCTGGCGAACGAATCCAACCAGGTGCTGGGGGCCTTCGTCCGCGGCCAGCTGCTGGTGATGGTGGCGTTGGGCATCATCTACGGCGTGGGTCTTGCCTTGATCGGCCTTTCGGTGGGCCCGTTGATCGGCATGGTGGCCGGCCTGCTGAGTTTTGTGCCGTATCTCGGTTTCATCATCGGTCTGGTCGCGGCGCTGATCGCGGTGATGGTGCAGTACGGCGACTGGCTGCACCTGGGCCTGCTGGCGATCGTGTTCGCCGTTGGCCAGATGATGGAAGGCTACGTGCTGGTGCCGAAGCTGGTCGGCGACAAGATCGGACTGCATCCCGTGGCGGTGATGTTCGCGGTGCTGGCGGGCGGCTACCTGTTCGGCTTCTTCGGCATTCTGCTGGCGCTGCCGGCGGCGGCCGTCATCATGGTGTTGCTGCGCTACGGTTACGGGCGTTACCAGCAGAGCGACCTGTACGGTGGCGACGATACGGTCATATTGCCCGACGGAAGTCACGGAAAGACCTTGCCCGACGACAGACGAGAGAGCGCAGACTGAAGTGACAAGTCAGCTCCCGCTTGCCCTGCGCTGGCCGCGTCGGCAGCGTTTCGAATACTTTTATCCGGGCGCCAACGCGGCAGCCCTGGCCTGCGTGCGCCGTGCGGCGGAAGCGCCGGATGCCGCCTGGCCCTTCGTGACCGGCGGCCAGGGCAGCGGCAAGACCCACTTGTTGATTGCCGCCTGCCAGGCGGCCACGGCGCAGGGGCGTCGCGCGCAGTATGTGCCGCTGGCCAGCCTGGGCGCGAACGCCGAAGCCGCGATTCGCGGCGGTGTCGGCGCGGACGTGCTGGCGCTGGACGACCTGCATGCCATGGCCGGCCATGCCGCCGCCGAGCATGCGCTGTTCGACCTGTACAACCGCGCGCGTGCCGAGGGCGTGACGTTGCTTTTCGCCTCGCGCGAAACGCCTTCGCAACTGGCGCTGGACCTGCCCGACCTGCGCTCGCGCCTGGGTGCCTGCACGCTGGCCGTGCTCAAACCGCTGGACGAAGGCGAGCGTCGCCAGGTGCTGCGCGCGCATGCCGAAGCGCGCGGTATCCGTCTGGACGATGCCGTGCTCGATTGGCTGTTCACCCATCAGGCGCGCGACCTCGGCGCGCTGCACGATCTGCTTGAGCGCATCGACGTTGCCTCGTTGGCGGCGCACCGCCGCATCACGATTCCGTTCCTGCGTGATTTTCTGCGGCACAATGGAGCTTCGCCACACGCCACGTGAGGAGAGCCTCCCATGGAACTGCTTGCCGAAGACTTGTTGCTGCTGGCCCTGGACGATGCCAAGGGCACCGTCCCGATGGCGGTGCAGCCGACCCTCGATCTCGGTCTGGCCGGCGCCATGATTGCCGACATGGCCGCGCAGGGGCGGTTGCGGCTGGACAAGAACTTCTGGGGCGAAAAGCTTTCCGTCACCGACGCCTCGGCGACCGACAACCGGCTCTTCAACGATGCATTGGCCGCGATGGCGGCACGACCGGACAAAAGCGTTTCATGGTGGGTGCACAACCTGTCGCGATCCGTGGACGGCTTGCGTGCGCGACTGCTGGAATCGCTGGTCGGCAAGGGCACGCTGGAACAGCGCGAGGAGCGCATCCTGCTGCTGTTCCACCACACCATCTATCCCGAGCGCGACGGGCGCGCCGAACATGACATCCGCCAGCGCATGGACGCCGTGCTGCTGCATGGGGAAGAGCCCGAACCGCACATGTTGTGGTTGCTGCAACTGGCCATGGCCTGTCACATCGTGGACGCCATCTATCCGTCGCGGCAGCGCGCAGCGGCGAAGAAGCGCATCAAGGCCTTGGCGAAAGCGCATCACGACGATTCCGCCCCGGCTGTCGCCAAGGTCATTGAGGCGCAGCAGCAAGCCGTGATGATGGCCATCATGGTGGCCAGCGTCGCGGCAACCAGCGCAGCCTGCAGCAGCGCATCGGCTTCCTGCTGACAGCGTACCGCTGTCCGTGGTGGGAGCCCGCCTGCACGACGAAACGAGGGTCAGTCGGCTCCGCGCGCCGGCGACAGCAATCGTGCGTTGTCGAACAGGCAGGTGAACACGGATCCCTTGCCCGGTTCGCTTTCGATCTTCAGGCGGGCCTGGTGCAGGTTGAGCACGTGCTTGACGATGGACAAGCCCAGGCCGGTACCGCCCTTGTCGCGCGAGCGGCTGGATGAAACGCGATAGAACCGTTCGCTCAGGCGCCCCAGATGTTCGGAGGGGATGCCATAGCCGGTGTCGCGCACCGAGTAGGCGGCGCCTTCGGGTGTGAGGCTCCAGCGGATCAGGATTTCACCGTGCTCGGGGGTGTAGCGCACCGCGTTGCTGACCAGGTTGGAAAAAGCGCTGTGCAGGTCGCGTTGCGAACCGCGCAAATCCATGCGGGCTTCATTGTGAACGCTGATGCGGTGACGGCCCTTGCTCAACGCTTCGGCCTCTTTGCCCAGCGAGATGAGCATGTCGGTCATGGAGACATGCTCGTCGGGCAGGTGCTGCTGGGTTTCCAGCCGCGACAGGGTCAACAGATCTTCGACGATTTGCCCCATGCGGTGCGATTGCGCGCGCATCTCGGTCAGTGCCGACGCCAGTTCCGGCATGTCGGCGGGATCGAACAGTTCAAGGTAGCCGTGGATCACGGTCAACGGCGTGCGCAGTTCGTGCGAGACATTGGCGACGAAATCGCGGCGCATTTTTTCCAGCCGGCTGATGTGGCTGATGTCGCGCGCCAGAAGCACGCGCTGGTCGCCGCCGAAGGGAATCAGAGTGATGCTGAGGTGACGTTCCGGATCGGTGGGCGCGGGGATGTCGGCGGGTGGATGATCGCCGTTCGAACGCAGCCATTGTCCCAGCACGCTGTCACCCAGAAGGGTTGCCATGGATTTGCCGTGATCGCGTTTGCGGTGCACGCCCAGCAGGCGTTCGGCGGCGGGGTTGGCCCAGCGGATGCAACCGCCGCGGTCGAGCAGAACGGCGGCGTCGGGCAATGCGCCGACGGCACGGCGCAGGTTGCGTATCTGCGCCAGAAGGCGCTGCTCGCGGGTGTGATCCGGAAAGCTCATGGATGCGTGGAAAAGCGGTAGCCGGCGCCACGCACCGTTTGCAGCAGGGTGTCCAGTTGCGATGGTTCCAGCGCCTTGCGCAGACGCCGGATGTGCACGTCCACGGTGCGTTCTTCCACGTACACGCTGCCGCCCCAGACCTGGTCGAGCAGCTGCGAGCGCGAGTACACGCGCTCGGGGTGGGTCATAAAGAAGTGCAGCAGGCGGTATTCGGTTGGACCGAGCACGACGCGGTCGTCGCCGGCATGTACGCGATGGGCGGCGCTGTCGAGGCGCAGGCCGCCAACTTCCAGTACGCCGTTGCCGTCATCGCCGCGGCTGCGCCGCAGCACGGCCTTGATGCGGGCGACCAGTTCGCGCGTGGAAAACGGCTTGACCACGTAATCGTCGACGCCGGCTTCCAGCCCGTTGACGCGGTCGGCTTCCTCGCCGCGCGCCGTGAGCATGATGATCGGCACCTCGTGCGTGAGCTTTTCGCGCGTCAGGCGGCGCGCCAGATCCAGTCCGCTCATGCCGGGCAGCATCCAGTCCAGCAGGATCAAGTCGGGCACCTGTTCGGCAATGGCCAACTGGGCGGTGTGTGCGTCTTCGGCGTGCACCGGCAGCATGTCGGCCTTGCGCAGGGCAAAGGCCACCATCTCGCGGATGGAAGCTTCATCTTCGACGATCAGGATGCGCTTTTGCATGAACCGATTCGCTGGGTGAGGCCTTTATTGCATCGTGTGTATGTTACAGGGCGATGACAATGTTCAGCGCCGTCAATCCACTGCCAGGCCCTTGTGCACGCCTTCGGCGTCCAGCAATGTTTTCCAGCGGTTGACGATGACGCAGAAAAGTTGGGCCGTGCGCTCGGTGTCGTAAACCGCCGAATGCGCTTCATGGCTGTCGAACGCCAGACCCGCCGCGACCACGGCCTTGCTGAGCACGGTCTGCCCGAAGGCGAGGCCGGCGAGGGTGGCGGTATCGAAGCAGCTGAAAGGATGGAACGGATTGCGTTTGTGGCCGCAGCGCCTGACCGCCGCGTTCAGAAACGACAGATCGAAGGCGGCGTTGTGCCCGACCAGGATCGCGCGCTGACAGCCGGCGGCCTTGAGCGCCTTGCGTACGGCGGCGAACACGTGATTGAGCGCCGCGCGCTCGGGCAGGGCGCCGCGCAAAGGGCTGTCGGGCACGATGCCGGTCACTTCCAGCGAACGTGGATCGAGCTCGGCTCCCTCGAAGGCCTCGACTTGCGCCGACACGATGGGATCCGGATGCACCCAACCTTCGGCATCCATGCGGATCGGGCAGACGGCAATTTCCAGCAAGGCATGCCGCGCCGGGTCGAATCCGCCGGTTTCCACATCCACCACCACGGGCAGAAAGCCGCGAAAAC
>DASSTF010000194.1:0-34348 GCA_035708045.1 Rhodanobacteraceae bacterium | reverse complement strand
CGGTCGCCGACCAGGCAGGCGTGATGCGGGTTGTGCGTGATGAACACGATGCCGAGGCCCTGCCCGCGCGCCCGCGCGATGTATTTGAGCACCTCGCCGGCCTGCCGGACGCCCAGCGCGGCGGTCGGTTCGTCGAGGATGATCAGCCTGGCACCGAAGTGGATGGCACGGGCGATGAAGACGCACTGGCGCTCCCCGCCCGAGAGCATGCCGATCGGCTGGTCGATGTCGGGCAGGTGGATGCCGATGGCGGCCAGTTCCCGACGCGTGATGTCGCGCATGGCCTGGATGTCGAGCCGCCGCAGCGGCCCGCGCCCGCGGGTCAGTTCGCAGCCGGCGAAGAAATTGCGCCAGACCGGCATCAACGGCAGCGCGGCCAGCTCCTGGTAGACCGTGGCGATGCCGCAGGCGAGGGCATCGCGCGGCGAGGCGAAACGGCGTTCCCGGCCATGCACGCGAAGCGTGCCTTCGCTGTGCGGATGCGCGCCGGCGAGGATCTTGATGAAGGTGGACTTGCCGGCCCCGTTGTCGCCCAGCACGCACAGGACCTCGCCCGCGTGCACCTCGGCATCCACGCCGTGCAGCGCCAGGATCGAGCCGTGGGTCTTGCCGATGCCGCGGACTTCCACCAGCGGCGTTCCGGTGGTCGCGCTCATGAGCCGCCCCCGGCGCGCTTGCGCACGAACAGGTTGACCAGGACGGCGATCAGCAGCATTGCGCCGAGAAAGGTTTTCAGCCAGTTGTTGTCCCATTGGGCAAACACGATGCCCTGTAGGCACATGCCGTAGATGAGCCCGCCGATGGCTGCGCCGATGGCGGAACCGAAGCCGCCGGTCAACAGGCAGCCGCCCACCACCGCGCAGATGATGTAGATGAATTCCTGACCCACGCCGGTGGTGGCCTGCACGGTCGACACGTTGAACAGCTCCAGCATGCCCACCAGCCAGGCCGCGGTGGCGGTGCCCATGAACAGGCCGATCTTTACCCGCATGACCGGGATGCCCACGCGGTGCGCGCTGGTCTGCGAGCCGCCCACGGCGACCACCCAGTTGCCGGGCCGCGTGCGCGACAGTATCCAGCTCGCGGCCAGCGTCACCAGGGCCCACCACAGAACTGACACGTTGATGTCCATCGAAGCCAACCGGATCGTGCCGCCGAACCACGTGGCCACGCGCTCGAATCCGGGCACGTCGCGCATGCCCTGGATGGCCACCGTGCCGGTGACCAGCTTGGTGCCGGCAAGATTGAGGCCTTGCAGGATGAAGAACGTGGCCAGGGTCACGATGAAGCTGGACAACCGTGTCTTCATCGTCACCCACGCATTGGCCCAGCCGATCACCAGCGCCAGTGCCAGCGCGATGGCCATTGCCAGCACGATGTTCACGTGCCATTGGGTGGTGAGCACGCCGACGACCAGGCCGGTGGTGCCGGTCATGACGCCGGCGGAAAGGTCGAATTCCCCGCCGATCATCAGCAGACCGACCGCCACCGCCATGATCCCGTACAGCGAGGCGGAATACAGCCACACGGACACGCCCGCGGCACTGAGGAAGGCGTCGGTGCTCATCGAGAAGTAGACGAAGATGAGCAACGCGGCCACCGCCGCGCCGATTTCCGGTCGACGCAGCAGGTCCACGGCAAGGGAGGCCTTGCGCAACCTCGTATCGGTCATCGGCGTCGTCACGGTGGCCATGCTCAGCGCGTCCCCCGGCTGGCGAATTGTTCGACCTTGGCAGCATTGGCCCGGGTCACGAAGTTCGGGCCGGAGTAGACCGGTCGTCCGCCGCCGACCACGTTGCCGTTGCGCGCGTGCAGGGTCAGGAAAACCACGGGCAGGTAGCCCTGCAGGTACGGTTGCTGGTCGACGGCAAACAGCACCTTGCCCTTTTCGATGAGGCGGAGCACATCGGGGGAAAGGTCGAATGTCGCCAGCTTCGCCCGGCTGCGCGCCTTGTCGATGGCGTGGCTGGCGGCCACGGCCACGGCCGGGTTGAGCGCCAGCACGCCGTCGACGGACGGATCGGCGATCAGCTTGCTGCGGATGACGTTCTGGGCGTCGGCGATGTTGGCCACGTCGACCTGAAGATTGGTCATCTTGCCGTCGAGCGTGTCGGCGGCGCCCTTGCAGCGGTTTTCCAGGCCGATGTTGCCGGCTTCGTGGATCACGCAGATCAGGTTCCGCACCCCGGCCTGGCGAAGTTTCCCACCCGTCGCCTGGCCGGCGATATATTCGCTCTGGCCGACATGCGTTTCGGCACCGAAAGCCTGCGAATACTCGCCGCCGGAGTTGATGGTGATGACCGGCATGCCCGAGCGCACCGCCTGTTCGACGGCGGCCTTGACCCCGTCCGGGTTGGCCATGGAAACCACCAGCCCGTCGTCGTGGCTGGCGACGGCGCTGTCGATCAGCTGGCTTTGTTGCACGGGGTTGGGAGCGTTTTCATAAGTCACGCGCACACCCAGGTCCTTGCCAGCCTGTTCCGCACCGCGCTTGACCACGGACCAGAACGGGTCGCCGGGCGATCCGTGGGTCACCACGGCAATGGTGAGGTGTTCTTTCGCCGCTGCGGCGGGTTCGTCGTGCGCGCCGGGCCCGGGTGCGGAGCATCCGGTGCAACCCAGTGCGAGCATCGCGAGCAGCGCCAGGTACCGCCTTTCGGATTTCATGAAACCCTCCTGTGGATCGGGCTGATCCGGGTCTCGGACGGATCACGCCGCCCGGTGTGGCTGCGCGGGATCGTTGCCATTCAAAGTTGCACCACCTTGCCCTCGTGCATGGATTCGGTGGCGGCCTCGGCCAGCGTCAGGGCGGCCACGCCGTCCGCATAGCCGACAGCGGGTGGCGCGCCGTCCAGCATGTCCGCGAAGTGGTCCATCTCGCGCCGGTAGGCCTCGGCATAGCGGTCCAGGAAGAAATTCTGGAAACGGTCGGCGGCGGCGCCGGCCTCGTTCCACACCTGCACCGTGCTTTCGGTGACGTTGTCGGCACGCACCATGCCGCCCGAGGCGAAGGCTTCGATGCGCTGGTCGTAGCCGAAGCCGGAGCGTCGGCTGTTGGCGATCACGCACAGGCGGCCCGAGGGCGTGGAGAGCAGGCAGCGCGCGGTGTCCACGTCGCCCTGTTCGCCGATGGCCGGGTCCACCAGGCAGCTGCCGGCGGCGAACACCTTGTCCGGTTCTTCCCCGAGCAACCAGCGGGCCATGTCGAAGTCGTGGATGGCCATGTCCTTGAACAGGCCGCCGGACACGGCGACATAGGACGCCGGTGGCGGGTTGGGATCGTTGGAGGTGATCTGCAGACTTTCGATGCGGCCGATCTCGCCGCTGTCCAGGCGCGCCTTCAGTGCCTGGAAATGCGGGTCGAAGCGGCGGTTGAAGGCCACCAGCAGGCGGGCGTCGGCCAGCTCGGCGGCGTGGCTGCGCGCGCGCGCGGCATCCTGGTCGAGCGGCTTTTCGCAGAAGATGGCCTTGCCGGCGGCCGCCGCGCGCACGCAGTAGTCCAGGTGCGTGTCGGTGGAACTGGCGATGACCACGCCGGCGACGGCATCATCGGCCAGCGCGGCCTCCAGCGTGGTGACGCGGGAGCCGTGTTCGCTGGCCACGGCTTCGGCCGAGGCCGCGATGGCGTCCACGACAGCGGCCAGTTCCAGGCGCGGGTGGCGACTGATGTTGCGGGCGTGGATGCGGCCGATGCGTCCGGCGCCGACGAGAACGATTTTGTGCATGTCAATTCATCCGGTGGCAAGCAGGGAAGGGAGGTCCATGGGTTGTGGCTGTCCGTCGCGCAGCGAGGCCTGGCAGGCGTCGGCCAGTGCCAGTGCGGCCACGCCGTCGGCATAGCCGATCCGTGGCTGGGCGCGGCCGTGCACGATGTCGGCGAAGTGTTCCATCTGGGCCTGGTAGGCCGCGTCGTAGCGGGTCGGGAAATCGGGCAGGATCGGAGCGGCGAGGCTGCCGGCCTGCGTCAGCGTGCAGGTGTTGTCGCGGCGCACGTTGTCGGCGCGGACCATGCCCGCCGAACCGAAGGCTTCGATGCGCTGGTCGTAGCCGTAGCCGCTGCGTCGCGTGTTGCAGATGACGCACAGGCGTCCCGACGCGGTCTTGAGCAGGATGCGCGCGGTGTCGACATCGCCCTGCCGGCCGATGTCCGGGTCCACCAGGCAACTGGCCGTGCTGTAGACTTGAACGAATTCCTCATCGAAAAGCCAGCGGGCCAGGTCCAGGTCGTGGATGGTGAAATCCTTGAACAGGCCGCCACTGCCGGGAATGAAGCCGGGCGGCGGCGGCGCCGGGTCGTGATTGACCAGCTGCAGGCTTTCCAGCCGGCCGACCGCGCCCCCGTCGATCTGTTGCTTGAGGTGCATGAAATGCGGGTCGTAGCGACGGTTGAACCCGAGCAGGAAGCGGGCGTCGGCAAACCGGTCGCGTGCCGCGAGGACCTTGTTCAGGTCGAGGTCGATGGGTTTCTCGCAGAACACGGCCTTGCCCGCGCCGATGGCGGCCAGCGCATGTTCCAGATGCTGGTCGGTGGTGCTGCATACCAGCACGCCGCCGATGCTCGCGTCGTCGAGGGCCTGCGTGAAGGAGGCGCATTGCGCCCCCAGGTCGGTCGCCAGCGCCTGTGCCGCATCGGGACGGGCGTCGACGACATACTTCACGCGCAGCCCGGGGTGCGATGCGGCATGGCGGGCATGGGTCCGCCCCATGCGTCCGGCGCCGATCAGTGCGACTTGGATGGTTTCCAAAGGAAGGCCCTCGTTGGATGCTGATCCGAAATGGAATTTATATTCCTTTTAAGGCTATCATGGAATAGTTGAATTCATACGCTCATGCGCCACCGTCCCGCGCCATCGCGGGAGTTGTTTCACTCATAAGGAGTCCAGTCCATGGTCAAGAAGGACGTGCCGCCCACCAATGCGGACGAATTGCGCGCGCTGATCCTCGAGCGCTACGAATCGCTCAGCAAGCGCCTGCAGCAGATCGCCCGCTACGTCCTGGACGAGCCCAATGCGGTGGCGTTGGAAACCTTGGCGGTACTGGCCGAGCGTTGCGGTGTGCAGCCCTCGGCGATTGTCCGCTTTGCCAAGGCCTTCGGCTTCGATGGCGCCACCCAGATGCAGCGCCTGTTCCGCGACGGCCTGCTGTCGGGCAGCGGTTCGCAGGGTTACGGCGAGCGCGTGCGCCAGTTCAAGCGCTCGGTCGAGGGCAAGGTGGTCAGCGACCCGGTGCGCATGCTCGACGAGTTCGTCGAGGGTAACGTCATGGCCATGCAGAACCTCGGCCACGACATCGGCCACAAGGAGCTGGCGGCCGCGGTGAAGATGATCGACAAGGCCGAGACGGTGTATGTCGCCGGTTTCAGGCGCTCGTTTCCGGTCGCCGCCTATTTCGCCTACTCGCTGCACCAGGTCGACAAGCGCGTCCTGTTCATCGACAGCATCGGAGGCATGACCCGCCAGCAGATCCATACCATTGGCAAGAACGACCTGCTGATCGTGGTGAGTTATCACCCGTACGCCGAAGAGGCGGTGCAGTTGATCGACATCGCCCGCGAAAAGCAGTGCGAGGTGCTGTCGATCAGCGACAGTCTGGTCAGTCCGGTGGCCAAGCCGGCCACCCGCGTGTTGCAGGTGCGCGAGGCGGAAATCCGCAAGTTCCGCTCGCTGTCGACCTCGATGTGCCTGGCCCAGGCGCTGGTCATTTCCTACGCGTTTGCCAAGGAGTCGCGAGCCAACGGAAGCCAGGGCAAGCGTGCCGGGCGCCACAAAAAATGAAACAATAATTGCAAAATTATAAAAAATAGAATATAAATTACGCTTACTCGGACAGTGATCCCCCGATCCACGTGAGAGAAGCGCACATGCAAGGACACCATCGCCAACTGGACCTCGTCACCATCGGTCGCTCCTGCGTCGATCTGTATGGCGTGCAGACCGGCGGCCGCCTGGAAGACATGACGTCGTTCGCCAAATACATTGGCGGCAGCCCCACCAACACCGCGGTCGGCGCGGCCCGGCTCGGGCTCGAATGCGGCCTGGTCACGCGCGTGGGCGGCGATCATTTCGGGCGTTTCATCCGTGAACAGCTGCAGCGCGAAGGTGTGTGCACGCAGGGCGTGGTCACCGACGAGGCGCGCCTGACGGCGCTGGCCTTCCTCGGCATCCGCGATCCGGACACCTTCCCGCTGCTGTTCTACCGCGAGAACTGCGCCGACATGGCGCTGACCGCGACCGACATCGACGAGGACCTGCTGCAGCGCACGCGCGCGGTGCTGGTCAACGGCACGCACCTTTCCACGTCGAACGTCTTTGCCGCGTCGTTGCATGCCTGCCGCATCGCCCGGGCCAGTGGCGCCAAGGTGGTGTTCGATGTCGACTATCGACCGGTGCTGTGGCAACTGGCGCCGAAGGACATGGGCGAAGACCGCTTCGTGGCCGACGCGGAGGTGACGGCACGCCTGCAGGAGGTGCTGGTGCTGTGCGATCTGGTGGTGGGCACCGAAGAGGAAATGCACATCCTCGGCGGTACCACCGACACCGTGGCCGCGCTGCGCGTGATCCGCGAACGCACCGACGCGCTGTTGGTGTGCAAGCGGGGTGCGCAGGGTTGCTCGGCCTTCCCCGGCGCGATACCCGACAGCCTGGACGACGGCGTGGTCGGCAAGGGCTTTGCCGTGGACGTGTTCAACGTGCTCGGCGCGGGCGACGCCTTCATGGCCGGTTTCCTGAGTGGCTGGCTGCGCGACGAGCCGCTGGAAAAAGCCTGCGAATACGGCAATGCCTGCGGCGCCCTGGTGGTTTCCCGCCACGGCTGCGCGCCGGCCATGCCGACGGCGGAAGAACTGCGCTTCTTCCTCGACCACCATCACGAACTTCCGTTCCGCTTGCGCGAAGACGCGCGCCTGGAACACCTGCACCACGCCACCACCCGTGTCGGCAGCTACGACGACCTGACCGTGCTGGCGATGGACCATCGCTCCCAGTTCGAGGATCTGAGCCGTGACACCGGCGCCGATCCGGCGGACATCTCCGCGTTCAAGGCGCTGGCCCTGCGCGCGGTCGATCGCCTGGCGCAGGGCGACCGTCGTTTCGGGGTGCTGCTGGACGGTCGTTACGGCATGCGCGGCCTCGAAGCCGCCGCGGATCACGATTACTGGATCGGACGTCCCATCGAGGTGCCCGGTTCACGACCCTTGCAATTCGAATGTTCCCCCGACGTCGCCACCGAGCTGGATACCTGGCCGCGCAACCACGTCGTCAAATGCCTGGTGTTCTGCCACCCCGACGACGCCGAAGCCTTGCGCGACCGCCAGGAGCGTCAATTGCAGCGCCTGCAGGATGCCTGCCGCAAGACGCGCCACGAATTGCTGCTGGAAATCATCGTCTCGCAGCACGGTCCGGTCGACGAGCACACCGTGGCCCGGGTGCTGCAGCGCATGTACGAGCAGGGCCTGCGTCCGGACTGGTGGAAGCTGGAGCCGGCGACCGCGGCGGCTTGGGAGCAGATCGAGCGGGTCATCGAGCATGCGGACCCGCGCTGCCGTGGCGTATTGTTGCTGGGACTGAACGCCCCGCTGGAAACCCTGACCGATTCCTTCCGCACGGCCGCGTCGCGTCGCGTCGTCAAGGGTTTCGCGGTCGGACGGAGCATCTTTGCCGATACCGCCGAACGCTGGCTGCAGAAGAAGATCGATGACGAGGCGGCCATGGACGAACTGGTGAGCCGGTTCTCGTTGCTGGTGGACGCATGGCGTGCGGCACGCGCCGAAACCTGTGTCGGGGAGGGTATCTGAAGTGGGCAATGTGCGATTGACGGCCGCCCAGGCCGCCTGCCGCTGGCTGGCCGCGCAGCATGTCGTGGTCGATGGCCGCGAGGTACCGTATTTCGCCGGCGCCTGGGCAATCTTCGGGCACGGCAACGTGGCCGGTCTCGGCGAAGCGTTGTACGCGGTCCGTGATCGTCTTCCGACATGGCGCGCGCACAACGAGCAGGGCATGGCGCATGCCGCCATCGCCTATGCCAAGCAGATGCGCCGGCGTCGCGCGATGGTCTGCACCACCTCGATCGGCCCGGGCGCCACCAACCTGGTGACCGCCGCCGCGCTGGCGCACGTCAACCGCCTGCCGGTACTGCTGCTGCCGGGCGACGTGTATGCCAACCGCCGGCCGTCGCCGGTGTTGCAACAGGTCGAGCATTTCAATGACGGCACGGTGTCGGCCAACGATTGCCTGCGACCCGTGTCGCGCTATTTCGACCGCATCACGCGGCCGGAACAGATCATGGAGGCGTTGCCGCGGGCACTGGCCACGATGCTGAATCCGGCCGATTGCGGTCCGGCCACGCTGGCGTTTTGCCAGGACGTGCAGGCGCAGGCCCACGATTATCCCGAGGCGTTCTTCGCGCCGCGCGTGTGGGGCGAACGCCGCCAGGATGCCGACCCGTCGGAACTGGATGCCCTGGTGCAGGCCTTGAAGACGGCACGTTCGCCGTTGCTGGTGGCCGGTGGCGGCGTGCTCTATAGCCGTGCCGAGGCCGAGCTGGCCGGCCTGGTCGAAGCGACTGGCCTGCCGGTGGCGGAAACCCAGGCGGGCAAGGGCGCATTGCCCTGGGATCATGCCAACCACCTGGGCGCGATCGGCGTGACCGGCAGCAGCGCCGCCAACGCGGTGGCCGCGCGCGCGGACCTGGTGGTCGGCATCGGCACCCGTCTGGCCGACTTCACCAGTGGCTCGCGCAGCCTGTTCGCCGACGCGCAACTGTTCCAGATCAACGTGCAGTCGTACGATGCGTACAAGCATGGCGCGTCACCCGTGGTCGGCGATGCCCGCGCGGTATTGCAGTCGCTGGCCCGGGCACTGTCCGGCTGGCGGGCTCCCGAAGCGGCCGACCGGGCACAGGAGCTGGCCGACTGGCATGTCGAGGCGGAGGCGGCCACGGCCGGTGATGCGGAGGTCACGCTGCCCAGCGACGCGCAGGTGATCGGCGCCGTGCAGCGCAGTGTCGATGAAAACGCCGTGGTCGTGTGCGCGGCCGGTGGCCTGCCGGGCGAGTTGCACAAGCTGTGGCATTGCCGTCGTGCCGGCGGCTACCACGTTGAATACGGCTATTCGTGCATGGGTTACGAAATCGCCGGCGGCCTGGGTGTGAAGATGGCCGAGCCCGACCGCGAGGTGGTGGTCATGGTCGGCGACGGCAGTTATCTGATGCTCAATTCGGAGCTGGCGACCTCGGTGATGCTCGGCCAAAAGCTGGTCGTGGTGGTGCTCGACAACCGCGGTTTCGGCTGCATCAACCGACTGCAGCACGCCACCGGCGGCGCCGGCTTCAACAACCTGCTGGCCGACGCCGCGCATGAAACCCTGCCCGCGATCGATTTCGCCGCCCACGCGGCGAGCCTGGGAGCGCTGTCCGAGCACGTGTCCACGCTGGGCGAGCTGGAGTCGGCACTGGCGCGCGCACGCTCGGCCGAGCGCAGCTATGTGGTGGTCATCGACACCGATCCGCTGAAGGCCACCGAGGCCGGCGGCTGGTGGTGGGACGTCGCCGTCCCGGAAGTTTCCGAACGTGACGAAGTGGCGGATGCGCGCCGCGATTACGAACAAGGCCTGCGCCGCCGGAGAGACATGTCATGAGTGTACGTTTTGGTGTCAGCCCGATTGCCTGGTCCAACGACGACATGCCCGAGCTGGGCGGCGACACGCCGCTGGCAAGCATCCTGTCGGACATCCGCGAGCTGGGTTTCGAGGGCGTCGAGCTGGGCGGCCGGTTTCCGCGCGACAGCGCGGCGTTGAAATCGTTGTTGTCGGGTTACGGCCTGGACCTGGTCGGTGGCTGGTACAGCGGCGAACTGCTGCGGCGATCGGCGCGCGAGGAAATCACCGCCATGCAACCGTACCTTGCCTTGCTCGAAGCGCTGGGCAGTGACGTGGTCGTGTTTGCCGAGACCAGCAATGCCGTGCACGGCCGCCGCGACCGCACGTTGCTCGATGCGCCGCGCCTGGCCGGCGAGGACTGGAAATCGTTCGGCGAACGCATGACCGAGGTGGCCGATTACGTCATCGCGCGTGGCTTCCGCTTCGCCTACCACCATCACCTTGGCACCGTGGTCGAGCGCGGCGACGACTTGCAGGCCTTCATGACACATACGGGGGAGTCGGTGGGGCTCACGCTGGATACCGGGCATGCCGCGCTGGGAGGCATCGACGCGCTCGATGTGATCGCGCGGTATCCCGGCCGGGTGGCGCATGTGCATTGCAAGGACGTGCGCTGGCAGACCTACCGGCAAGCCCGGGATACCGGAGCGAGTTTTCTCGACGGCGTGCTCGCCGGCATGTTCACCGTGCCGGGCGATGGCGGGCTGGACTATGGCGCTGTGATGCAGGCGTTGGCGGGCATGCACTACAGCGGCTGGATCATTCTCGAGGCCGAACAGGATCCGGCATTGGCCGACCCGCGCGAGTATGCCGAGATCGGCCTGCGTACCTTGCGCGAAGCGGCGACTGCCGCGGGGGTGGCGTGATGAACGACTTGCGTGTGCGTCCGCATGCCGCCCGTGCCGACGGCACCGTGCTCGAGGTGACCCCGGCCAGTGCCGGCTGGAAACATGTCGGCTTCCGCGTCGTGCGCCTGGAGGACGGCGCCGGCCATGCCGACGAATTCGCGGACCGCGAGACCTGTCTGGTCGTGGTGGCCGGTACGGCCGACATCGTGGCGGGCACCACGCATTACGAAGGTGTCGGCAGTCGCGGCGGCCCGTTCGAGGACAAGGCGCCCGGTGTGGTGTACGTGCCCGCCGGCATGTGCTGGCGGGTGAGCGCGCGCGGGCCGGTCGAGCTGGCCGTGTGCACGGCCCCGGGCCAGCCGGGCGCCGTGCCGCGCCGCATCGAGGCCGATGCGATGAGTCGGGAAGTGCGCGGCAGCGGCACCAACACCCGCCACGTGCGCAACATCCTGCCCGAGTCCGAGCCGGCCGACAGCCTGCTGGTGGTCGAGGTGATCACGCCCGGCGGCCACTGGTCCAGCTATCCGCCGCACAAGCACGATACCGCCGAGGCGGGCGTCGAGACCGCGCTCGAGGAAACCTATTACCACCGCCTGCAACCGTCGCAGGGATTCGCCTTCCAGCGCGTCTACACCGACGACCGCAGCCTCGACGAAACCGTGTGCGTGGAAGACGGCGACGTGGTGATGGTGCCGCGCGGCTACCACCCCGTCGGCGCGCCGCACGGTTACGACCTTTACTACCTCAACGTCATGGCCGGCCCGCGTCGCCAGTGGATCTTCCGCAACGACCCGGACCACGACTGGATCGCCAGGGCGTGACCCATCATTCCGAGAGTGAACTCATGCGACATATCGAACATTTCATCAATGGCCGTTCGGTCACGGGTACATCCGGGCGTCATGGCGACGTCTTCGATCCCAACAGCGGACAGGTGCAGGCGCGCGTCAGCCTTGCCAACGCGGCCGAGCTCGATCAGGCCGTCGCCAATGCGCGCGAGGCGCAACCGGGCTGGGCGGCGATCAATCCGCAACGCCGCGCCCGTGTCTGGCTGGAGTACATCCGCCTGCTCAACGAACACAAGCAGGAACTGGCCGAACTGCTGGCCAGCGAGCATGGCAAGATCGTGTCCGACGCGCACGGCGACGTACAGCGCGGGCTGGAGGTGATCGAGTTCGCCTGCGGCATTCCGCATCTTCTCAAGGGGGAGTTCACCCACGGGGCCGGGCCGCGCATCGACGTGTATTCGTCGCTGCAGCCGCTGGGCGTCGTCGCCGGCATCACGCCGTTCAACTTCCCGGCGATGATCCCGATGTGGATGTTCGGTCCGGCCATCGCCAGCGGCAACGCCTTCATCCTCAAGCCGTCGCCGCGCGATCCCTCGGTGCCGGTGCGGCTGGCCGAACTGGCGCTGGAAGCCGGTCTGCCGCCGGGCATTCTCAACGTGGTGCAGGGCGACAAGGAGGTGGTCGACGCGATCCTCGTCCATCCGGACATCAAGGCCGTGAGCTTCGTGGGCTCGTCGGACGTGGCGCAGTCGGTGTACGGCACCGGCGCGCAGCACGGCAAGCGCGTGCAGTGCATGGGCGGCGCCAAGAACCACGGCATCGTGATGCCGGACGCCGACCTCGACCGGGTCGTGGCCGACCTGATGGGCGCGGCCTACGGTTCAGCCGGCGAGCGCTGCATGGCGCTGCCGGTGGTGGTGCCGGTGGGCGAGGCGACCGCGGAGGCGCTGCGCGCCAAGCTGCTGCCGGCCATCGCCGAGCTCAAGGTGGGCGTGTCCGGCAATCCGGATGCCCACTATGGGCCGGTTGTTTCGGTCGAGCACAAGCAGCGCATCGAAAGCTACATCCAGATGGGCGTCGACGAGGGCGCCGAACTGGTGGTGGATGGCCGCGGCCTGGTGGTTCCGGGGCACGAAGACGGCTTCTTCATCGCGCCGACGCTGTTCGACCACGTCAAGCCCGACATGCAGAGTTATCGCGACGAGATCTTCGGGCCGGTGTTGCAGATCGTGCGTGCCGAAACCTTCGAGGAAGCGCTGGCCCTGCCGTCGCAGCACCAGTATGGCAACGGCGTGTGCATTTTCACGCGCAGCGGCGATGCCGCGCGCGACTTCGCGCAGCGGGTCGAGGTTGGCATGGTGGGCATCAACGTGCCGATTCCGGTGCCCGTGTCCTACCACAGCTTCGGCGGCTGGAAGCGTTCGGGCTTTGCCGATCTCAACCAGTACGGCATGGATGGCGTGCGCTTCTATACGCGTACCAAGGTCATCACCCAGCGCTGGCCGCTCGGTGGCGAAGAGGTCAAGCAGGACTTCGCCCTGCCGACCATGTAGGGGCGCGATGGAGCGCCCGGGGATTCCGCAACAGTTCGGCTGCGTGATGGAGGGGACCTGATGACTGCCGGTGTATTCAAGTTTTTCGCCACGGGCGCGGACCAGCCGGTCCGCGCCGATGCCGGCGAGATCGACCAGCTGTATCGCCGGCATCGCATCCGCGTGATGCTGGCGATCACGCTGGGCTACGGGTTGATCTACACCTGCCGGCTGGCGCTGGGCGTGGTCAAGAAACCGCTGCTGGATGCGGGCATCTTTTCGCCCAGCGAACTCGGCCTGATCGGCTCGGCGCTGTTTTTCACCTATGCCATCGGCAAGCTGACCAACGGTTTCCTGGCCGACCACGCCAACATGAAGCGGTTCCTGGCCTTCGCCTTCCTGATGACGGCGCTGTGCAACCTCGCCATGGGCTTCCTGTCGGTGGTCTGGCTGGCGGTGCTGGTGTGGGGGCTCAACGGCTGGTTCCAGAGCTTCGGGGCGCCGGGCGGTGTGGTCGCGATGACGGCATGGTTTTCCAACCATGAACGCGGTCGCGCCTACGGCATCTGGAGCACCGCGCATTCCATCGGCGAGGGCCTGACCTTCCTGGTCGTGGGCGCGATCGTGGCGGCCTTCGGCTGGCGCTTCGGCTACTGGGGCCCGGGCCTGATCGGCGTGGCCACGGCGCTGGGCGTGTTCCTGCTGCTGCAGGATCGTCCGCGGACCCTCGGCCTGCCCGCCGTCAACACGTGGAAGAACGAAACCTTCGGCGAAGTGAAGCAGTCGGAAAAACTGACCTCGCTGCTGCGCCTGCAATTGTCGATCCTGAAACGACCGGAAATCTGGGTGCTGTGCCTGGCCTCGGCCACCACCTACATCACGCGCTACGCGATCAACTCCTGGGGCATCCTCTATCTGCAGGAAACGCGTGGCTACTCGCTGACCATGGCCGGCACGCTGCTGATGATCAGCACTCTCGCCGGCATTGCCGGGGCCATCGCGTTCGGCTTCATTTCCGACAAGGTGTTCGATGCGCGCCGGCCGCCTGCCAACTTGCTGTTCGCGTTGCTGGAGCTGGCCGGGTTGTGCCTGTTCTTCTTCGGCCCCACCAGTTTGCCGATGCTGATCGCCAGCATGCTGCTGTACGGGATGGGACTGACCGGCCTGGTGACATCGCTGGGCGGCCTGTTTGCCGTGGACATCGCGCCCAAGCGGGTCGCAGGCGCGGCGATGGGCGTGATCGGCATTTTCAGCTACCTGGGTGCTGGCGTGGAGGAGCAGGTGTCCGGCAGGCTGATCCAGCACGGCATGACCATGGTGGGCGACGACCGGATCTACCATTTCGGCCCGGCCATCATGTTCTGGATCGGAGCCTCGGTGGTTTCCATGCTGCTGGCATTGTGCCTGTGGCGTACACGACGAATGGATTGAACCATGTTGCAACCCTCACGCGACTTGCAGGCGATGATCGAGGCCGCGCAAAGCGCCGGCGCCGGATTGGTGCACCGTTTCGGCCAGTTGTCCGAGATCACCGTGCGCACCAAGAGCGGTCCGGCCGACCTGGTGTCGATCGCCGACGAGGAAGCCGAGCGCGTCACGCGCTCGATCCTGTCCAGGGCACGACCCGGCTACGGTTTCCTGGGCGAGGAAGGCGGCACCGTCGAAGGCAGCGATGCCGCGTATACCTGGATCGTCGACCCGCTCGACGGCACCACCAACTTCCTGTTCGGCACGCCGCTGTGGGGTGTCAACGTGGCCCTGGCGCGTGACGGTGAAGTGGTGGCGGGCGTCACCTTCCTGCCGATGCTGGATGAAATGTACGTGGCCGAGCAGGGCAAGGGCACCTGGTTGAATGGCCACCGGATCCACGTGTCCACGCGCGACCGTCTGGTCGACAGCGTGCTGGGTTGCGGCATCCCCTTCGCCGGCAAGCCGGACCATCCGCTGTTCGCACGCGAGATGGCCCTGTTGACGGAGAACGTCGCCGGCATCCGGCGCACCGGTGCCTGCGCCGTCGACATGGCATGGGTCGCCAGCGGTCGCTGGGATGCCTACTGGGAGCGCGCGTTGTGTGCCTGGGACATGGCTCCCGGCGTGATCCTGGTGCGCGAGGCGGGCGGCATGGCCAGCGCGGCCACGGGCGAGGCGCTGGACCTGCACGGCGGCCAGGTGTGCGTGTCCAACGGCGTCATCCACGCGGCCCTGCTCGAAAAACTCAATGCCGCGCTGAAAAGCTGATCCTGATCGCTCCGGTTTCTCGTAGGGAACTTCGAAAAACCCTCAAATTCGTCATTCCGGCTTTCCTCGCTCCTCAAAGCAGAGGCCTTCCATGGCCTCTCCCCGCGTGCGCCGGAATGACGAACAAGAATGCGGTTATTCGAGGGTGTCCCATAGGGAATTTTGAATAACCTCGTTTGTCCGAGCATTCATGGCGGGCAGTGCCCGCCCTACTCGCTTTTCTTGTAGGGCACCTCGAAAAATCATCTTTCATGCAACCACCATCCTGTTTCAGTAGGTCGGGTCGCGACCCGACCTGCCGTTTCGAGCCTCAACGTGCGCTGGGGTGGTGGGTTTTTCGAGGTTCCCTGCAGGGTCGGCTCCTGCAAAACGGCATGGACCGATGTGGCATCATGGGTCACCGGGGCTGTAGCGGAACGTGAGGATGACGTAGCCGGGCGAGGTGCGCCGGCGGCGTTCGATCTCGTCCAGCGCCGAGGTCGAGCGCGGGCCGGCGTACTTGCGGCGGATCTGCCTGAAACCGCGACCGAACAGGTCCGTCGCCTCGAAGCGCATCCGCCATCGGCTGCCGAGGCGACGCTCGACGAACAGCGTCCAGCCCATGCCTTCGGATTCGCGCTTGATTTCGTCGTAGCGGTATTTGGTCTTGCGTTCGGCGATGTGTTCCAGGGTGATGCCCCAGTTCATGCGCCACGCGGGCAGGTCCTGGCTCAGGGTGATGTCGCCGTCGACCGGCTTTTCCTCCGAGATCGGGCGCGTGTCGCCGGTGACCGGATCGGTGACGCGGCTGTGTTGCCATTGCAGGGAAGAGCGCAATTGCCCGCCGTGGAAGCCGATGCGGTCCAGCGGCAGTAGCAGGTCCAGCTTCAGCGTGTCGCGATGCCCCTGCCCGATGTTGCCGGGAGCGTCGAAGACCGCGTCCGCGGTGGTCACGAGCACGCGGTCGATGACATTCTCGATGTCGTCATGCATCAGGGTGACGGCAATGGCGCCGTCATTTCGCAGCTGGTGCTCCAGCCCCAGTTCGACGTGCGTGCTGCGTTCCGGTTCCAGCGCAGCGTTGCCGGCACTGACCACGCCCGAGTCCAGCGACGCGGAGGCCACGAAGTCGCCGAAGTCCAGCTGTCCCACCTCGCGTGCCACGGCCAGGTGCCACTGGTTGGCGTCGTCGGGATACCAGTGCACGGTCATGCGCGGCTTGATGTAGCGGAAGTGGCGGGTGGTCGGGGTGTCGCCGGTTTGCGTCAGGGTCGAGCGCTCCACGCGCACTCCGGATTCAATGGTCCATGCGCGAGAGGGTTGCCACTCGATGCCGAAGGCGGCCTCGGCGCGCCTCTCCTCGACACGCACGTCGGAGCCCGGCGGCGTCACGTCGTTGCCTTGCTCCTGCAGGTGCGTGTTGCTGTCCAGGAAGTTGTACGCGCCTTCCAGGGAGGCGCGGGCGGCCAGGGTGTCGGACCAGGCGCGGCGCAGGTCGGCGCGGACGATGGATTCGCCGGCGCGGGTGTGCTCGCGGAAGCGTTCGTCTTCGTCGCCTTCGCGCGAATGCTCGGTGTCGTCGAGCTGATGCAGGCGCCAGGTGGCCATCAGCTTCAGGGTCGAGCGCGGGTCCAACTGGCGGGTATAGCGCGCACCGGCCTCGGTGGCGGAGGAATCCTCGGCTTCGGTGATGCGTTCGTCCTCGCCGCCGAGCATGGGCGCATAACGCGTGCCGGTGCGTTCCCTTTCGCCACGCAGGGCGGCGTCGAGGGCCAGCTTGCCGGCGCCCAGGTGGCCTTGCCAGTTGGCGCTGACCTCGCCCTTGCGCTTGGTGGTACGGGTGTCCAGGTGTTCCTCTCCGGCCAGGCTGCCGTCGGGGGTGAACCGGCGACGCGTGCCGCGGCCGCTGTCGTCGTCCAGTTCGGGATCGAGCTTGAGGGCGATGCCCAGGTCGTGGTCCGGCGTGTTGCGGGTGTACTGCAAACGTCCGGTCGGCGACAGCCAGCCATCGGTCGACGCCTGCAGGCCACCGGTCGTCGACAGATGGCTGGTGGCCTGCTGGCGCAGGACCACGTTGGCGACGACGGCGTAGCTGCCCATGTCGATACCGGCCTTGCCGGAACGTACCAGCGCAATGTATTTGACCGAACTGGCGGGGATGCGCTTGAGCACGTCCTCGGTGCCGGCGTACTTGCTGGTCGGGCGCGCGCCGTCGATCAGGACGTTGCCGCGGGCTTCGGCGTAGCCGCGGATGTCCTCGTCGGGATCCATGACCGTGAAGCCGGGCAACCGCGAGACCATGTCCCAGGCGTTGGCCGGCGCGGCGTCGGCGAAATAATCGGGTGAGTAGCGTGTCACGCCTGACGCGTCCGTGGCGGACGCGCGTTGTCGTGCCCGCGCGGCCGTCGGCAGGCAAGACAGGCATGCCAGGCCGAGGATGAGGAACAGGTGCATTGCGTGGCGGGGATGGTGCATGGGTAGCGGGGCCGGTCGACGAGTCCCGGCGAGTATGCCCAGCGGTGGCTGACAACCAGGCGTCGGGGCATGTCAGCTTGTTGTCAGTGCCGCCGCCACATAATCGGCGGCATGAATGCCCAACGTCGATCCCGGTTTTTTGCCCTCGCGCTTGTGGCGTTGCCGGCCCTGCTGGTAGTCGCCGCGACCGTGTTCGTCCCCACGCGCGCCATGGCATGGCATGATGACCACGACGACCACGTCACGGCGCGCCAGTTGCTGCAACGCGGAGACATCCTGCCGTTGCGCCGGATACTGGAAATCGTCCACGCGCGCGTACCCGGGGACGTGATCGAGGTGGAGCTGGAACACAGCCATCACCACGGCTGGGAATACGAAGTGAAGGTGCTGACGGACAAGGGACGCGTGCGCGAGGTCAAGCTGGACGCCGGCACCGGCAAGGTTCGCAAGATTGAGGACGATGATTGATGCGTTGCCTCGTGGTCGAAGACGATCCCGACATCCAGGCCGACTTGTCGCGCGCCCTGGATGCGGCCGGCTTCGCGGTCGATGCCACCGGCGATGGCGAGGACGCCTGGTATCGCGGTGACGTCGAGGACTACGCGGTGGCCGTGCTCGACCTCGGCCTGCCGCGGCTGGACGGCCTGTCGGTATTGCGGCGCTGGCGTTCGGCCGGGCGCGGCTTTCCGGTGATCGTGATCTCGGCGCGCGGGGACTGGACCGAAAAGGTGGAAGGCATCGAGGCGGGCGCCGACGACTACATGGGCAAACCGTTCGAGATGGGCGAGCTGGTGGCGCGCGTGCGCGGGCTGGTGCGGCGCGGTGCCGGGCGCGTGTCGCATGTGGTGGAAATCGGCCGCCTGCGCCTGGATACCATGCGTATGACGGCCACCTTCGCCGGTACGCCGGCCAAGTTGTCGCCGCTGGAATTCCGCCTGCTGGATTACCTCGTCCACCAATCGGATCGCGCGGTGCCGGCAAGCGAGCTGGCCGAGCATTTGTACGGCGTGGCCGAGGCCGGCGACAACAATGCCATCGAGGCCATCGTGGCGCGTCTGCGGCGCAAGTTCGGCGCGACGATCATCACCACGCGGCGCGGTTTCGGATACATGGTCGACGCGGCGACATGATCAGGCATTCGCTGCACTGGCGGCTGCTGGCGGGTGCCATGGGCGCAATCCTGCTGGCGCTGGTGGTGGCCTGGATCTTCATGACGCTGCTGTTCGAGAACCACATGGAGCGCCGGGTCAAGGCCGAGATGTCGCGGGATGGCTTGCGCCTGGTGGCCGGCCTGGCCGTGCAGCCGGACGGCACATTGCACGTGGCCACTCCGCCGGTGGATTCGCGCCTGGAAACCCCCGCTGGAGGTTATTACTGGGAAATCGTCGGCACCAGCGGCACGCTGCGTTCGCGCTCGTTGTGGGATGCGGACCTGCAACGCGAGCCGGGTGTGCCTTCGGACCACTGGCGCCTGCGCGTGGCCGACGGTCCCTATGACGAGCAGGTGGCGATCGTGGAGCGACGCATCGGCGCGCCGGGCGCGCACGGCACGGTACTGGTGCAATTGGCCCAGGACACTGCGCCGCTGGCTGCCGCGCGCGCGGAATTCGGGCGGGAACTGGGCGCGTTCCTGCTGGTGTTGTGGCTGGTGCTGTCGGCCGCGGCCTGGCTGCAGGTGCGCCTGGGCCTGCGTCCCTTGCGGCATATCCGCGGCGACCTGGCGGCCTTGCAGGCCAGCCCGCATGCCCGGTTGCCGACCTCCGGGCTGCGCGAGGTTCGGCCACTGGTGGATTCCATCAATTCGCTGGCCGATGCGCGCGAACGCGAGCTGACGATGGCGCGGCAACGCGTGGCGGATCTGGCGCATGGGCTGAAGACGCCGTTGTCGGCGATGGCGGCGCAGAGCCGGCGCGCGCGCGAGGCCGGCGCGGCGCAGGCGGCGGATGGACTGGACCGGTCCATTGGTGCCATCCGGCGTGCCATCGAGGCCGAGCTGGCGCGCGCACGTGCCGCCGTGATCCGGCGCCAGCCTGGCGGCGACGCCGCGTTGCGCGAAACTGTCGAGCGCCTTGTCACCGTGCTCGAGCAGACCGACAAGGGCGGGTCGCTGGCCTTCACCCTGGACATCCCGGCCAGCCTGCACCTGGCGCTGCAGTCGGATGACCTGTCCGAGATCCTGGGCACGATCCTCGAGAACGCGGTGCGTTACGCGCGCCGGCAGGTCAGCGTGCGTGCGCGTGCGGGCGAGGGCTGGAGCAGCGTGAGCATCGAGGACGACGGGCCCGGTATGGACGAAGCCCAGGCGACGGATGCCCTGGTGCGCGGCAAACGCCTGGACGAATCCGGTGGCAGCGGACTCGGCCTGGCCATCGCACGCGAACTGCTGGAAGCCACCGGTGGCACGATCGAGCTGTCGCGTTCCGCGCTGGGTGGGCTGAAGGTGGTGTTGTCATGGCATCGTGCCGCGGGTGGCAAACGTTCCGCCTTGGCATGAATCCCGATCACGATGCCTCTGGCCGCCGTGCGAGCCAGGCGACGAAGCGTTGCCAGAACTCGGGCACGCGCCAGCACAGCCAGATCAACACCAACACGTTGATGACGGCCACCAGCGTGATCAATCCGGCGACGGAAAGGCCCAGGCGCGGTGCCAGCATGCCGAGTGCCGCCGCCAACACCATGAACAGCGCGTTCAAGATGTTGTTGCCGGCGATCACGCGCGACAGGCGGCCGGGTTCGGTGCGTTGCTGTACCAGCGCGAACAGCGGCACGATGTACAGGCCCGCAAAGGCGCCGATGAGGGCAAGATCGAGCGCTACGTGCCAGCCTCCCGCGGCCTGTAGGAAGGCCAACCAGTCGCGCCCGCCGATCATGGCGGCATGCGGATGCGCAAAATAAAGGTCGATGCCGACGGCCGTCATGCCCAACGCGCCCAGCGGCATCAGCCCCGGATTGACCTGTCGCGCCGACAGTTTTTCGCAGGCCAGCGAACCGATGCCGATGCCGACCGAAAACAACACCAGCACCAGGTTCAGCACGCTGGCGTCGCCGCCCAGCCAGTCGCGCGCGTAGGCGGGCGACTGCGTGGTCAGCGTGGCGCCGAAAAACCAGAACCAGGAAATGCCGATCACGGAATAAAAAACGGTGCGGTTGCGACGCACCTGGCCCAAGGTGCGCCAGGTTTCGCTGAAGGGGTTGAAGTTGAACTTCAGCTCCGGCGCCGTGGCCGGGGCGGCGGGAATGCCGAGGCTGGCCAGAAAACCTAGTGCGGCGACGCCGATCACCGTGCATGCGGCCAGCGTCGGGCCGATGTCGGGCACGGCCATCAGCGCATTGCCGGTCAGGCTGCCGGCCAGGATCGCCAGCGACGTGCTGGACTCGATCAGGCCGTTACCGCCGGTCAGCTCATCCGTGTCGAGCACCTGCGGCACGATGGCGTATTTGATCGGCCCGAACACGGTCGAGTGCACGCCCATCATGCACAGCACGACCAGCAGCAGATCCAGGTTGCGTGTCCAGAAACCGAGCGCCGCCGTCAGCATGGCTACGATTTCGAACAGCTTGACGTAGCGGATCAGCCGCGCCTTCTCGAACTTTTCGGCCAGTTGCCCGGCGCTGGCCGAAAGCAGGAAGAACGGGATGATGAAAAGCGCCAGCGCCAGATTGACGTAGCTATTGAGCGCGCCGTGCGAGAGCGCCAGCTCGAAAGTCGCCATGCCGACCATGGCGTAGCGGAACGCGTTGTCGTTGAACGCGGCCAATGCCTGGGTGGCGAAGAATGGCGCGAAGCGGCGCTGGCCGAGCAGGGAGAACTGGCTCATCGGTTTTCCGATTCGGAATACTGAGTGTAGGAGCGAGCCTGCTCGCGATTGGCGTACCCAATTGTCCGGCGACCCAATCGCAAGCAGGCTCGCTCCTACACTACCCTTACGGGGAGCTGGGGAACAGCTTGACCGTATCGATGGCCCACATGACGCCCTTGCGCGGATCGCCGGTGGCGAAAATGCACAGGGTATGCCGGCCGTGCAGCACAGGTAACCTGGCCGCGAGCGTGGTCTGCGCCTTGGTCTTGGCGGCCTCGGCCAATGGCAGACGCGCGAGACGTTGGCCCTTGCAGGTGTCCAGATGCACTTCGATGTCGCCATGTGGTGAGGCGTCGGGACGTGCGACCACGCCGTCGATGTCGCCGGCCAGCTCGTAATTCCACGGCAGGTTGCCGATCGTTAGAGTGATCGCATGGACGCCGTCGAGTGGCGCATCCTTCCACAACCAGCAGGTGTTCATGATGTCCACCTTGTACACCGGGCGCGGGCCGTCCAGCGGGCGATCGTCCTCGATGCGCAGGGGCGCCTGATGGGTGCACGTGGCGAGCTGGTCGCTGTTGCGCGTCAGCAATGCCTCGGCATCGATGCGGTGGGTGCGCGGCGTGGCGAGGCGCAGGCCGTCGTTCGTGAAAGTGGCGGCGCGCAAGGTGGTGGTCTTGTCGGCCGGCAGTTCGAGTGCCTGCGTATACACGCTCGATTGCATGGTCGGCGTGCTGCCGTCGGTGGTGTAGCGAATCCGGCCCTGGCCGCTCTGGTTGGACAGCGCGACGCGGATCTTTCCATGGTCGCCCGACAAGACGAAGCGCGGCGCCCAGGCGCTGTCGGCGTACTGGATGCCGAGCGCCTGATAGCGCGCGATCTGCGCCGGCATGCGTTGCAGGAAACTGGCCCAGTCGATGGCCGAGGCCGGCGACCACGCCAGTTCCGCCCACGCGGCCATGCGCGGGAACACGGCGTGCTGGTCGCGCGCGAAGGTGGGCATGTACTCGGTCCACAGGTTGGCCTGCAGGCCGAAGATGTGGCCGGCCTGGGCCGGCGTGAGTTCGGCCGGCGACGGGTTGAACGTATAGACGTCTTTCAGGCTTTCCACTTGCGGGCGAGCCGGGGGTTCGTCGTGGGCATTCGACAGCACGTGATCCAGATACAGCACGGGCGAGGGCGAAAGGATGGTGTCGTGACCTTTTTCCGCCGCCGTCACCGCGCCGGACACGCCGTGCCAGCTCATCACCACAGCGGACTGTGGCAGCTTGCCGCCGGAGAGGATTTCGTCCCAGCCGACCAGGGTGCGGCCATGCGCGGCGAGGTACGCGCCGATCCGGTCGATCATCCAGCCCTGCAAGGCGTCCATGTCCTTGAGCCCCAGTTTTTTCAGATGCGCACGCACCACGGGCGAGGCTTCCCATTGGGCCTTGTACGCCTCGTCGCCGCCGACGTGGATGTACCTGGACGGGAACAGCGCCATCACCTCGTCCAGCACGTTTTCCAGAAAGTGCAGGCTGCGCCGGTCGGGCGCGTACAGCCAGGGGGTGATGCCCCATTTGGTGGATACCGGCGGTTGCCTGCCGGTGACGCCGAGTTCGGGATAGGCGTGCAGGGCGGCCTGTGCATGTCCGGGCATCTCGATTTCCGGCACGATGGTGATGAAGCGCGCGGCGGCATAGCGCACCAGCTCGCGCACCTGGTCCTGCGTGTAGAAACCGCAATAGGGCTTGTCCGGGCCGCCGGTCAGCGCCGCGTCCGGGCCGACCGCCTTGCGGCAGGAGGCTTCATCGGTGAGCCTGGGGTAACGCTTGATCTGCAGCCGCCAGCCCTGGTCGTCGGTGAGATGCCAGTGCAGCACGTCAAGCTTGTGCAGGGCCATCCAGTCGATCATCTGCTTGATCTCGGCCACGCTCTGGAAATGGCGCGCGGAATCCAGCATAAAACCGCGCCATGCGTAGCGCGGATGGTCGGTGATGCGTCCGTCGGCCACCCGCACGACGCCTTTGCCGGCATCGGGCGTCAGCAGTTGTCCGGTGGTGATGCTGCCGTAGAAAAGTCCGCGCAAGGTGCGCGCGGTGACGCGAATCCGCCCGTCGCCGACGACGATGCGGTAGCCGGCTTTGCTGCGGATGTCGGCCTTCGGATCCAGGTGGAACACGATGCGGCCATGCCCGTTGGCGCCGCGCAGGCGCAGGTGAATGCCGCGCATCGTGGCCACGTGCTTCACGAAGCGGCGCGCGATGTCGAGCGCGCGCGCATTGCCGTTGGCCTCGAGCACCACGCTGTCGCCATCGCCGACGGTGACGTCGCCGCTGGCTGCCGGCTGCAGGCTCGCCGGTTGCGGCATCAGCGACCAGTCCGGAACGGCAGTGGTCGTCGCCATGGCCGATCCAGTGACCAGCGCGGCGACAAGAACCAACCAGACGGCAAGAGGTGTTCGGAACATGACGACTTCTCCAGGCGACGCGATTCAGATCTTCAGGTACCAGTGACGCTTGTCCATCACCCACACGATGACCCACCACAGCAGCACGAACAACAGGGCAAACGTCAGCGAGGCGACATACGGTCCGGCCACGGACGTGATCCAGCGCGACAACGGCGCGTACAGCAGGGCCTGCAGACCGGTCGCCGGCAGCAGCACCTGCATGATTTCGGAACCGGCGTAGGCGGCGATGGCGTTGACGCCGAAGTGTCGGCCCACGGGCGGCCAGCCGCGCATGTCCATCATCCAGTGGAAGGTGGCCAGCACCAGCATCGACCAGCCCGCCGTCCATAGCGTGAACGAGGGCGTCCACAGATTCTTGTTGAACGGTATCCACCACGACCATGCGTAACCGACGAGCAGCACGATGACTCCCGCCGCCAGCAACGGACGCATGCGCCGCTTGCGCAACCACTCGCCGGCGCACAGGCCGAGCAGGCTGGTCGCGATGGCGTCAAGCGTGCTGAGCAGCCCTTCCGGGTCGTGACCTTGTCCAGTGGCGTGGTTGAAATCCCACACGTAATGGCCGAAGGCCCAGGTATCCACGCGGTCGACGACGTTGGCGTAGATGGCCAGCGTGCCGCCGGAAAGCAGGATCAGGGTGTAGGCCGCCAGCAGACCGGCAATGGCGATCCACCAGGCGCGTCGCGGCGTGTAGATGGCCAGCATGGCGGCAATGGCGAAGCACACGCCGATGCGTTGCAGCACGCCCGGCCAGCGCATGTCGCGCCCCGGCATGAGCCAGGCCGCCAGCGCGTTGATGAGGATGCCCACGGCGACGATGCGCAGCGCACGCCAGAGGGCGGCGTTGCGCAGCAGGGCCGGGGCGCGTCCCTGTTCCAGGCGGGGCACGATCGCCAGCGCGATCGATACGCCCATCACGAACAGGAACATCGGAAAAATGAAATCGGTCGGCGTGGCGCCGTTCCACGCAGCGTGATCCAGCGGCGCAAACACATGCCCCCAGTCGCCCGGGTCGTTGACCAGCAACATGGCCGCCACGGTGATGCCGCGCAGTGCGTCCACCGAGGCCAGGCGTGTCTTCGTGGTTTGCGGTTTCGTCTTGTCCATCCCGCCCCGTGCGAAAAAGCGGATCCGGCACGGCGTGCCGGATCCGTGGGGAGGAGATCGTGAATCGATCTCAGAACTTGAAGCGCAGCGTCAGGTAGTACTGACGTCCGTTGATGTAGAACGACCGTGGCTGCTTGTTGTAATCCGCGCTCTTGACGTAGTACTTCAGCATCGGATTGTTGAGGTTGCGGCCCACCAGGTTGATCGACATCCAGTCGGTCAGCTGGTAACCGATCGCCGCCGACAGATAGCCGGTGCCTTCCAGGTAGAACTTGCCCGCGCGGTCCGGACCGGCGTAGTACGAGGAACGGTACGAGTAGGACACGCGCGCGTTGAAGCGGTCGTTCTCGAAGTAGAACGAGGCATTGGCCGAGTTCTTGGACGTGCCCTGCAGATCACCGCCGTTGGCGGTGTGGCCCGCCGCGTAGGTGTAGTTCAGGTTCAGGCCCATGTACTTGCCGAGCGGCTGCTGGTAGTTCAGTTCCACGCCGCGCACATTGCCGTCGACATTGGTCGGCACGCTGACGCGGTAGGTGGAATACACGTCATGCCCGGCCTGGTTGCTGGCCGGCATGTCCTTGTAGGAGCGATCCTCGAAACCGAAGTCCACATAGTTGTCGAGCGACATGCTGTACACGCCGATCGACACCAGACCGCGCGGAGCGAAGTACCAACCCAGCGATGCGTCGAAGTTGGTGGAGATCAGCGGCTGCAGGTTCGGATTGCCGCCGGAGCCGGTGTGGCCGGTGTCGTCCAGCGAGGTGGAGCCGGCCAGGGCCGAGTAGTCCGGGCGGGTCAGCGTCTGCGACGCGGCGACGCGCGCGATCAGGTCGTCGGTCAGGTGGAACTTCAGGTTGGCGCTGGGCAGGAACTTGTTGTAGCTGTCCTGGTGGGTGTTGAAGTACCAGCCGTTCGGGAAAAACGCCGAACCCATGATCGGGCCCTTGTATTCGCTTTCCAGCGGCGAGGTGCTGCTGTAGCCGATGTCCTCCTTGGTGTGGACGTAACGCACGCCGACATTGCCGGACCAGCGGTCGCCGCTGAAGTTGGCCTGGAAGTACAGTGCGCCGTCCTTTTCCTTGACCTTGTAGATGTCGTTGGGATACAGGCGATCCGGACCGCGGGTGGCGTACTGGGCATCGAAGTCGTGCAATGCGCCGGTGGAGTAGTACCAGACGTTCTTCGGTACGTTGGCGCCGAGCTTGCTGCCGAAATCCCCCGGATAATGGCCGCCGATGGTCTGCGGGAAGTTGGCCGGATCGTTGAAGCCCGCACCCGCACCCTGGGCGAAGGCCTGGTCATTCTTGCGGGTGTGGTCGGCGTAGCGCAGACCGTATTGCAGCGACTCCAGCGCGCCGGTGTTGAAATCCAGCTCGCTGTCGATCTGGATCCAGTTTTCCTTGTCCACGACGTCGATGCCGCCTTCGCCGAAGATCCAGTTGGCCGAGGCGCCGGACGCCGCCGGCGAACTGTTGTCGGGGCCCAGATGCCAGTCGACGGGTTGGCCGACGCCGCGCATCGTCCAGCCGGCGCCCTGTCCCGGCGCGGTGTTCATTTCGAACACGTCCTGATACGGACTCTTGCCGTGGCCCTCGGTGTTGCCGACCTGGGCATGGAAGCTCATGGAGTCGGTGGCCTGCCAGTCGACGTCGGCGGTGATGTACTGGGTCGACGCGGAAGCCGCGCGGCTGATCTGGTCGTAGATGCCGTAGCCGGTGGTGTCGCCGGCGGTCGGCGTGAAGTTGGCATGCTGCAGGGTGTTGTCGCGGACGACGTAGCCCGGATCCAGATTGGTCGCGCCATGGATCCAGTGGGTGCCCCACATCATGTAGTTGCGGTTGTAGTTGTTGGCTTCCAGCTTGCTGTAGAAACCTTCGAGGTTGATCGACAGGGTGTCGCTGGGTCGGAACTGGACGCCGACCGAACCGCCTTTGCGCTTGCGTTCCTGGGTGAACAGCACGTTGCCGAGCAGGGTCGGAACATACACGCCTTCGAGATCCGGATGCGCAGCGACGATGGCGTCACCGGCGGCCAGCGGTTCGAGGCCGAGCAGCTCCTGGCCGTAACGCTCCAGGCTGCGCTCCTCGTAGAAGGCCTGGGCCATGAAACCGAAGGTGCCGGCGTCGTTCTTGAAGTTGAACAGGCCGCTGAACTGCGGCTTGTACTTGCCGGGCAGGTCGGAATAGACGGTGCCGACGGTCAGGTGCGTCGTGTATTTGTCGGCGAACTGCAGCGGCTTGCGCGTGATGATGTTGACGGTGCCGGCGGCGCCGCCCTCGTTGAGCTTGGCTTCGGAAGACTTGTGCACCACCACTTCGCTGACGATTTCCGACGGCAGCATGGAGTAGCTGACGCTGCGCCCCACGGTGGCGGTCTGGTTGAGCACGAACCAGTCGCCGGTGCCGATGGTGTGGCCGTTGACCTGGGTCAGCGTCATGCTCGGGTTGGTGCCGCGCAGGCTGACGCGGTCGTTCTCGTCGAAGCCGCCCTCACCGGCGCTCGACGTGCCGACGCTGACGCCCGGCAGCATCTGCAACGCGTCGGCGACGTTCTTGGCCGGCAGCTTGCCGACGTCCTCGGCGGTCACGACTTCGATGTCGGAAACGGCCGCCTTCTTCAGTTCCAGCGACAGGGCCGCGGCATTGCGGACGCCGACCACGGTGATGCCGCCAAGCTCCTTGGCGTTTTTCTGGTCGTCGCGGGTGGACTGGTCGGTCTGGTTGGTGTCTTGCTGCGAGGCTTGCGGCTGCGCAGGCCGCGTGTTTGTCGGTTGGCTGTCGTGAGCGGCAGCGGCGCCAGCGAACATCAGCGCCGCGACGATACTCGCCGAAAGCATGGTCTTGCGGTAAGTCATGATTTCTCCCCTCCGGGGTAGCTGAACGGGTGTGAATGTATGTTGTGGTCTCACACTCCGCGTTTGTGTCACTGGCGATCGTCGGGCTTGGCGCCCGGAACCGCCGCCTTCTTGCTCGGTGCATTGCTGATCGAACCTTCATGGTCCAGATACCAGCCGGCGGCACCGATGACGCCGAGCTGTCCGTGTTCCATCAATCGAACGGGAACTCTTTCGAGGAAGGCACGCATGCGGCCCTTGTCGAGGAAACGTTCGACAAAGGCGCTGCGTGCCAGAAAATCGCGAATCTTGGGCAGGATGCCGCCGGCCAGCCAGACGCCGCCCGACGCGCCGTAAAGCATGGCCAGGTCGCCGGCGAAACTGCCGAGCATGGCGCAGAAAACCTCCAGCGCCTTGCGTGCCAGCGGATCGTCGCCGGCGTTGGCGGCGCGGGTGATGGCTTCGGGGGAATCCTGCACGGGCGTCGCGCCTTCGAGCGTGCACAACGCCCGGTACAGGTTGGTCAGGCCGGGGCCGGACAGGGCGTGCTCGCAGGACACGTGCTCGTCCGTACTCGCCAGCACACGCAGGATTTCCATTTCCAGCGCATTGCCCGGCGCCAGGGCGATCTGGCCGGCCTCGGTGGCCAGCACCGTCGGTTGCGGGTCGCCCGGCAGCAGCACCGCCGAACCCAGGCCGGTGCCGGGGCCGACGACCACCTGCGGTCCTTTGCGCGCCGCCTGATCGGTGTGCGAGAGCAGCATCGCGGACGTCGGGTCGAGGTACTGCGTGGCGTAGGCCACGGCCTCGAAATCGTTGATCAGGGCCAGATCGTCCAGTTGCAGGGATTGGCGCAGCCCTTCGATGGACACTTTCCACGGCAGGTTGTCGTTGATGACCACACCGTCGATCTCGTAACCGGCACAGGCCAGCGCGCCGCGTGTCACCGGCTCGCTGGCGTGATGGTCGAGAAAGTCGCGCACGATGGCTTCGAGGCTGGCGTGCTCGGCGCAGATGTACTTGTGGTAGGCCAGCACGGACATCTGGTGTCCGCTGTGCATGCCGCGCACCAGACCCAGGCGCGCATGCGTACCGCCGATGTCGGCCGCCAGCAAGGGCTTGCCTGCAATGTCGCGTACCGGCATCGCCGGTTGTCCCGCCGTTGGACTCACTTGACCCCTCCGCTCACTTGATCCACCTGCTCCCGAGAAATCCCCGCCACGTGGCATGTGACGGTGATCAGTTTGACCACGGAATGACAACGTTGTCAATATCCATGTGTCATATCCACATGCGGTAGCGTGCGGCTTGACGGTTGGGTGCGTGAAGAAGCGTGCATGCGGAACGGGGGCTTGACGTGACGGCATGACAACGTTAAACCTGATGCCCATCCTGCTGGACAACCAGTCACCCGGGGAGAGGCTTCATGGTTGCGCACGTCGATTCGGGCCGCAGCGCCCACTACACCATGTCCATGTTCATCATCGGCGTGTTGTTCTTCATCTTCGGTTTCGTCACCTGGCTCAACAGTTCGCTGATCCTGTTCGTCAAGGTGGGTTTCAATCTGGACAACATCGGCGCGTTCCTGGTGCCGATGGCGTTCTACCTGTCCTACTTCGTGCTGGCGCTGCCGTCGGCGGTGGTGCTCAAGTTCACCGGCATGAAAAAGGGCATGGCGCTGGGCCTGTTCGTGATGGCGCTGGGCTCGGTGCTGTTCGCCTGGTTCATGGGCAACTACAGCTACGTCGGCGCGCTGGTGGCGCTGTTCGTCACCGGCGCCGGGCTGGCGCTGCTGCAGACCGCGTCCAACCCTTACGTCAGCATCCTCGGCCCGATCGAGAGCGGCGCCAAGCGGGTGGCCATCATGGGCATCTGCAACAAGGTGGCCGGCGGCGTCGCGCCTTACGTGTTCGGGGCGATCCTGCTCAGTGGCGCGACCGCCTATGCGGCGAGAATCCATGACGCGGCGTCGCCGGAAGCCCGGGCGCTGCTGCAGCATGCCTTCGTATCGCGCGCGGTGATGCCGTACGTGATCATGGCCATCGTGCTGGTGATCCTGGCGGTGTGGGTGGTGTTTTCCTCGCTGCCGGAGATCAGGCCGGAAAGCCGCCAGCAGGCGCATGCCGAAGATGCCTCGCGGCGCGGCATTTTCAGTTTTCCGCACCTGTGGCTGGGCGTGATCTGCCTGTTCGTCTACGTGGGCATGGAGGTCATGGCGGGCGACGGCATCGTGGTCTACGGCCAGTCCGCCGGGCTGTCGCTGGGCGTGACCAAGCACCTGACCTCGTTCACCATGCTCGGCATGCTGGTGGGCTACGTGGTCGGCGTGATCCTGACACCGCGGTTCGTGTCGCAGCAGCGCTACCTCGCCATTTCGGCGGTGCTCGGCATGTTGTTCACCGTGGGCGCCTGGGTCACCCATGGCGCGGTGTCGGTGGGTTTCGTGGCGGCGCTGGGCTTTGCCAATGCCATGATGTGGCCGGCCATTTTCCCGCTGGCGATCAAGCGCCTGGGCCGGTTCACCGAATTCGGTTCGGCGCTGCTCATCATGGGCATCGCCGGCGGGGCGCTGATTCCGCAGATTTTCGTGCACCTGGAACAGGTCATCAATTTCCAGCTGGCGTTCCTCGTGGTCATGGTGCCGGGTTATGCGTATATCCTGTACTACGGATTGCATGGCCATCGCGTGGGACTCGGGGCGGATGCATCGGATACCGACATGGTCGATGCGGTCGCCTGAGCGGAGCCTCCGGTGCCCGTGTCGATTCACTGGTGATGAGGAGATCAGGTGGCAGCCACGATGAAAGACGTCGCCGCGCGCGCCGGCGTGTCGTTGAAAACCGTATCGCGCGTCATCAATCATGAGCCGTCGGTGCAGCCGGCCACGCGCGACCGGGTGCTGCGCGTCGTCGACGAGCTTGGCTACCGACCGGATCTTTCGGCCCGCAGCCTGCGCAGCGCGCGCGCCTATGCCATCGGCCTGGTCTACGACAATCCCAACCCCTACTACATCATCGCGGTGCAGGAGGGCGCGCTGTCGGTATGCCGCGAGATGGGCTTCGGCCTGCAGATCCACCCCTGCAACGCGCGCGCGCCGCGTCTCGGGCAGGAGCTGGTCGATCTGGCCGAACGCGCGCGCCTGGCCGGCGTGGTGCTGGCGCCGCCGATGTCCGAAAACCCGCGCCTGATCCGTCGTCTCGACGAGGCCGGCGTGAACCTGGTGCGCATCCTTTCGGCCTCCGCCGACCCGGACGACGGCTGGCCATGCGTCTACGTGGACGACCGCGACGCCGCCTACGACATCACCGAACACCTGATCCAGCTCGGCCACACCCGCATCGGCTTCCTGTGGGGCGGCAAGGAGCACCGTTCCAGTCCCGAGCGCTTCAAAGGCTACGCCGACGCGCTGCACGACTACGGCATCGCCCAGGACAAGAAACTGATCGTCGAAGGCGACTACTCCTTCGACGACGGCTTTCGCGGCGCGCGCCGCCTGCTGGCGCTCAAGAACCGTCCCACCGCGATCTTCGGCTCCAACGACGAAATCGCCGCCGGCGTACTGGCCGCCGCGCGCGCGGCCGGCATGGACGTGCCGTACGACCTGTCCATCGCCGGCTTCGAGGACAGCCCGTTCTCCAAGCAATCATGGCCGGCCCTCACCACCGCTCGCCAGGCCACCGCCGAAATCGCCCGGCACGCCACCCGCCTGCTGATCGCGCAACTCAACGAAAGCGGCACCACCGACATCCACAACGAAGGCTTCAGCCCAGAACTCGTCGTGCGCGGCTCCACCGCGCCGCCCAGGTTGCGATAGCCGCGCCCGTGTGCCTGATCCGGCGGCAGTCGACGAAATCGAGGTTCTCCTCCATGTCACCACTTTTCAAGAAGCTCAACCTGGGAACGCATGACGTCATCCACGTGCTGAATGCCCCGGCGTCGTTCGAGCCCGAGATCGAAAAACTGGACGACGTGACGGTCAAACGCAGCGTATCCGGCGCAGTCGGCTTCGCCCTGGCCTTCGTCAAGACGCAGGCCGAACTGGACGCGGCGTCGTCAAAACTGATCAAGGCAGCGCAAGGCGACGCGCTGCTGTGGATGGTCTACCCCAAAGGAACTTCCCGAAAATACACCTGCGAGTTCAATCGGGACTGCGGCTGGCACGTACTCCGCGAAGCGGGTTTCGACACCGTCCGCATGGTGGCCGTCGACGAAGACTGGTCGGCCTTGCGGTTTCGCCGCAACGAATACATCAAGGCGAAGAAGTCCGGTTAGACGGATGGGTCGGAGAGCCCTGCAAGCCTTGGATTCACCCGTAGGCTGGCTCAGGCAGGTTTCGATATCATCAGAATTGAGCCGTGCTGCGAAACGGCATCGGCTTGAATGACTTGTTGGGTTCAGTGGAGGGATTGCGCTAGTGCGGACTATCGGCCAAAGGCTTCAGCTATTAGCCGCGATCGTCGGTTGGGTTGGATCATGGCTGATCTATGGATTGGTGCTTGTTGGGCCATTTGTTGGCACATGCACCCAAGGAGGCACCGACAACTGGACCGGAAGTCTCATCCTTCTTCCGCTGGCTTGGATAATGATTGGCCTTGCCATGCTTGGGTGGCCTTGGGCTCGATACCTTCGCTGGTTAGCAATTCCCCATATCGCAACTTTACTGGCGGGTGCTTGGGTGGTCTTGCCATTTCTCTGGGGCACGACGATCACTGACAAGAGCTTGTGCTTCGTGCGTGATGGCAATCTGAGCACTCTGCATGTAGGCACACTGCAACTTCTGTGGGCTCCGGTGCAACTTGCCAGCCTTGTGCTTCTTGCTATTGTGCTCGCAGGAATTTGGCGTGCAGGGCGATCGTCTGCAACCCACCAAATTGAATGAACTTTTGGACACCTGGACATGCACTCTACGTGCACTCGGCGACAGCGTACCAACCGTCACCCAGGACAGTAACTTTGTATGAAGCATCCCCTGCCTGCGATGCAGCGATTTCGCGATGGGAGGGGCCACCGGGTCGATATTTGATCGTGGCTCCGCAGCCCGAAACGGCGAGGCCGGATGCAAACACCAGAAACTTCACTGTCTTCTTTTTGGTCGGCGTGAGGTGTGCAATGACGCGTTGCGCTCCGACAGCGTGTAACTCGTCGGCCCTGAAATATTTACAACCATTTGATTTGTAATATAAAATACAAGATGTTGGGACAGTGAAAACACGGGTTTTTGCCGACCCCATACCAACTTTCTTGCAAAACCCGGGTGGAATTTCGATGGCTCACCGCTCCTGCGCCGCAGATGACCCGCACCACGCTGCCGACGAGCTGTTCCGGGCGCGGCTGGAGAACATGCTCGATATGCGTCATCCACTGGTGCGGGTGTCCCATGTGATGCCTTGGGATGGATTGATTGCGGCCATCGGCCACGCCTTGCCGGGCGTCCCCGAAGGGGCGGGACGCCGGCCGCTGCCGGCACGTTTGGTCATCGGGCTGCTGTATCTGAAGCATGCGTACGACCTGTCTGATGAAGCACTTTGCGAGCGCTGGCTGGAGAACCCGTACTTTCAGTACTTTTGCGGCGAGGTGGTGTTCCAGACCCGGCTGCCGTGTGATCCCTCGTCCCTGACCCGTTATCGGCAGCGGCTGGGCGAAGAAGGTGTGGAAGAGCTGCTGTCGCAAACCATCGCCGCGGCACAGAAGATGAAGGCGGTCAACCGCAGTGATCTCAAGCGCGTGGTGGTCGATAGCACGGTGCAGGAAAAGAATGTCGCCCATCCCACGGACAGCCGTCTGCTGGAAGTGGCGCGATGCAAACTGGTCGAAGCCGCGCAGGAGGAGAACATCGCCTTGCGCCAAAGCTATCGACGCGTGGCGCCGCACCTGGCACGCCAAGCCGGACGGTATGCCCACGCACGGCAATACAAGCGCATGCGTCGGGTCATCAAGAAGCAGCGCACCATCGTCGGTCGCCTGATCCGTGACATCGAACGCAAAGCCTCGCCCGAAGCCAGAGAGCGCATGGCCAGCGTCCTCGCACGCGCCGAGCGCTTGCGCACGCAGCAGCGCAAGGACAAGAACAAGCTCTACGCGTGGCATGCCCCGGAAGTGGAGTGCATCAGCAAAGGCAAGGCACGCCAGCCGTACGAGTTTGGCGTCAAGGTCAGCATCGCCATCAGCGCCAAGAAGGGCCTGATTGTGGGTGCACGCAGTTACCCGGGCAACCCGTACGATGGCGACACGCTGGCCGACCAGCACGAACAGGTCGGCATCTTGACGGGCGTGTCGCCCGATCACCTGTTGGTCGACCTCGGCTACCGCGGCCGCACGATCGACGGCGTGCGTGTTCTGCATCGAGGCAAGCCGAAACATCTCAGCGAAAGCGACTGGGAATGGCTGAAACGAAGGTCGGCGGTGGAGCCGGTCATCGGTCACCTCAAAAGTGAACACCGGATGCGCCGTTCCTTTCTGAAAGGCCAGCAAGGCGACGCGTTGAACGCCGTATTGGCCGCCGCCGGCTACAACCTGCGTTGGTTGATGCGGTGGATCAGGCTTTTTTGCGTTCGAATTCTGGTCGTGACTTGGCGGTCGATGTCACATCCGATCACTTCGTGTGCTGTGTAACTGGTCGGGGATCGAATTGTTCAAGGCCGAC
>DASSTF010000193.1:0-14800 GCA_035708045.1 Rhodanobacteraceae bacterium | reverse complement strand
AGGAACGGGGCCTTTTCGTCCTTGGCGGAAAGCTGCGGCTGGCTGATCGGCCAGTCCACGCCGATGTCGCCGTCGTTCCAGCGGATGCCGGCATCGGCGGCGGGGTCGTACAGGGCGGTGCACTGGTAGGTGAAGACCGCCGATCCGGAAAGTACGCAGAAGCCGTGCGCGAAGCCTTCGGGAATCCAGAAGTGGCGCTTGTTGTCGGCGCTGAGCACGGCCGCGGCCCAGCGTCCGAAGGTGGGCGATCCATGGCGGATGTCCACGGCCACGTCGTAGACCTCGCCTTCGAGCACGCTGACCAGCTTGCCCTGCGGATTCGGCCACTGGTAGTGCAGGCCGCGCAGCACGCCGCGCACGGATCGCGAAACGTTCGATTGCACGAAACGGGCATCGATGCCCAGTTCGGCGAAGCGTGCCGCGTTGTAGCTTTCGTAGAAGAAACCGCGCTCGTCGCCGAACACGCGCGGTTCGAGCACGCATACGCCGGGCAGGTCGGTGTCGATGCGTTTCATCGCACCACTCCCTGGCGCACCAGACGTTGCAGGTAGCGTCCGTAGCCGGTCTTGGCCAGCGGTTCGGCCTGTTTGAGCACGGCCTGGGCGTCGATCCAGCCGTTCAGGTAGGCGATTTCCTCGGGGCAGCACACCTTCAGCCCCTGGCGTCCCTCAATAGTGGCGATGTAGTTGGAGGCGTCGATCATGGAGTCGTGGGTGCCGGTGTCTAGCCAGGCGTAGCCGCGGCCGAGCTGTTCCAGCATCAATGATTGTTCGTCGAGATAGCAGCGGTTGAGGTCGGTGATTTCCAGTTCGCCGCGCGGCGACGGCTTGAGGCTGGCGGCGAAGTCGCACACGCGCTGGTCGTAGAAATACAACCCGGTGACGGCGTAGTTGGATTTGGGATTTTCGGGTTTTTCTTCCAGCCCGACGACGCGCCCGGAGGCATCGAATTCGGCCACGCCATAGCGTTCCGGATCGGTGACGTAGTAGCCGAACACGGTGGCGCCGGTGTCGCGCGAGGCGGCGCGCTTGAGCAGATCGGTCAGGCCGTGGCCGTAGAACAGGTTGTCGCCCAGGATCAGGCAACTGGGTTGGCCGGCCACGAAGTCGCGACCGATCAGGAAGGCCTGCGCCAAGCCGTCCGGCGAAGGTTGCACGGCGTAGTGGATCTCGATGCCCCACTGCGAGCCGTCACCCAGCAGGCTCTGAAACAGTGCTTGTTCGTGCGGAGTGTTGATGATGAGCACTTCGCGGATGCCGGCCAGCATCAATGTGGCCAGCGGGTAGTAGATCATCGGTTTGTCGTAGATCGGCAGCAGCTGCTTGCTGACGGCCTGGGTCAGCGGATACAGCCGGGTGCCGGAGCCGCCGGCGAGGATGATGCCTTTGCGTGTACTCATGCCATTGCCCCTGCGCCAAGGCGTTCCATGCGATAGCTGCCGTCGAGCACGCGCTCGACCCACGCCTGATGGCCGAGATACCAGTCCACGGTGCGCGCCATGCCGGAGTCGAAGCTTTCGGTCGGCGCCCAGCCCAGCTCGCGTTCCAGTTTGGAGGCGTCGATGGCGTAGCGGCGGTCGTGGCCGGGGCGATCCTTGACGAAGGTGATGAGCGATTCTCGCGGTTTGCCGTCGGCCAGCGGCTGGCGTTCGTCGAGCAGCGCGCACAGGGTTTTCACCACGGTCAGGTTTTCGCGCTCGGCATTGCCGCCGACGTTGTAGGTTTCGCCCACGCGCCCGGCTTCCAGCACGCGGCGGATCGCGGCGCAATGGTCGCCCACGTACAGCCAGTCGCGGATGTTCCTGCCGTCGCCGTAGACCGGCAGCGCCTCACCCTTGAGCGCCTTGTGCAGCACCAGCGGGATCAGTTTTTCCGGAAACTGGTAGGGGCCGTAGTTGTTGGAGCAGTTGGTGGTCAGCACCGGCAGGCCGTAGGTGTGGTGGAAGGCCCGCACCAGATGGTCGGAGGACGCCTTGGAGGCCGAGTAGGGCGAGTTGGGCGCGTACGGCGTAGTCTCGGTGAATTTGCCGGTGTCGCCCAGCGAACCGTAGACCTCGTCGGTGGACACGTGCAGGAAACGGAACGCGCCGCGGGCGTCGCCTTCCAGCGATTTCCAGTAATCGCGCGCGCCCTCCAGCAGCGCCAGCGTGCCGACCACGTTGGTCTCGATGAACGCGGCCGGGCCGTCGATGGAGCGATCCACGTGTGATTCGGCGGCGAAATTGACGATGGCGTCGGGGCGGTGCTCGGCGAGCAGCCTGTTCACCAGGTCGCGGTCGCCGATGTCGCCCTGGACGAAGATATGCCGGGGGTTGTCGTCCAGGCTGGACAGGGTGTCCAGATTTCCGGCGTAGGTGAGCTTGTCCAGATTGACGACCGTAAGGCCGTCGGCCACGGCTTGCAGCACGAAGTTGCCGCCGATGAAACCGGCGCCGCCGGTGACGAGCAGGGTTGGCATGGATCGTGATCCTTCAGATGGAGCCATATACCGTAGCGCATGCATCTTGTTTTTGCCCCACGGAACCGGAACCCGCAGGCGTAGGAGCGAGCCTGCCGGTGTGAGGCGTCATGCGTCGGCGCGCGCCTTGAGGGCGGCCACGGCCGGCAGCTCTTCGCCTTCGAGAAATTCCAGAAAAGCGCCGCCACCGGTGGAGATGTAGGACACCTTGTCGGCGATGCCGTACTTGTCCACGGCGGCCAGCGTGTCGCCGCCCCCGGCGATGGAGAAGGCATCGGCCGCGGCAATGGCTTGGGCCAGTGCTTCAGTGCCCTTGCCGAAGGCGTCGAACTCGAACACGCCGACCGGTCCGTTCCAGACGACCGTGCCGGCCTGGTGGATGAGTTCGGCGTAGCGGGCGGCGGTTTCGGGGCCGATGTCGAGGATCATTTCGCCTTCGCGCACCTGATCCACGGGCTTGACCGTGGCCGTGGCGCTGGCGGAAAACTCCGGCGCCACCACCACGTCGGTCGGGATCGGTACCTCGGCGCCGCGCGCCTTGGCGGCGTCCATGATCTTGCGCGCCGCATCCATGAGATCGGTTTCGACCAGCGAGTTGCCGACCTCGTGCCCCATGGCGGCGATGAAGGTATTGGCGATGCCGCCGCCGACGATGAGCTGGTCGACGCGTCCGATCAGCGATTCCAGCACGGTCAGCTTGGTGGATACCTTGGAGCCGGCGACGATGGCCAGCAGCGGGCGTTTCGGGTCGTCCAGCGCCTGGCCCAGCGCATCCAGCTCGGCGGCCAGCAGGGGGCCGGCCGCGGCCGTCGGGGCATGCCGGATGACGCCGTGGGTGGAGGCCTGCGCGCGATGCGCGGTGCCGAAGGCGTCCATGACGAAGAGGTCGCACAGCGCGGCGTATTTTTTCGCCAGCGCCTCGTCGTCGGCCTTTTCGCCCACATTCATGCGGCAGTTTTCCAGCAGCACGACCTCGCCTTCGGCCACGTCCACGCCATCGAGGTAGTCGCGCTCCAGGCGTACCGGACTGTTCAATGCCTTGCCCAGCCATTCGGCCATCGGCTGCAGCGAGGCTTCCGGATCGAACTCGCCCTCGGTCGGACGGCCGCGATGGGCCAGCACCATCACCCGCGCGCCGGCGTCGCGGGCCGCGCGGATGGTCGGCAGGGCCGCCTCCAGGCGCTGGCTGGACGTGATGACGCCATCCTTGATCGGGGCATTGAGATCCTCGCGGATCAACACACGCTTGCCCTTGAGGTCAAGCTCGTTCATGCGGATGAAAGCCATGGCGGTTCCTGGACTGGCGACGGGTGACAAGGCATCGGAAGCGGGATATTGTCCTTGCGCCGGCGGGGGGGATGCAACCGCGAGGGATTTGTCAGTCAGCGGGGTATCTGACAAGCTGCCGCCAGGACGTCAGCCGAACGGCGTGACGTGACGAGGAAAATGGGATTCGGGGTCGACTCATGAGTCAAGATCTGGTCTTGTACGGTTACTGGCGCTCCAGTGCGGCCTATCGGGTGCGCATCGCGCTGAATCTGAAAGAACTTCGTTACATCCAGAAGCCGGTGCATCTGGTGCGTGACGGTGGCCAGCAACACACCGACAGCTATCGCAAGCTCAATCCGCAGGAGCTGGTGCCAACCTTGCTGCACGGCCAGCGCACGCTGCGCCAGTCGCTGGCGATCGTGGAATATCTGGATGAAACCTGGCCGAATCCCGCCTTGCTGCCGCCGTCGCCGCGCGCGCGCGCGCAGGCCAGGGCGTTGGCCCAGGTGGTGGCGTGCGACATCCACCCGATCGGCAACCTGCGCGTGCTGCAGTACCTCGATCGCGAATGCGGTATGCCGCAGGTCGAGCGCGAACAGTGGTCGCGGCACTGGATCGAGCAGGGCTTCAAGGCGTTCGAGGCCATGCTGGAGGACGACCTGTCGCGTGGCCGCTTCTGCTGCGGCGATACGCCGGGGCTGGCCGATATCTGCCTGATTCCGCAGGTGTACAACGCCCTGCGCTGGGGCGTGGACATGCAGGCGTTTCCGACCATCAACGCCATCCACGCCGCCTGCCAGGAACTGGAAGCCTTCCGGCAGGCCGCGCCCGAGGCGCAGCCCGACGCGCCCAAAAGCGAAGCATGAATGGCAGGGCGGGCAAGTGCCCGCCCTGGTGATGGAGCCTTTACGCTCGTCCCGAGCCCCGGACTCAGTACATCCCGGCGCTGTAGGGATCGCCGCCGCCCAGCTCGGCGCTTTCCTCGCCGCCGCCTTCGGCCAAGCGGATCTTGAGCGCCAGGCCGTCGCGCGAGTCGGCCTTGCTGAGCGCCTCTTCCAGTTCGATGCGGCCTTCCTTGTACAGCCGGTACAGCGACTGGTCGAAGGTCTGCATGCCGTCCTGCAGGCTGCGATCCATGGCTTCCTTGATTTCGTGGGTCTGGCCGCGGCGGATCATGTCGCGGATCAGCGGCGTGTTGATGAGCACTTCCACCGCCGGCATGCGGCGCCCGTCCTTGCCGACCACCAGACGCTGGCTGATCACCGCCTTGAGGTTCAGCGACAGGTTCATCAGCACGTTCTTGTGCGCCGATTCGGGGAAGAAGTTGAGGATGCGTTCCAGGGTCTGGTCGGCGTTGTTGGAATGCAGGGTGGCCAGGCACAGGTGACCCGTTTCGGAGAACGAAATCGCCGCTTCCATGGTGTCGGTGTCGCGGATCTCGCCGATCATGATCACATCCGGCGCCTCGCGCATCGCGTTCTTCAGCGCCTCGTGATAGCTGTGCGTGTCCAGCCCCACCTCGCGCTGGTTGACCACCGATTTCTTGTGCCGGTGCAGGTACTCGATGGGATCCTCGATGGTGAGGATGTGGCCGGAGGAATTCATGTTGCGATGATCGAGCATCGCCGCCAGCGTGGTCGACTTGCCCGAGCCGGTGGCGCCGACCAGCAGGATCAGCCCGCGCGGCTCCATGATGAGATCGCGGAAGATGGCCGGCAACTGCAATTGGTCGATGCCGGGAATCTCGCTTTTGATGGCGCGGATCACCATGCCGACTTCGCCGCGCTGCTTGAACACGTTGATACGGAAGCGGCCGGCGTCCTTCACCGCCAGCGCCATGTTCAGCTCCAGGTCACGCTCGAACTGCGGTACCTGGCCTTCGTCCATCAGCGAATAGGCGATTTTCTTGACCATGCCGTGCGGCAGGCCGGTGTTGCCGAGGGGGTAGAGCTTGCCCTCGACCTTGATGTTGACTGGAGCGCCCGTCGTCAGAAACATGTCCGACGCCCCCTTGTCGACCATCAGTTTGAGAAAGTAACCGATGTCCATAGGGCACCTGTGGTGAAACTGTTGATGATGTTAGATTGTCTGCATTTGGCGTGGATGCGAATGTCTCGAAGGTCACGTTTTATGACACTGAAACGATTTACCCCACCGCAGGCGCGGCTTCTGGCCGTCGCCTCGGCCCTGCTGTTGCTGGCCGCATGCGCCAGTGTACCGCCACCCACCAACCTGATGCAGCGTGCAAAGCAGCAATTGGACGCCGCCCGCGCGGCCCGAGCCGCCGACTACGCGCCGGTGGACCTGACATTCGCCAAGCAGCGCTACGAGGAAGCGCAGGCCGCCATGGGCGCCGAAAAATACGCCTTGGCGCGCGACATGGCCAATGAATCGCTGGCCGACGGGCGTCTGGCGGAAACCCGCGCGGATCTGGCAGTGGCGCGCAAGCAGATCCGACAGCAGAATGCCGAGAACAAGCGGTTGCGCGCGCAACTCCTGAATGCTCCGGCATCGCCGTCGTCGTCCGATGGCGACAACGGCGGCCTGCCGGCACAGATCACCCTGCCGCAGCCGGCGCCGGCGGCCAGTGTCCCGACCCCTCCCGCCTCGTCGGGCCAGCCATCGACGGGAGGCAGCCTGTGAACATGCCAAGGAAACTCATTGCCACGGCCCTGCTGGCGGCATTCGCCGCGACCGCCATGGCGGCCAAGGTCGATCTGGATTACCAGCGGCTGACCCACAGCCTGGATCAACTGGCCAGCGACCCGGTGTTGAGCCGCTATGCCGAAGCCGAACGCTCCCTGGCGCGCCAGGCCGTGCAGAACCTGCAGGATGTCAGCCGCAAGCGGCGGCCCTACGTGCTGTACATCGCCGAGCGCCGCGTGGATCTGGCCAAGGCGGCGGCCGAGCTGGCCGAAGCCCGCCACAAGCTGACCCAGTTGCGCAGCGAACACAGCCAGATCCTGCTTACCGCCAGCCGTCGCGATGCCGCCGCCACCCGTCGGGAACTGGAGCGCGAACGTCTGCAGAACCAGCTGGCCGCCGAGCAGGCCGAGCGCCTGCAGGCCCAGGGCGAGGCCTATTCGCAGGCCGCGGAGGAAGCGCGTGCGGCGGCGGCGCAGGCCAACAAGCTGGCCCAGTCGCAGGCGCATGCCGCGGCCCTGGCCCGGCACGAGGCCCAGCTGGCGGAAAGCGCGGTCAAGCTGATGCGCCAGCAGCTCGATCACCTGCAGGCCCGCCAGGGCGCCGAAGGCATGCAAATGACCTTGGGCGGCGTGGCTTTCGCCACCGGGCAGACCACGTTGCGTCCCGAGGCGCGCGCGCATCTGGGCAAGCTGGTGAAGTTCGTCCAGTCGCAACCCGACAAGCACATCCGCATCGAGGGCTACACCGACTCCAGCGGCAACGCCGCGGTCAATCAGTCGCTGTCGCTGAAGCGTGCGCAGTCGGTGCGCCGTGCCCTGGTGGAACAGGGCGTGAGCGCCTCGCGCATCACCGCCGTCGGCATGGGCGAGACCCATCCCGTGGCCAGCAACGACACGGCGGCCGGACGGGCGAAAAACCGGCGTGTGGTGGTGATCCTCCAGGACAAGTAGGGGCCTGTGCGGCAGGCTCCTGCACACGATTTCCACGCTCTGGACACGGCCTTTTAACGCTTTACAACTGGTTGTTTTAACGCAAATTTTCAGAGTTCGCCGAGTGCTTGCAGTCACTGTCCCGAAGGAGTAGGGTCAAGTTGCCGAGGGGATCTTTCGCACCCCTCAGGTTGCCGGTCAGCATCATGCATTCATCCGCCCCGTTCGAACCCGCCACCACCGCGATCCGGTGTGGCGCGGATGTCTGCGTTTCCATGTTTTGTTTGCACGTCGCCGCGGGGCCGGCCGCGGTGGTGTGCGCCTGCCTGATGGGAGATTGCCATGTTTGAAAATCAGCAGCGTGACGACATCGAGGCCCTGATGAAGGCCAATACCGAGTTCCGCCGCCTGTACCACCACCATCAAAAACTCGACAGCAAGGTGCATGATGCGGAAATCGGTGTGCTGCCCATGGACGAAGACACCCTGACCAGCATGAAGCGCGAAAAACTGGTGGCCAAGAATCGTCTGCTGCGCATGTGGGACGAACATCGACATCGCACCACCCATTGACTTCCCCATGAAGCCGGCGCGGGCCATCGGGTCCGCGCCGGTTTGCGTTTTGCCGTCTCGGTTATGATGCCGCCTGCACCGTGTCGTCCAGGAAGTTTTGCATGAGCGTCCATTCCAGCATTCTCGAATTGATCGGCCAGACCCCGATGCTGCGCGTCGCGCATCTGGATACCGGCCCTTGCGAGTTGTATCTGAAGCTGGAAAGCATGAATCCCGGCGGCTCGATCAAGGATCGCATCGGCCTGTCGATGATCGAGGGCGCGGAAAAGGCCGGCAAGCTCAAGCCTGGCGCGACCCTGGTCGAAGGCACCGCCGGCAATACCGGTCTGGGCCTGGCGCTGGTGGCGCAGGCCAAGGGCTACAAGTTGATCCTCGTCGTGCCGGACAAGATGAGCCGCGAGAAGATCTTCAATCTGAAAGCGATGGGCGCCGAAGTGGTGCTGACGCGTTCGGACGTCGCCAAGGGCCATCCCGAGTACTACCAGGATCTGGCCGCGAAGATTGCAGAGGAAACGCCCGGCGCGTATTTCATCAACCAGTTCGGCAATCCCGACAATCCGGCCGCGCATCGCGCCACCACCGGTCCGGAAATCCTCGAACAGATGGACGGCAGGGTGGACGCACTGGTGTTCGGTTGCGGTTCGTCCGGCACCATGACCGGTCTGTCGCAGTATTTCGCCGAGGCCTCGCCCGACACCCAATTGATCCTGGCCGACCCGGTCGGCTCGATCCTGGCCGAATACATCAACGAAGGCACCAAAAGCGAGAAATCCGCGAGCTGGATGGTCGAGGGCATCGGCGAGGATTTCCTGCCCGTCATCAGCGACTTTTCCCGGGTGAAGAAGGCCTACGCCATCAGCGACAAGGAAAGTTTCCTCACCGCGCGCGAACTGCTGGCGAAAGAGGGCGTGCTGGGCGGCTCGTCCACCGGCACGCTGCTGGCCGCCGCATTGCGTTATTGCCGCGAGCAGAGCGAACCCAAGCGCGTGGTCACGCTGGTCTGCGATACCGGCAACAAGTACCTGTCCAAGCTCTACAACGACTACTGGATGGTCGACAACGGCTTCATCGAGCGCGAAAAGCACGGCGATCTGCGCGACCTCATCATGCGCCCCTACGCGCAGCGCGACACCGTGGTGGTGGCGCCGACCGATCTGCTGGTCACGGCCTACAACCGCATGAAACTGTACGACGTGTCGCAGTTGCCGGTGATGGATGGCGAGCGCATCGTCGGCATCATCGACGAATCGGATCTGCTGTTGCACGTGCACGGCGACCAGACGCGCTTCACCGAGGCGGTATCCAGCGCCATGGTCAGCAAGCTGGAAAAGCTCGACGTGCATGCGCACATCGACGACCTGCTGCCGGTGTTCGATCGCGGCCACGTCGCCATCGTCACCGACGGCGACAAGTTCCTCGGCCTGATCACGCGCATCGACCTGTTGAACTACCTGCGTCGCCAGGTGAATTGACGCCACAGCCGTTCAGGTAGCAAACCGTCGGCTGACATCGCCCTTTTGGTCGGGCCATGCCCGGTCTACGATATGGCACCGGCATGCCGCATGCGCCGGACTGACGAAAAGATCGACAAGGAAAACCGACCATGTGTGGAATCGTTGCCGCCGTCGCCCAACGAGACATTGCCCCCATCCTCATTGCCGGCCTGAAGGCGCTGGAATACCGCGGCTACGATTCCGCCGGTCTGGCCGTGCTCAACGACAAGGGCGTCGAACGCGTGCGTGCCGTGGGCAAGGTGCGGGAAATGGAAGAGCGCTACCTGGCGCACCCGCTTCCGGGCGGCACCGGCATCGCGCATACGCGCTGGGCCACGCATGGTGCGCCCAGCGAGGACAATGCCCATCCGCACGTGGCCGGCCGCGTCACCGTGGTGCACAACGGCATCATCGAGAATCACGAGAGCCTGCGCGCGGAGCTGAAGGCGCTCGGCTGCCAGTTCGTGTCGCAGACCGACACCGAGGTCATCGCGCATCTCGTCGACACGCATCTCGGGCAGGGCATGGATTTCCACGCGGCCGTGTGTGCGGCGTTGGCACGACTGGAAGGCGCGTACGCCATTGCGATCATGGACAGCCAGTCGCCGGATCGCGTCATCGGCGCGCGGCGCGGCAGCCCGCTGGTGGTCGGCATCGGCATCGGTGAACACTTCCTCGCTTCGGACGTGCAGGCGCTGATCCAGGTGACGCGCAAGGTGGCCTATCTGGAAGAAGGCGACATGGTCGAGATTCGCCGCGACGGTTGGCAGGTGCACGATGCCGACGGTCGTCCCGCCGAGCGCGCGGTACGCGAAAGCGATCTGTCCGCGGATGCCGTCGAGCGTGGCGAATACCGCCACTACATGCAGAAGGAAATCTTCGAGCAGCCGCGCGCCGTGGCCGACACCCTGGAAGGTCGCATCGGTCCGCACGGCGTGCTGCCCAACATCTTCGGTGTCGACGGCGAAACCGTGCTGAACAAGACGCGCGGCCTGCACATCGTGGCTTGCGGCACCAGCTACCACGCCGGCCTCGTGGCCAAATACTGGATCGAGTCGCTGGCGGGGCTTCCGGTCAGCGTGGAAGTGGCCAGCGAATATCGCTACCGCGAGGTGGTGGTGCCGCCGGACACGCTGTTCGTGGCCATTTCGCAGTCCGGTGAAACCGCCGACACGCTGGCGGCCCTGCGCGAAACCGGCAAGCGCGGCTATCTCGCCACGCTGGCCATCTGCAACGTGCCCGAATCCTCGCTGGTGCGCGAGGCCGCCCTGAAACTGATGACCCGCGCCGGCCCCGAAATCGGCGTGGCCTCGACCAAGGCCTTCACCACCCAGCTCACCGCACTGGCGCTGCTGGCGCTGGAACTGGGACGCCAGCACGGACTTGACCCCGCACGCGCCAAGACGCTGTGCGACGAGTTGGTGAACCTGCCTCGCGCCATCCAGCAGGCATTGGAATGCGAGCCGGTCATCGTGGCGCTGGCCGAGCAGTTCGTGCACCGCGAACACGCCCTGTTCCTGGGCCGTGGCGAGCAGTTCCCGGTGGCGCTGGAAGGCGCGCTCAAGCTCAAGGAAATTTCCTACATCCACGCCGAGGCCTATCCCGCCGGCGAGCTCAAGCACGGCCCGCTGGCGCTGGTCGACGAAGCCATGCCGGTGATCGCCGTGGCGCCCAACAACGCGCTGCTGGACAAGCTCAAATCCAACCTGCAGGAAGTGCGCGCACGCGGCGGCCGCCTGCTGGTGCTGGCCGATGCCCGCACTGGTTTCCATCTGGCCGAAGACGAAGGCGAACTGGTGGAAATCCCGGCAGGCGGCAACTTCACCGCGCCGGCCATCTTCACCGTGCCGCTGCAATTGCTGGCCTACCACGTCGCCGTCGCGCGCGGCACCGACGTGGATCAGCCGCGCAACCTGGCCAAGTCCGTCACGGTGGAGTGAGCGTGCCGCGGAAGTGGCCGCCACCTTATGTCAAAGCGGCACACCTTTGTCCGCACGGGACAGCACCATAGTCGAACTACTGCAACAGTTCGACCAACCAGCGGCGCCGCGTCCGACGGCATCGGGGTTTTTGACGGCGAAGCAAATCACTGTCCTTGAAACGTCTGCATATCGGTGATGCAGGTCAAACGGCGGGTATCGAGGGTCGCGATCATTCTCCAAGGATGACCCTATGACTTCGTGCTCAGGTTCACTTGTCGTTGGAATCACGACGCCTCCCCCATGCTCATGTGTCATTGGGAGATGCTGGGCATTGCGATCCTCAGCGCGAGGGTGTAAGGTCGGGCGAGGATTAGGGGAGAGCGACATTGAGGAAGAGAGCATGGATTGGTCTTTGCATAGTGGCGGCCATTAGTATCAGTACGGTCGCGCATGCCCATTTTGTATCACCGGATCCGGTGCCGCCGAAACCTGGTGACATATTTAATTTCAATCGTTATGCCTATGCCAACGATAACCCTGTCCGGTTTATTGACCCTGATGGGCGGATGGGCCAGGTCCCGCCGGATCAAGAGCGGCCGCCAGGGTGTTCATCCTCAATTGTCGGTTGTCCGCAGTCGAGGCCGTTGAAACCAGAACCACGGAAATCTAGCGCCACACTAAGAAAGCGCTGGGAGAAAATGACTGGAAAGAAATGGCCTAAAGACCCTGCTACGGGTAGAAATCAAGATGTAGCACATAAACAAGCTGTGGCTGATGGCGGAGCTCCAAACGATCCGCAAAACTACGAGCCTCAACCTCACGATCAGCATATGCGGGAGCACAAGGATAATGGTGATTTTAAGAGGTGGGGGCTCGTTCCAGTAGAGCTGCGAGCCCCAAAACTCCTCCGCCAGTGCCCGAGCAGCCTACGCCTGTCGAGCCCCCGATTGTTGAGCCTCCTCCAGTGGTTGAGCCCATAATTATTGAGCCTCTTATTGAGCCGATTGTTATTCCATGATCAAAAAGGCGTACTACCAGAAGCTTTCTGATATTGCTGGAGATAGTAATGTTGACACCGCCAAGTTACGCGAAATGGCGGCGATGGCAAAAGATTATTTGAAATCATTTTCTTGGTGCCCTCCAATTAATAACATATATCTTGCCTACGGTGTGGGTGGGATAGTGGCTGTTTTCTTGGTAGACTTTCCATGGAAAATACAAGGGACTGATGACGAACTCTGGGTGATTATTGGAGATTTACCTAGTGCTTATTTGGTCGTTGAACCAATGGATGATGAGGCTCATGCACTTGAGAGATATTGTGATTTGATGGATCAATGGATCGCTGCAGTTCGGAACTCGGACGATCTTTCTGGTGTATTCCCGGTGTCAGTAGAACCCACTGTCAAGCATGCAGAAATGTTGTATAACCGAATAGAGTTTTTGCGTACTGAAATTATTCCTCGAATGGGGGAATGAATCCCTAGCTCACCGCCGTCGCAGTACGGTCACGCGCTCGAAAGTCGTCACGCTGGAACTAATCACACGTATGAGCTAGTTGTACTTGGCGATTTGGAGCTTGGAAAGGATGAAGAATGTGGGCTCCGGTGTTTGCGATTACACCACCTTTTGTCGGATAACCACTTGCTTTACGCGGTTATGGTGGATGATTTGCTTTATGGCGATCAGTCCTTGGGTCTGGGGTCAGTCGCTTGGCCCTGTGCCGACCCCTGACAACCCGAACGTACGCCTCTTGGCTCAGTTGGCGAATGCACCAGATGGTCGGGTCGATTATGCAAAGGTGCAGACGGCCATCGAACGCGCGATCAATCCCGCGTTCGACGCGAAAGCCTTCAATGCCGAACTTGACCACTGGGCCAATTTGGTTCGGGTGCGAGTGCCAAAGGGAGCGGCGCCAACTCAAGTGATGACGGCGCTGGGTCAGGTGATCTACATGCCCGGGCCCTGGAACGACAACCATCCTTTTTCCTATGATTTGGATGATCCACTCGGGAAGAACTACCAGACCAAACTGGTTTCGACCTACCTGCGCACGCGCAAGGGCAATTGCGTGTCGATGCCCACGCTGCTGATCATTCTGGGCCAGAAGCTTGGTCTTGACATGACGTTGAGCCAAGCGCCGCAGCACGAATTTGCGCGGCTCCGCGACGTCAATGGTCGATGGTTCAATATTGAGGCCACCAGCCCCGACTCGCCTCCCGACTCCAAATACATCAACGAGTTTCATATTGCGCCGTTGGCGATTCAGAGTGGGATTTACCTACGAACCACCACGCCGCGGGAAACTGTCGGAATAATGCTCGGTCCCTTGGAGAGTCACTATGCGCACACGCGTCCGCCTGGCTATCTGCTCGGTTTGGCTCTCCTCGTGCGCCGGCTTGATTCCAAAAATCCCAATGGACTTGTGTATGAGGCAGACGCCTATTTCCTGCAACTTGCTCGTCGCTACCTGGTGCATCACTTGACTCCCAAGGTGCTACCACCTGCACAGCGCGCGGATTTCAACGCACTCTATCAAGCCAACGTTCGCCTTATGAAGCAAGTGAAAGCGATGGGTTGGAAGCCTTACGCCCCTGCTGGGGATAAGGAATATTTGGAACAGGTGGAACGCTACAAGGCTACCCATGGTGGATAGTCACTGCCCCGCCCACTTAGGTTCACTTGTCGTTGGAAGATGCAGCCAATCGCAAGGCCGGAAGTGAGACTGTGGTGTCACTCCATGCGTACCGAACTCGTCACCACTCTCAAGCGTCGAGTCACCGCACTCCTTTCCGAAGTCGAGCGCGACAAGGAGCCTATTCTCATCACGCAACATGGGCTCCCCAGTGCGTACATCCTGGACGCTGAAACATATGAGCTCATGGAACAGCGGATGACTATTCTCGAAGGTATCGCCCGTAGAGAGCAGGCCCTTGCCGAGGGTCGGGTCGCCTCGCATGTGCAGGCCAGGAAGCGCCTCGGCCGATGGCTGAAATAATCTGGTCGGAGCGTCTGCTGCGACCGGAACATCTTGCGTCACGCATCGAGCGGGCAAAGGTCTGACAAGCCGATTCCGCGGACGCGGTTTCCGCGCCGCCAACTTTCGGCGTGTGTCCGGCGTGCGCGTCGTCAACCGGCGATGTAACGCTGCAGGTGTTCGATTTCCTGCGCCTGTTCGTCGATCACGGCCTTGACCAGGTCGCCGATGGAAATCACGCCGACGACCTTGTTGCCTTCCAGTACCGGCAAATGGCGGATGCGGCTGTCGGTGCAAAGTCGCATGCATTCGGCCACGCTGGCATCGGGGTCCACCGTGAGCGGCGAGCCGGCCATGATGCTGGATACCGGGGTGTCTGCCGAGGAGTGCCCCTGCAGGATCACCTTGCGCGCGTAGTCGCGTTCGGAAATGATGCCGACCAGCCTTTCGCCGCGCATGACCAGCAGGGCGCCGACGCGCTTTTCCGCCATGTGCTTGATGGCGTCCAGCACCGATGCCTCGGGGGCAATGGAA
>DASSTF010000192.1:0-7314 GCA_035708045.1 Rhodanobacteraceae bacterium | reverse complement strand
CTGTGCAGCCTAATCCGTCGGCCTAACCTTGCAGCCATTTCCAGGTTCGTGGAGGCCCCATTTCATGGCATCTTTGCACCACCCTCATGGGCGCGCAAGTTCTTCGCATGGCGCTCGGGAACCGCGTTTGCTCGACCAGGTGCGCGGTCGCATGCGTCGGCTCAACATGGCCAGGCGTTCGGAGGAAGCCTATGTGGGCTGGATTCGGCGTTTCATTTTGGCCAACGGCAAACGCCATCCGCGTGACATGGGGGCGCCCGAGATCGAATGCTTTCTGACCGATCTGGCCGTGAAGGGCAAGGTGTCGCCATCCACCCAGAATCAGGCGTTGTCGGCGCTGCTGTTTCTTTACCGCGAGGTGCTGGGCGTGGCGTTGCCGTGGATGGACGATATTCAGCGCGCCAGAAAGCCGCGCCGCCTGCCGGTGGTGCTGACGCGCCGCGAGGTGCAGGCGATGCTGGATGAAATGACCGGCGTACACTGGCTGATGGCCAGTCTGCTTTACGGCACCGGCATGCGGCTGATGGAATGCGTGCGATTGCGCGTTAAGGATGTGGATTTTGAGCGACGCGAGCTGTTGATTCGCCACGGCAAGGGCGGCAAGGATCGGCGCACGATGCTGCCGGGCTCGTTGGTCGACCCGTTGCGCAATCAATTTGCCGAAGCGCAGCGCATCCACACCAACGACCTGCGCGCCGGTTTCGGTCGTGTCTGGTTGCCGGACGCCCTGTTGCGCAAGTATCGCAACGCCAACGCAGAGTGGGGTTGGCAATATGTGTTTCCCGCTTGCAAACGCAGCCTGGATCCGCGCGATGGCGTGGTGCGCCGTCATCACGTGGACGAATCAGGGCTGCAGCGCGCAGTGAAACAGGCGCGGTACGCGGCGCATGTCCACAAGCCGGCTACCTGCCATACGCTGCGGCACTCGTTCGCCACGCATTTGATCGAGGATGGTTACGACATCCGCACCGTGCAGGAATTGCTGGGCCACAAGGACGTGGCCACCACGCAGATTTATACCCACGTGCTCAATCGGGGCGGTCTTGGCGTCATGAGTCCGCTGGATCGCGCGACCTCGCCACCAAGCGCGCCGCGAAGTCCGTAGGCGCCCTCGCCGAAAGGCTTGGCCTAACCTGCCGCCCGCCCCAACGGCACTGATGACGATTGCTTGACGGTACGCAGCACGAAACTCGAATTGACGTCGGCGACGCCGCCGGTGTTGAGCAGGCGGTCGAGCAGGAAGTGCGAGAAGTGTTCCAGGTCGCTGACGTAGACGTGCAGCAGGTAGTCCATGTCGCCGGTCAGGGCGTGGCAGGTGGCGACTTCATCCCATTCGTTGACGCGCTGGGCGAAGGCTTCCACGGTGGCGCTGTCGTGCTGTTTCAGTTGCACGCGCACGAAGGCCTGCAGATCCAGGCCCAGGGTCAGGGCGTCGACTTGCGCGGCGTAGCCGGCAATCACGCCTTCGCGCTCCAGGCGCTGCACACGGCGCAGGCAGGCCGACGCCGAGAGGTTCACCTTTTCCGCCAGCTGCGCGTTGGTCATGCGGCCGTCGGCCTGCAGTTGGGTCAGGATCTGGTAATCGGTGCGATCCAGGTTCATGTGTTGATTCTGCGCCAATAAAGACAGGATACGCAATAATATTGCACATCCACGAACATCTGGCGCAATATGGCAACCATCTTGCGCGCCGCTCACGCTAGGCTGGGAACAGGCAGTTTTCAGGAGTTCGTGATGAATACCCAGCCCCGACGCGTGGAACACCAGCAGACCGACCGCGGCACGATCCCGGTCTACACCACGGCCGTGGTCGAGCAGCCTTGGGACAGCTATACCGCCACCGATCACAAGGTGTGGGCGCAATTGTTCGCGCGCCAGCGCGAGGTGCTTCCGGGCCGCGCCTGCGAGGAGTTTCTCGCCGCGCAGGACATGCTGGAGATGACCGCCGACGCCATCCCGCGTTTCGACGAGCTCAACAAGATCCTCACCGACGCCACCGGCTGGAAGCTGATCGGCGTGGAAGGCCTGCTGCCCGAGCAGACTTTTTTCGACCACCTGGCCAACCGCCGTTTCCCCGTCACCTGGTGGATTCGTACACCCGGGCAGATCGACTACATCAGCGAACCGGATCTGTTCCACGACCTGTTCGGCCACGTGCCGTTGCTGATGAACCCGGTCTTCGCCGATTACATGGAAGCCTACGGCCGCGGCGGCCTGAAGGCGGAAAAGATCGGCCCCGAGGCGCTGATGAACCTGACGCGCCTTTACTGGTACACGGTGGAGTTCGGCCTGATTCGCGACAAGGGTGGATTGCGCATCTACGGTTCCGGCATCGTCAGCTCGCGGGGCGAGTCGATCTACTCGCTGGAATCGGCCGCGCCCAACCGCATCGGTTTCGACCTGGCGCGCGTGATGCGCACGCAGTACCGCATCGACACCTATCAGCAGACGTATTTCGTCATCGACGATTTCGAGCAGCTGTTCGAGGCGACCAAGCCGGATTTCGCGCCGCTTTACGACAGGCTGAAGGAACTGTCTTCGATTCCCGCGCGCGACGTGCGTGACGAGGATGACGTCATCCAGCGCGGCACGCGCGAAGGCTTCGCCACCGACGCGGACGCCTGATACGACATTCGCTCGCGCGCAGGCGCCTGCCTGCAATGCCGTTACAACCGGCGATTTTCATGGGCGTGATCGCGGAACCTCGGCCACTTCCAGCACCGCGTCGATGCGTTCGCCGTTCCAGCGGTAGATGTAGTGCCCGGTCTGCACGCACGGGTCGACCACGTCGGGATAGAACGCGGCCACGCAGGTGCCACCCGCATGGCGCACGCTGTCGTAGACGATGCCGTTGGAACCGTCTTCGCGCAGGTGTCTGGCGAGTGCCTGGCTGGCCGCGTAGCTGTCCGGATCGTGCGCTGCTTTCCAGTCGCCGCGCAGATCATGCAGGCGACCGTGCACGCCGGTTCGGTAACAGCGCATTTGCAGGTCGATGGGCGGATGTTTCGTGGCCGCCAGGAAAAGCTCGCGGTGGTACACGGTTTCCTCGATGGCGGTGGCGACCTCGTGCGCGGCATAGAACACGCCGTAGCTGCCGTCGGAAAAGCGGCTGCCTTCGGGGTTGAGATGCGTAAAGGCTGCCATCACCGGTGTCGTGCCAGGGCCGCCGATGCGCCGGTTTTCCGGCACCAGCGACAACGCGCCGGCTTCCTGGCGCAGGCGCGGGTTGGTCATCGCTTCCAGTTCGAACAGGGCGTCCAGCTCGGCCGGATCGGCGATGCGGTCGAACACGCCCACGGGCGGAAAGCGGCTGGACACGATGCGGAAGGCACGCGTCCAGCGGATGCGTTTGACGGGTGGCGACGGCATGCGGTCAGTATCGGCATCCGTCATCTCACGCTCCGCGACGCCTTGTGTTCCGGATCAGCCACGCTGGGCATCGAGGTAACGGCGCACTTCGTACAGGTCGGCCACCTGTCCCGACAACATGCGTTCCAATGCGCTGCGACCGCCGAAAGGCAAGGCGTCGTTGGCGCGGCGCACCCAGGCATCGGCATGGTTCTCGTCCGGCAGCAGGATCTGCAGATTCTTCCAGATGCCGAGCAGGTAGCTGATGCGCTCCAGCGTGTCCCGGCCCAGCGCGCCGTGGCGTTCGCGCTTCCACTTGTAGAACGTCGATTCGGGCGGATCGCCGAGCAGCTTGCGCTGTTCGGCCACGCGCAGGTTCCAGGCTTCGGCGATACGGAAGAACGCGTTCAGCGCCGCGGCTTCCGGAGCCGGCGCCGGGTCAGGCGATTTGCGGGCTGGCGAGGTGGATGGCATGGAGGTTTACTACGAAACTTGTATACCATATTACTTCATATGTGCATGTCATGCCAAAATCTGGTTCAGGTTGCCTTTCGTAGGAGCTTGCTTGGTCCCTCCACCCCGGCAGGCCCTTTCTGCACTGCCGGGATCGAACATACAAGCCTGCCCTGCAGGCGATGATCGGATTATTCGAATAATCACGCCATCGCCTGCAGGGCAGGCTCCTACCTCCTATTTGTCGCAGTCGCAACCGTAATCCGGCTCCAGACCGCCTTCGGCGATGAATTTGTCGATGCGCTTTTCCAGCACCGGCATGGGCACCGAGCCGGTGGAAAGCACGGTGTCGTGGAAGGCGCGGATGTCGAACTTGCTGCCCAGCGCCTTTTCGGCCTTGGCACGCAGGCGGCGGATGGTCAGGTAACCCAGCTCGTAGCTGTCGGCCTGGCCGGGCCAACTGATGTAGCGGTCGATCTCGTTGACGATTTCCAGGTGACTGAGCGCGGTGTGGTCGGTCAGGTAGTCGATGGCCTTCTGCCGCGACCAGCCCATCGCGTGGATGCCGGTATCGATGACCAGGCGGCAGGCGCGCCACATCTGGTAGTCGAGGTAGCCGAATTTCTTGTACGGCGTGTCGTAGATGCCCATCTCGTTGCCGAGGAATTCGGAATAAAGGCCCCAGCCTTCGCCGTAGGCCGAGATGTAGCCGTTGCGACGGAATGCCGGCTGACCATGGCGTTCGCGCGCCAGTTCCAGTTGCAGCGAATGGCCGGGATAGCTTTCGTGCAGGGTCAGCGCCGGCATGTTGAACAGTGCGCGCGCCTTCAGATCGTAGGTGTTGACCAGGTATTGGTCGGCGCCGCCGCGGCCGGAGGTGTAGTAGGGCGCGATGGTCGCCGGCACCGGCACGATGGTGAAACGTTGGCGCGGCAGGTGGCCGAAGAATTTGGCCATCTGGCCGTCCACTTGTTTGGCCACCCAGGCGGTCTTGTTCAGCAGTTCCTGTGGCGTTTTCGCGTAGAACTTCGGATCGGTCCGCAGGTATTTGACGAAGGGGGCGAAGTCTCCCTTGAAGCCGGCCTGCTTCATCACGTCCAGCATTTGCGCGTGGATTTTCGCGACCTGCTCGAGGCCGATCTGGTGGATCTGTTGCGGTGTCAGGTCGAGCGTCGTGTATTTCCTGATCTGGTGCCGGTAGTAGGCCTTGCCGTCGGGCAGGTCCTCGGCCGCCAGGGTCTTGCGTGCATGAGGCACGTACACGTCGTCGAAGAACTTCAGCAATTTGGCGTAGGCAGGAATGACGCCGTTCTCGATGCTCTTGAGCGCCGCGGCCTTGAACTTTTCCGCCTGGTCGGCCGGAATGGTCGAGGGCATGTGCTTGAACGGCTTGTAGAAGCTCGACTTCGTCGCATCGGCGATGTCGGCCACCATGGCGATGGACTTGTCGCGCCCGTCCAGCACCGCGCGCGGCACGCTGAAGCCGCGTTCCAGGCCCAGACGCATGTTGGCGATCTGCTGGTCGAAGTAGCGCGGAATCTGGTGCAGCTGGTCGATGTAACGCCGGTAATCATCAGCCGTGCGCAGACGGCCTCCGCCCAGCTCGTAACCGATGTCGGCCCAGAATGAGGAGTCGCTGTTGAACGGCATCTGCCACTGCTTGAACTTCTGGTCGGCGATGAAGTTGGCGATCTGCTCGCGGTAGACCGCGTAGTTGACCTGGTTGGCCGGCGACAGCTTGCCGACGTCCAGCGCATCGAGCTTTTTCATCACCTGCTGCCAGTACGCCAGGCGCTGGTGCTGGCTTTTGGCGTCGACCGTGTCCAGACGGCTGTTGTCCGGCGGTGGCGATGGCTGGCCATTCGGTTGCGGCTGACCGGTGCGCCAGGCCCATTCGGCCGTATAGATGGCCTTGAATGCCTGATCGGTCTGGCTGGCATGCGCCAACGGCGTCGCGATCAGGCCGGCCAGGAGCAGGCAGGTGAGGAAACGTTTCATGGGGATACCTCGCAACATCGACGCTCCATCATCGCAAAGCCGCGGCGGGGATGACAGCCGGCCACAAGTCACGGGCGGATCAGGGCATGTCCGCAGGGGCGTGTTTCATGGCGACGAAGTAGGCATCGAGGTTGCGCGCCGGATCATCGTCGAAATGCGCTTCACACGGCTCGCACGCCTGCATGCGGTCGGGGCGGAAATTGCGGAAGTCGCGGCGCAGGCGGCACCACGCGCCCAATGTCCATTTGCCGCCCCAGAAGGCCAGGCACAATGGCTCGACCTCGCGCCGTGTGGCCTTGCCGCTCTCGTCCGCGTAGTCGAGTCGCAACACCCGGCGTGCGCCGATGGCTCCGTGCAGGGTGTCGATCAAGGCGGCATGGTCGCGATGGAACTGGTCTTCCCACACCGGCGCATAGATGCGCGTGTGTTCCGCACGCTGTTTCAACTCGGGCGGCAGCACGGCTTCGATCTTCAGCATCGCCGCCTGCGCCGAGGTCGACAGGCGCTTGCCGGCAAACGCGCGCACGAAGCGCGTGCCGACCACCAGGGCTTCCAGTTCGTCGCGGGTAAACATCAGCGGGGGAATGTCCGCGCCCTTGCGCAGCACGTAGCCGACGCCGGCTTCGCCTTCGATCGGAACGCCGGACAGTTGCAGGTCGGCCACGTCGCGATACACGGTACGCAGCGATACCCCCAACGTCTCGGCCAGCCGCCGCGCCGGCAAGGCGGTACGGCGGCCACGCAGGGCATGAATGACGAGGAACAGGCGGTCGGCACGGCGCATCTGCGCCTTTTACCACAGTGCCGCTGCCCGCACCGGTCGGATCAGGCCGCCAGACCCATTTCGGCAGCCAGAACTTCGTTGGCCTTGAGCGCGCGTTGCTCGGCCGGACGCGCCATGACGCGCGCGATGTAATCGGCGATCACCGGCGTCGCCTCGACCAGCTTGAACCCGGTGACGAAGCGCAACGCGTTGCCCCACAGCACGTCCGCGGCGCTGAAGCGGTCGCCCAGCAACCATGGACCGGCGGCCAATTGATCGGTGAGGGTTTTCAACGTGGTGTCGTAGTCGCCATAAGGCGATTGCATGCGCGGCGCCGCATCGCGCTTCATCGCGCGATCGCCGACGGCCGGTTCGAAGCAGGCGGCATAGAACACCAGCCAGCGCAGGTATGGACCGCGATCCGGATCGTCCAGCGCCGGCGCCAATCCGGCCTCGCGAAAACGGTCGGCCAGATAGATGTAGATGGCCACGGTTTCGGTGACCACGACGCCGTCATGACGAATGGCCGGCACCTTGCCCATCGGATTGATGGCCAGGTACTCCGGCGACAGCTGTTCGTTTTGGCGAAAGTCGATGGTGCACAGTTCGTACTCGGCGCCGAGCTCCTCCAGCAAGGCACGAGTCATGTTGGCGCGGCTGTACGGGTTGTGGAAAAACACCAGAGATGACGTGGTCATGGATGCGGCTCCTGTGGGTGAGCGTGCAGTATGCGCCGCCCCTGCTGACAACCT
>DASSTF010000191.1:0-5216 GCA_035708045.1 Rhodanobacteraceae bacterium | reverse complement strand
CGACCTGCGCAACGCGCCCGACGCCCGCGTCGGCGACAAAGTCGTTCTATGGGGCAAAGCGCTGCCCATCGAAACCATCGCCCAACACGCCGGCACCATCAGCTACGAACTCACCTGCGGCATGACGCGGCGGGTGTTGTTCGTCGAGGAAGCTCGCTGAGCAAAGCTGCGCTGCCGCGTCACCTGCGCAAACATCGTAAGATGGCGCAGTCCGTCAAATGACAGGGGCAGGGGATGTCACCGCTGACACCGGAACAGCGCTCGCGCGAAACCATCGACGCCTTGCTTGAAGCGGCCGGCTGGATCATCCAGGACATGGCCGATTTCAACCGCAACGCGGCCGAAGGCGTCGCCGTGCGCGAGTTCGTTATTTCCGGGCGACGCCCGTGCGATTATCTGTTGTTCGTCGGCGGCAAGGCCTGTGGCGTCATTGAAGCGAAGAAGGCCGGCGTCACACTGAGCGGGGTGGCCGAGCAAGCCGCCAGTTACACGGTATCGCTGCCCGAACACCTCGCCCGCTGGGGCGACACTCTACGTTTCGACTACGAATCCACCGGCGAAGAAACCCTGTTCCGCGACACCGCCGACCCGGTCCCGCGCTCACGGCGCGTGTTCGCCTTCCACCAGCCGCAAACTCTGCACGCCTGGCTCAGGGACGACACCACCTTGCGCCAGCGCCTGCAAATCATGCCGCCGCTGGTTACCACCGGCCTGCGCGATTGCCAGATCGACGCCATCGAGGGCCTGGAGCGTTCGCTGGTCCACGACAAGCCGCGCGCCCTGATCCAGATGGCCACCGGCACCGGCAAAACCTTTACCGCCTGCACCTTCAGCTGGCGCCTGCTGAAATTCGCCAGGGCGCACCGCATCCTGTTTCTGGTCGACCGCAACAACCTCGGCGACCAGACCTTGAAGGAATACCAGAACTACGACCCGCCCGGCGCCGGCCGAAAGTTCACTCAGACCTACATCGTCCAGCATCTGCACGGCCAGCACATCGACAAGGACGCCAAGGTTGTCATCACCACCATCCAGCGCCTGTACGCCATGCTGCGCGGCGAGGAGCTGGACGAATCCGCCGAGGAAGGCTCCGCCTTTGAAACCTGGAACAACGACGACGGCGAGTTGCGCCCGGTCGCCTACAACGCCGACCTGCCCATCGAAACCTTCGATTTCATCGTCACCGACGAATGCCACCGCTCCATCTACGGTGTGTGGCGGCAGGTGCTCGATTATTTCGACGCCCACCTCATCGGCCTCACCGCCACGCCGAGCAAGCACACCCTGGGCTTTTTCCACAGCAACCTGGTGGCCGAATATCCCTACGAGCAATCGGTGGTGGATGGCGTCAATGTCGGCTTCGAGGTGTTCCGCATCAAGACCCGGGTCGGTGAGGACGGCGGCAAGGTCGAGGGCGGCTACGAAGTCCCCGTGCGCGACCGCCGCACCCGCGCCATCCGCTACAAGCAGCTGGACGAAGACCTGGCCTACGCCAAGAAGGATCTGGACAAGTCCGTCACCGTGCCCAACCAGATCCGCGCCGTGTTGCGCTGCTACCGCGACAACCTGTTCACCGAGCTTTTCCCCGGCCGCAGCGGCGACTGGGTGCCCAAGACCCTCATTTTTGCCAAGGACGACAACCACGCCGAGGACATCGTGCAGGCCTGCTGGGAAGTCTTCGGCCAGGGCAACGAATTCGCCAAGAAGATCACCTACCAGACCAGCGAAAAGCCCAAGGAACTCATCAAGGCCTTCCGCGTTGACCCGTTCCCGCGCATCGCCGTCACCGTCGACATGATTGCCACCGGCACCGACATCAAGCCGGTCGAATGCCTGATCTTCCTGCGCGACGTCAAATCCGAAGGCTATTACGAGCAGATGAAAGGCCGCGGTGTGCGCACCATCCGCGACGCCGACCTCACCCAGGTCACGCCCGATGCGCAAACCAAGACGCGCTTCGTGCTGGTCGATGCCGTTGGCGTCACCGAAGGCAAAAAATCCGTGTCGCAGCCGCTGGAGCGCAAGCGCGCTATCGGCTTCGACAAGCTCATCGACCAGATCGCCCAGGGCCGGCGCGACGCCGACGCGGTGTCCAGCCTGGCCGGTCGGCTGGCCGCGCTTGATCACAAGATCGACGACGAGGACCGCCGGCGCATTGCCGAGGCCGCCAAGGGGGCCAGCCTCAAATCGCTGGCCGGCAAACTGCTCGAAGCGGTCAGCCCCGACATCGTCGAGGCCGAAGTCATCACGCGTCACGGCAGCATCGACGCCGCCAGCGACAGCGACGTGCAAACCGTCGAAGCCGACCTGCGCGACCGCGCCTGCGCGCCGTTCGACGATGCCGACCTGCGCAACCTCATCAAGGCCGTCAAGAAAAAAACCGACATCGTCATCGACGAAGGCACCACCGACAAAGTCGTCAGCGCCGGCTACGACCTCAAGCAGGCCGAGCAGCGCGTCGCCTCGTTCCGCGACTTCATCGAGACCAACAAGGACGAACTGCTGGCACTGCAAATCCTCTACAGCCAGCCGTACGCCAAACGCCGGCTCACCTACGCCGCCGTCCGCGAACTGGCGCAGCGCCTCGCCGATCCGCCGTGGCACCTGGCCGCCGCCGACGTGTGGCAAGCCTACAAGCGCATCGAAGCCTCGCTGGTGCGCGGCGCGCCCAGCGACCAGGTGCTCACCGACATCATTTCGCTGGTACGCTTCGCCACCGGCCAGACCGACGTGCTCGAACCGTACGCTGTCCGCGTCGAGCAGAAATTCAACCTCTGGATCGGCCGTCAGAAAAAGGCCGGCAAGTCATTCACCGAGGACCAGATGCACTGGCTCAAGGCCATCCGCGACTATCTCGCCGCCAACGTCGAAATCGCCCCCGACGATTTGATGCACGACCACCCCTTCGCCGACTGGGGCGGCGTGGTGGCCGCGCGCGGCGTGTTTGGCGAGGACGTGAAGCCGATGCTGGATGAGTTGAGTGAGGCGTTGGTGGCGTGATGAGAAAGGATGAAAGTCGAAGGATGAAGGATGAAAATGCTGTGCCTAGTTGCCGTGTGAAGTTTGACGCATGATCGAAAATCTGCCATCTGGCTGGGCGTCAATTTCGCTGGGGAGTCTCGGTGCTTGGCGTGGAGGCGGTACTCCGTCCAAGCGTGTTGCTGCTTACTGGGAAAATGGAACTGTCCAATGGGTTTCACCCAAGGACATGAAGCGGCACTTGATTGATTCCGCGCAAGACCAGATTACGGAGCAGGCTGTCGCAGAGTCAGCGACCTCACTCGTTCCGGAAATGTCTGTGCTGATGGTTACTCGTTCCGGGATTCTTGAGCACAGTTTTCCCGTTGCGGTAAACACTGTATCTGTTGCCCTGAACCAGGATCTGAAAGCCGTCACGCCGCGGGGTGGTGTTGGTGCCTTGTATACGAGCTACTTCCTCAAGGCGCGTGCGCAAGACATTCTGCGTAAGTGTTCCAAGGACGGCACGACAGTCAGCAGCATCGATACGGATGCACTACGCGGCTACGAAGTCGCTTTGGCGCCGGTTGCCGAACAAGAGCGAATTGTTTCGCGGATCGACGAGCTGTTCAGCCGCATCGACGAAGGCGAACGTGCGCTGGCGCGGGTAGGGAAGCTGGTGGAACGGTATCGCCAGTCGGTGTTGAAGGCGGCGGTGACGGGCGAGCTGACGCGCGACTGGCGCGTGGCGCGCAAGGCCGCCGGCGAGCCATTGGAATCGGGCCAGGCGCTGCTCGAACGCATCCTCATCGCCCGTCGTGAAGCATGGGAAGCCGCGGAACTGGCCAAGCTCCACGCCAAGGGCAAACCGCCCGCCAACGACGCCTGGAAAAAGAAATACAAGCCGCCGCAACCGCCCGACACCACCGACCTCCCCGATTTGCCGGAAGGGTGGGTGTGGGCCTCGGTCGAACAATTGGTTAGTGAATTTGGTAACGGACTCTCACGAAAGCCGTCGAGTGATCCCACGGGGTTACCGATACTGCGTATTTCTGCTGTGCGCTCGATGTTGGTTGATGGGTCGGATGTTCGATACTACGAGCCTGAAGTCGGTGAAAAACTTGATGCGTTTACTGTGCGCCGAGGCGATCTGTTGTTCACACGCTACAACGGCTCCAGGGCATTGGTTGGTGTTTGTGGTGTATACCGCGATGAACGACAGGTATTGCACCCTGATAAGTTGATCAAGGCTCGCGTTGTTGCCGCAGGCCTGATATCTCCGGACTTCATCGCTGCCGCTTGCAGTGCCGGCGTGACTATGGCGCATATCAAGGGTTGCGTGAAAACCAGCGCCGGCCAGCATGGAATCGCTGGTAGTGACATCAAGCGTGCCCCGGTTCCGTTGCCTCCACAGGCCGAGCAAGTGTGCATTGCAAATTTCGTAGATGCGGTGCAGCTTGGCTGTGCTGAATCGGTTGCGAGTCTCGACGCGGAAAATCGTCGGTCGGCCGCCCTCCGCCAATCCATCCTCAAAGCCGCCTTCTCCGGCCAACTGGTGCCGCAGGACCCGAACGACGAGCCGGCCTCCGCGTTGCTCGAACGCATTGCCGCCGAGCGCGCCTCGGCCGCGCCCGCCAAGGCACGCCGTGGCCGCAAACGCGCCGCCTCCGGGTCTGCGCTACAATCGGACTGAATTCAGACCGGAGAGTCGTCATGGCAAGCGAAGAAATCATCAGCCTGACCGCGTTCAAGAGCGACGCCAGCGGCTGGGTCAAGCGCCTGCAGAACCAGCCGCCCGTGGTGCTGACCCAGAACGGCCGTGGCGTGGCTGTGGTGCAAAGCTACGAGGCCTACCGGCAACAGCAGGACAGCTTGGCCATGATGCAGATCGTGGCCCAGGGCGAGGCTGACATCCGCGCGGGCCGCGTGGTTTCGCAGGAAGAAGCGTTTGCGCAGGCACGCTCCCGGCTCAAGGCGAAGTTGAAGGAGAACGGGCCGCGTGACTGAGTACAAGGTTTCATGGACGGAGCCGGCACTTGACGACTTGTTGCAGGTCGTGGATTTCATTGCCGAGGACAATCCACTCACGGCGGAGCGCATCCTGGAGCAATTGTCGCGGCGTGCCGCGACCTTGGAGCGAATGCCACAGTGTGGGCGCAAGGTTCCCGAGCTGTGCGGTACGCGAGTGGCCGCACAACGCGAGCTCATCGTGCGCCCGTGGCGTCTGTTCTATGCGATCGAAAAGGACAAGGTTTATG
>DASSTF010000190.1:0-19511 GCA_035708045.1 Rhodanobacteraceae bacterium | reverse complement strand
GGCTTCGGCGCCTCCGAGGCGCCCTCCCAGGCGGCGAGGATCGGGTCGATCCACTGCCATGCCGCCTCGACCTCGTCGCGGCGCATGAACAGCGTCTGGTTGCCGCGCACCACGTCCATCAGCAGGCGCTCGTAGGCTTCCGGCTGGTGCACGCCGAACGCCTCGGCGAAGCTCATGTCCAGCGGCACGTGCTGCAGGCGCAGGCCGCCCGGGCCCGGGTCCTTGATCATCAGCCACAGCTTGACGCCTTCGTCCGGCTGCAGGCGCAGCACCAGCTTGTTCGGCACCACCGGGCCGGCGCTGTCCTCGAAGATCGAATGCGGCACGTCGCGGAAGCAGATCACGATCTCCGACACGCGCTCGGGCAGGCGCTTGCCGGTGCGCAGGTAGAACGGCACGCCGGCCCAGCGCCAGTTGCCGACCTCGGCCTTGAGGGCGACGAAGGTTTCGGTGTCGGAGCTGTTCTGGCCCAGGTCTTCCAGATAGCCGGGCGCGGCGCCGCCGTTGGCCGCGCCGGCACGATACTGGCCGCGCACGGTCAGCCGTTCCGCGTTGTCGTCGTTGATCGGCTGCAGCGCGTGCAGCACCTTGAGCTTCTCGTCGCGCACGGCGTCGGAATCCAGCGACGAAGGCGGCTCCATCGCGACCATGCACAGCAGTTGCAGCAGATGGTTCTGCACCATGTCGCGCAGCGCGCCGGCGTGGTCGTAGTATCCGGCGCGCTGTTCCACGCCCACGGTTTCGGCCACGGTGATCTGCACGTGGTCGATGTGCGCGGCGTTCCACAGCGGCTCGAACAGCGCGTTGGCGAAGCGCAGCGCAAGCAGGTTCTGCACCGTCTCCTTGCCGAGGTAGTGGTCGATGCGGAAGATCTGCTGCTCCTCGAACACCGCGCCCACGGCGTCGTTGATGGCGCACGCGCTTTCCAGGTCGTGGCCGATGGGTTTTTCGATCACCACGCGCGCGCTGGCGTCGTTGAGGCCGTACTGGCGCAGGCGCTGGCACAGATCCACGAAGATGCGCGGACTGGTCGACAGGTAGAACACGCGAATGCGCTCGGAACCCTGGACATGCATGAGTTCGGCGAAGTCGTTCCAGCCGGCGTCGCGGGTGGCGTCGAGCGGGCGGTAGTCGAGCAGGCGCAGGAAGTCGGGAATGCGTCCGGCCAGTTCGCCGTCACCGGCGACGGCGTCGCCCAGGGCGCGCGCCACGCGCTCGCGGTAATCGTCCAGCGATTGTTCCTCGCGGGCCACGCCGATGATGCGGCTGGCGGCGGGGATCTGGCCGTCGGCAAAACGCCGGAACAGGGCCGGCAGCAGCTTGCGCATGGCCAGGTCGCCGGTGCCGCCGAAAATCACCATGTCGAAGGCTGCAACCGGCTTGAGTTGCTGTGTATTCACGCGGGGTTCTCTTGAGTCGCGAGGTCGGAAGGACAAGATACCACTACAACACCACCTGAGCGCAAGGGGGTGATATGACCAAGTGAACATAATGCAAACGTATGCATGCGTTGCGATATTGGTATTTCACTGGTATCTTTCAGCTCATGGAGACCGTCTTGCTATCCGAATACCAGCGTCTGGCCGCCAGCAGCCGTGCGCCGGCCTATCTGCGCCTGCGCCGCGCCATCCGCAGCAGTGTCGAACGTGGCGCCGTGGAGCCTGGTCAAGTATTGCCCAGCGAACGTGAACTGGCCCGACAACTGGCAATTTCCCGCGTCACCGTGCGCAAGGCCATCACCGGCCTGGTCGAGGACGGCGTACTCATCCAGCGCCATGGCGCGGGCACCTTCGTGGCCGAGCGCATCGTCAAGCCGTTGTCCAAGCTGACCAGCTTCACCGAGGATCTGCGCGCGCGCGGCCTCAATCCGCATTCGGTATTTCTGGAACGCGAAGTGGGCGAGGTGACGCCCGAGGAAGCCATGGCGCTCAACCTGTCGCCGGGCGCCGAGGTGGCGCGTCTGTACCGCCTGCGTTACGGCGCCAACGAGCCGCTGGCCGTGGAGCGCAGTTCCATCCCGTACGCCGTGCTGGGCGATCCGGTGCGGGTGACCGACTCGCTTTACGAGGCGCTGGACAAGCTGGGTTGCCGCCCGGTGCGCGCCTTGCAGCGATTGCGCGCGGTCAACTTCGGCGCCGAACAGGCGCGCCTGCTGAAGGTGCCGGTCGGCAGCGCCGGACTGGCGCTGGAGCGGCGCAGCTTTCTTGATGACGGCCGCGTCGTCGAGTTCACCCGCTCGTGGTACCGCGGCGACGTCTACGACTTCGTCGCCGAATTGCAGGGCGAGTAGTCCGCCTGTCGAGCGGCCATTTTCTTCATCAACGACTTCTGCTCATGACTGAAAACAACGACACGTTGCCTCGTCCCGATCAGACCCTGATGCACGCCGAGGCCGCCGAAGCGCCCGCCGTGCTGGAGCGGCAGATGGCCGCCAACGACGCCATCGTCACCGCGCTGGCCGAGCGGCTGCGCGCCGCGCCGCCGCGTTTCGTGGTGACCTGCGCGCGCGGCAGTTCCGACCATGCCGCCACCTTCGCCAAGTACGCCATCGAAACCCAGCTCGGCATCGTCACCGCTTCGGCCTCGCCGTCGGTGGAGTCGGTGTATGCCGTGGCGCAGCGGCTGGAAGGGGCGCTTTATCTGGTCATTTCGCAATCGGGCAAGAGCCCGGATCTGATCCGCAACGCCGAGGCCGCGCAGGTCGCCGGCGCGCACGTGGTGGCGCTGGTCAACGTCGAGGATTCGCCGTTGGCGGCCATGGCGGACACGGTGATTCCGCTGCGCGCCGGGCCCGAGCACAGCGTGGCCGCGACCAAGAGCTATCTCGCCACGTTGGCGGCCATCGTGCATCTGGTCGCGCGCTGGAGCGGGCACGCGCCGCTGCTCAATGCCCTGCAGGACACGCCCGAAGCCATGCGCCGCGCCTTCGATCTGGACTGGGCGCCGCTGGTCGACGGCCTGCGCGACGCACGCAACCTGTTCGTGTTGGGCCGTGGCTACGGTTTCGGCGCGGCGCAGGAAATGGCGCTCAAGTTCAAGGAAACCTGCGGCCTGCACGCCGAGGCGTTTTCCAGCGCCGAAGTGCAGCACGGGCCCATGACCCTGGTCGGCGACGGTTTTCCGGTACTGGCCATCGGCCAGGGCGACGGCACACTGGACGGCACCCTGGCGACCGTACGCGCTTTCCGCCAGCGCGGCGCTCAGGTATGGACGGCCATGCCCGAAGACGAGGGTGATGACGCCTTGCCGATCGTGCCGGCGCCGCATCCGCTGATGGCGCCCCTGTTGACCGTGCAGGCGTTCTATCGCGTCGTCAACGCGCTGGCGCTGGCGCGTGGGCACAACCCCGATGTGCCGCCGCATCTCAACAAGGTCACCGAAACCGTATGACCTTGCTTCCATATGATTGCCACCCAGCCAAAAACTCTTTCCGTTCGTGGCAATCGCAACATGGAAACCCTGGTTTTTCGCGGTTTCCCACTGTGGGCAATGACCACTTGAGGAAAGCTCCATGACCACCGCCTTAGTCAACGGCCGCGTCCTGACCAGCCATGGTCTGCAAAGCGGCTTCGCCGTGCTCGTCGACGGCGACCGCATCAGCGGTCTGGCCTTGCCCTCCGATCCACGCGTACGCCAGGCCGAACGCCACGACCTCGGCGGTAATTATCTGTTGCCGGGATTCATCGACTGCCAAGTCAACGGCGGTGGCGGCGTGTTGCTCAACGACACGCCCACGGTCGACGGCATCCGCGCCATCGCCGCGGCGCACCGGCCGTTCGGCACCACCAGTCTGTTGCCGACGCTGATCAGTGACGACCGCGACGTCATGCGCGAGGCCATCGAGGCCGTCAGCGCGGCTGTGGAGGAAGGCGTCCCCGGCGTGCTCGGCATCCACATCGAAGGGCCGTTCCTCGCACCCGCGCGCAAGGGCGTGCACGATGCCGGCAAGTTCCGCGCGCCGGATGTCGAGGACGTGGCCCTGATCGGTTCGATGACGCATGGCGTGACCTTGCTGACGCTGGCCCCCGAACAGGTGCCGATGCAGACCATCCAGGCCTTCCTTGCGCGCGGAGTGATCGTTTCCGCCGGCCATACCGCCGCCGATTACGCCACCGTGCGCATGGCGCTGGATGTCGGCGTGCGCGGTTTCACCCACCTGTTCAATGCCATGAGTCCATTCACCAGCCGCGAACCGGGCACCGTCGGCGCGGCGCTGGAGGACACCGACAGCTGGTGCGGCCTGATTGTCGACGGCCACCACGTGCATCCGGCCAGCCTGCGCGTGGTCATCGCCGCCAAGTCGCGCGGCAAGATGTTCCTGGTCACCGACGCGATGCCGCCGGTGGGGTCGGACGATCCGACCTTCGTGCTCAACGGCGAAACCATCACTGCCCGCGACGGCATCTGCCAGACCGCCGACGGCACCCTGGCCGGCTCTGCGCTGGACATGGCCACCGCCGTGCGCAACTGCGTGAATCTGCTGGGCCTGCCATTGGCCGAAGCCGCGCGCATGGCGTCCACCTATCCCGCCGACTTCCTCGGCCTGTCGCACACCCACGGCCGCATCGCCGCCGGCTGCCGCGCCGATTTCGCGGTGCTCGATGAACAGATGGGCGTGCGCGAAACCTGGATCGGCGGTGAACGCCAGGTTCACTGAGAAGCGTTTCATCACACTTCGCCCCTCGCCCCTCAACAATCCATTACGATTGACACCCTGCCTCAAGTCACTCCCGGACTTCTTGCACACGTGCCGACCCTGACGTTGCGGGCATGCTGCCCCGCATGAACCTATTCACGCCATTGTTGCGCAGACCCGCTGGATTGATCCTGCTGGCCGCCGGCTTGTGCCTGGTCGGCGCCATCAGTTACTTGCGACTCGGCGTGGCGCCGCTGCCGGAGCTGGAATTTCCCGGCATGGTCGTCGTCGCCAACCAGCCCGGCGCCAGCGCGCAGACCATGGCGACCACGGTAGCCGCGCCGCTGGAGCGCCACCTGGGTTCGATCGCCGGCGTGTCCAGCATGCAGTCGACCAGCAGCGAAGGTTCGACGGCGATCTTCATCCTGTTCGACTTCGGGCGCAACGTGGACGACGCGGCGCGCGACGTGCAGGCGGCCATCAACGCATCGATGAAGGATCTGCCCTCGAACCTGCCGGGGATGCCGACCTATTTCAAGTTCAACACCAACACCATTCCGTTGCTGCTGCTGACGCTCACCTCGAAGACCGAGACGCCCGCCCAGCTCTACCAGCAGGCCAACCTGATCCTGTCGCCGCGACTGGCCCAGGTCGAAGGCGTCAGCCGCGTGCAGGTGTTCGGCGCCAGCACGCCGGCGGTGCAGGTGGAGCTCAACCTGCATGCCCTGGCGGCGCTGCACCTGTCGGCCAACGACGTGCGCAACGCCCTGGTGGCCGCCAACGTGACGTCGCCGCAGGGCATGCTCAGCAACGGGCAGCGCAACCTCATCGTCACCGCCAACGACCAGCTGCACACGGCGGACGATTTCGCCTCGCTGGTCATCGCGGTGCGCAACGGCAAGCCGATCCACCTGCGCGACGTGGCCGACGTCTATTCCGGCCCCGAAAATCCCTATGCCGGCGCCTGGTACAACGGCGAGCGCGCGGTGGTGCTGCAGGTGCAGAAGCATCCGAATGCCAACGCCGTGGCCGCGGTGGCGCGTATCCGTGCGAAACTGCCGGCGCTGGCGGCGTCGTTGCCGCCGGCGGTGCATATCCATCCCATCTTCGACCTCACCGGCACCACCAAGGCTTCGGTGCGCGAAGTGGAGCTCAGCCTGCTGGTGTCCATCGTCATGGTGGTGCTGGTGATGCTGCTGTTCCTGCGCCGTGGCGGCCCGACCGTGATCGCCGCGCTCAGCGTGCCGTTGTCCCTGGCCGGCGCTTTCGTGGTGATGTGGGGGTTCGGCTACACGCTCAACAACCTGTCGCTGATGGCGCTGGTGATCTGCATCGGCTTCGTGGTGGACGACGCCATCGTGGTGATCGAGAACATCGTGCGCCACATCGAGGCCGGCATGCGTCCTTTCGAAGCGGCGGTGACGGGGCTTGGCGAAATCGCCTTCACCGTCGTCTCGATCACCGTGTCGTTGCTGGCGGTGTTCACGCCGATGCTGTTCGAAAGCTCGATGGTCGGCATGATCCTGCGCGAATTCTCGGTGACGCTGGCCGCGGCGGTGGTGATTTCCGCCATCGTGTCGCTGACGCTGACGCCGACCCTGTGCGCGCATTACCTGCGCGCCGACCGCATTCCGCAGAGCGGCAGCGAACCCACGCGCTGGCAGAATGCGTTGGCGCGTTTCGACGCCCGTTTGCTGCACATCTACGAACGCATGCTGGACTGGGCCATGCGCCATCGCCGCCTGATGCGCTGGCAGCCGGCGTTGCTGCTCGGCCTGACCCTGGTGCTGGCCGTCGCCGTGGCCAAGACCGCCGGCACGGTCGGCATGCCGGCGGAAGACACCGGACTGGTGCGCGCCAACGTGACCGCCGGCACCAACATCGCGCCGGGCCTGATGCGCGACAAGCTCCAGCACGTGGCCGCGTTGCTTGCCGCCGATCCGGCAGTGCTCGACGTCACCGCCATCCTGGGCGGCCAGTTCGGTGGCGCGATCGGCAATTCCGGCAGCATCTTCATCGACCTCAAGCCGCAACGCGATCTGCATGGCATGGCGGTGATCGAGCGCCTGCGCAAGCGCGTGGCCGGTGTCCCCGGCGCCGACACCAGCGTCCGCATGATGCAGTTCATCGGCGGCGGTGGCGGCAACGGCGGCAGCGGCGGCACCCAGAACAGTTTCCAGTTGCGCGCCGATTCGGGCGGCGACCTGGGCACGGCCAGCGAGCGGCTGGTGCATGCGTTGCGCAAGCTGCCGCAGTTGCGCGACGTCACCAGCGACTACGACGCGCATGGCCTGGAGCAGCGCGTGGTGGTGGACCGTCAGGCGGCGTCGCGCGCCGGCATCTCCATGGCGGCGGTGGATACGGCCTTGTACAGCGCCTTCGGTCGCCAGACGGTGTCGACGATCTACTCGGACGTCACCCAGTCGAACGTGGTGCTCAGCACGGCTCCGCAGCAGACCGTCAACGCCGCTTCGCTCACGCGCGTATACGTGCTGAACCGGCGTGGCGCGATGGTGCCGCTGTCGCAGATCGCGCATATCCAGCTGGCTTCGATACCGCCGTCGGTCAGCCGCTACAACCAGGCGCGCGTGGTCAACATCGGCTACAACATCGCGCCCGGCGTGTCGCCGAGCAAGGCCGAGGAGCTTATCCAGCAGACCACGGCCAACCTGCGTCTGCCCGGCGGCATCCGCGCGGACTTTTCCAGCCCCGGGCTCAATTTCGGCAACATGCGCTCCAACTTCCTGGAGCTGGTGATCGCCGCCATCATCGTGATGTACGTGGTGCTGGGCATGCTGTACGAAAGCCTGCGCCACCCGCTGACGATTCTGTCGACGCTGCCGGCCGCCGGCGCCGGCGCATTCCTGGCGCTGCTGGTGACCCACACCCCGATTTCGGCGGTGGCCATCATCGCCTTGCTGCTGTTGATCGGCATCATCAAGAAGAACGCGATCCTGCTGGTGGATTTTGCCCTCGTGCGCGAACGCGAAGGCGGTCAGGATCCGGTCGCCGCCATCCGCGAGGCGGCGCTGGTGCGCTTCCGCCCGATCCTGATGACCACGCTGGTGGCGATGGGTGCGGCGTTGCCGCTGGCGATCGGTTTCGGCGTCGGTTCGGAAATGCGCCAGCCGCTCGGCATCGCCATGATCGGCGGCCTGTTCGTGTCGCAGCTGCTGACGCTGTTGTCCACGCCGGCCATCTATTTGAGCCGCCATGACCGCCTCGAACGCAAGGCCGCACGCCGTGCACGCCGCGCCGAACGCAAGCGCATGCGCCTGCAGGCGAAAGGCCAGAACGCGTAGTGCGGGTCTTGTCCACCATGACCGATCCGGTTGGCCAAGGCCCAACGGCACTTGCTTAAGCCCGTTCGCGCTGAGCGTAGCCCGCACAGCGGGCGAAGTCGAAGCGCATGCTGCATAGTCGCGCCATGTCCTTCGACTTCGGCCTACGGCCTACGCTCAGGACGAACGGGCTTAAGCAAGGCCCATTAGGCCAAAGCTCACCCTGCAAATGGGAAATCAGCCAACCGGTGCCGCTGCCGGCGCCGCGTTCGGGCAACAACGGCCTTCACGCTCGAACACCTCGCTGATCCAGTCGATGAACACCTGCACGCGCGAGGACAAGTGGCGGCGCTGCGGGTACACCATCCACATTTCCGGGCCGCTGGTTTCGAAATCCTCGAGCACCGGCACCAGCTTGCCGTGCTTGAGGTAGGTCGCGGCCACGGCGTAGCCGGTCTGGATGATGCCCAACCCCAGCACGCCGGCCTGGATCACCGATTCGGCATCGTTGAGCGCCAGCATCGGCGCTACGTCGATGCTGGTGCGACCCTTCGGCGTCTGGAAATCCCACGAGATCACGCCGCGCACCGGTTTGACGTAGCCGATGCAATGGTGCCGTCCCAGATCGTCGAGCGTGTCCGGACGGCCGTGCTTTTTCAGATAGCCGGGCGAGGCGCAGGTGAGCGTGCGGAACTGGCCGATGCGCCGCGCCACCATCGATGAATCGGCCAGTTCGCCGACGCGCAGGGCGCAGTCGATGCCTTCCTCGACCATGTCCAGCGTGCGGTCGCCCAGCACCATTTCCAGGCGGATGTCGGGATAACGTTCATGAAATTCCGGCAGATGCGGCAATACCAGGGCGCGGCCCACCGACATCGCCGCCGCGATGCGCAGGCGTCCGCGTGGATGCTCGCGCGCCTCGCCGACGGTTTCGGTGGCCTCGGCAAGATCGGCCAGAATGCGGCGGCAGCGTTCGTAGAAGGCGCGGCCTTCTTCGGTGATGTTCAATGAGCGCGTGGTGCGCGCCAGCAGGCGCACGCCCAGGCTGGCCTCCAGCCGCGACACCGCACGGCTGACGCCCGAGGCACTCAACTCCAGCTGCCGCGCGGCGGCGGCAAAGCTGTGCGCTTCGACCACGCGGACGAAGGCGGCAATCGCGGACAAGTCTTCCATCGCATTTCCCCACGGCAAGGTGAACCCCTCCCCCTCGTCGTGACCACTGCCGGCTCGATTGCTGACTGACAGTCAAGACAGATATGCGTCGCCTCCGGGTTTTTTCAATGGCATTCGCAACCACGTTTTCGGCCATGTCGCGGAAGGGGGGCGTCCGCGATACCCCATACCCCGGAGAATGTCATGAAATCCATACGCTGGATCATAGCCGTGGCGGTCGTCGTCGCCGCACTGGCCGGTACCCGTTACGCCACCAGTGGCGACACGACGGCATCGCGACATGGCGCACCGCAGGCGCCGCAGGTGACGGCGGCCGAAGTCATCGTGCGACCGGTGACGGCCGCGCACACCTACACCGGTCGCCTCGAAGCGGTCGACGCCGTCGCCGTGCGTCCGCGCGTCAGCGGCTACGTCACCAAGGTGGCCTTTACCGAGGGCTCCATGGTGCACAAGGGACAACTGCTGTTCCGCATCGACCCGCGCCCGTACCAGGCCGAGGTCGATCGTCTGAAAGCCGATCTTGCCGCCGCGCGTTCGTCGCTGAAACTGGCGCGTGGCAATGCCGAACGCGGCGACAAGCTGATCCGCAAGCACTACATCTCCAGTCAGCAGCACGACGCGCTCGACAGCACCGAACGCAACGCCGCGGCCAAGGTGGCGGCGACGCGCGCGCAGTTGAAGACGGCCAGACTCAACCTCGATTTCACCTACGTGCGCGCGCCCATCGACGGTCGCGTCAGCAACGTGCGCATCACGGCGGGCAACTTGGTGACCAGCGCTGACGTGCTCACCGAAGTGGTCAGCGTGGATCCGCTGTACGCGTATTTCAGCGTCGACGAAAACGCCTACCTCGCACTGCTCGATCATGGCCGCGCCAATGCCCACGGCAGCGGCGCCGCCACGCACGCGCCGGTATGGATGGGATTGGCCGACGAAAACGGTTTTCCGCATCGCGGCCACGTCGATTTCGTCGACAACCGCGTGGACGCCGACAGCGGCACCATCCGCCTGCGCGCGGTGTTCGACAACCGGGACGGCGCATTGGTGCCGGGCCTGTTCGCGCGCCTGCGTTTGCCCAGCGGCCCGGCTCGCCCGACCGTGCTGATCGATCCGCGCGCCGTCGGCACCGATCTCAACAACCGTTTCGTCTACGTGGTCGACAAGCAAGGCAAGGCCGCGTATCGGAAGGTCGAGACCGGCCCGCTGTTCCACGGGCTGCGCGTGGTGAACAAGGGACTGAAACGCGGCGACCGCATCGTCATCGACGGGCTGCAGCGCGTGCGTCCCGGCCAACCCGTCCAGGCCAAGCTGGTGCCGATGGACGTCCATCTGTCCAAACAACAACGCGCCTTGGCCGAGGCCTCGGGGTCTGGCGCCGCGCTCAAGAGTGCGAATGCCAAAGACTGATTCTCGACAGGTTGCTGTGATCGGGACCCGTTCATCCTTCGATTCCGGAATCTCCCAAAAAAACCGTTCGCCCTGAGGTATCGAAGGGCGACCCCCAAGCCCGCCGCCCACCCCAAAAACACCCACGGAACCCGCATGAACATCGCCCAATCCTTCATCGAACGCCCAAAACTGGCGGCGGTGCTGTCGATCCTGATCGTGCTCGCCGGCCTGATCGCGTTGCCATTGCTGCCGATCAGCGAATACCCGCAGGTGGTGCCGCCGACGGTGGTGGTGACCGCCAACTACCCCGGCGCCGATCCGGAAACCATCGCGCAGACCGTGGCCACACCGCTGGAAACGCAGATCAACGGCGTCCAGGGCATGCTGTACACGTCCTCGCAGTCGACCACCGACGGACGCATGACGCTGACCGTGACCTTCGCTCTCGGTACCGACCCGGACAAGGCCCAGCAGCAGGTGCAGAACCGCGTGGCGCAGGCCCTGCCGCGCCTGCCCGAGGAAGTGCAGCGGCTGGGCGTGACCACCAAGAAATCCTCGCCCAACCTGACCATGGTGGTGCATCTGGTCTCGCCCGATCACCGCTACGACATGCTGTACCTGTCCAACTACGCACGCCTGCACGTGAAGGACGAACTCGCGCGCCTGCCCGGCGTCGGCGACGTGCAGCTGTTCGGCGCCGGCAAGTTCAGCATGCGCATCTGGCTGGATCCGCAGAAGCTGGCGGCGCGCAACCTCACCACCAGCGACGTGGTCAAGGCCATCCGCGAACAGAACGTGCAGGTCGCGGCCGGTGCGCTGAACGCGCCGCCGGCGCGCAACAACGCCGCGTTCCAGCTGAGCGTGCACACCCGCGGACGCCTGAAGACCGCCGACGATTTCCGCCGCATCATCGTGCGCACCGACGCCAATGGCGCCGTGGTGCACCTGGGCGACGTCGCGCGCGTGCAACTGGGCGCCGACCAGTACGCCTTGCGCAGCCTGCTCGACAATAAGCCGGCGGCGGCGCTGCCGATCTTCCAGCGGCCTGGCTCCAACGCCATCGAGATCTCCGACCAGGTGCGCGCGACCATGGCGCGCCTGAAGAAGAACTTCCCGCAGGGCATGGATTACCGCATCGTCTACGACCCGACAGTATTCGTGCGCGGCTCGATCGAGGCGGTGGTGCACACGCTGTTCGAGGCGCTGGTGCTGGTGGTGCTGGTGGTGATCGTGTTCCTGCAGACCTGGCGCGCCTCGGTCATTCCGCTGGTGGCGGTGCCGGTATCGCTGATCGGCACCTTCGCGGTAATGTTCCTGGCCGGATTCAGCCTGAACGCGTTGTCGTTGTTCGGGCTGGTACTGGCGATCGGCATCGTGGTCGACGATTCCATCGTGGTGGTGGAGAACGTCGAGCGCAACATCGCGCTGGGACTGTCGCCCAAGGACGCCACGCGCCAGGCCATGCGCGAGGTCACCGGGCCGATCATCGCCACCGCGCTGGTGCTGTGCGGCGTGTTCGTGCCGACCGCCTTCATTACCGGCCTGACCGGCGAGTTCTACCGCCAGTTCGCACTGACCATCGCCATCTCCACGGTGATCTCGGCGTTCAATTCGCTGACCCTGAGCCCGTCGCTGGCGGCGGTACTGTTGAAGCCGCACGATGCGCCGCGCGACCGCTTCGGACGCGTGCTGGAGTTTGCGCTGGGCTGGTTCTTCCGCCCGTTCAACCGCTTTTTCGAGCGCAGTTCCAACCGTTATGTCGGCGGCGTGCGCCGGCTGCTCGGCCGTTCGCCGGCGGCGTTGGTGGTGTATGCCGGCCTGCTCGCGCTGACCGTGACGATGTTCCTGCACGTGCCCACCGGCTTCGTGCCGCAGCAGGACAAGGAATACCTGGTGGCCTTCGCGCAACTGCCCGATGCCGCCTCGCTGAACCGCAGCGAGGACGTGATCAAGCGCATGTCGAAGATCGCCATGCAGCAGCCGGGCGTGGAGCATGCCGTGGCTTTCCCGGGCCTGTCGATCAACGGTTTCACCAATGCGTCCAATGCCGGCATCGTGTTCGTCACCCTGAAGCCGTTCGACGATCGCGAGGATCCGTCGCTCTCGGCAGGCGCCATCGCCGGCGCGTTGAACATGAAGTTCCATGCCATCCAGGGCGCCTACATCGCGGTGTTCCCACCGCCGCCGGTGCAGGGACTCGGCACGATCGGCGGTTTCCGCATGCAGATCGAGGATCGCGCCGGTGCCGGTTTCGACGCGCTGTACGAGCAGACCCAGAAGCTGATCGGAACCAGCCGCAAGACACCGGGACTGGCAGGGCTGTTCTCCAGCTTCCGCGTCAGCGTGCCGCAAGTCGACGCCGACGTGGATCGCGAGAAGGCCAAGGCCGAAGGCGTGGATCTGAACGACGTCTACCAGACCATGCAGGCCTACCTGGGTTCGTTGTACGTCAACGACTTCAACCGTTTCGGCCGCACCTGGCAGGTCAACGTGTCCGCCGAGCCGCGTTTTCGCAGCGACCCGTCCGACATCGTCGATCTGAAAACGCGCAACGCGCAAGGTGACATCGTGCCGTTGGGATCGTTCGTCAGCGTGCATCGCACCAACGGTCCCGACCGCGTGATGCACTACAACGGCTATCCCACCGCCGAGATCAACGGCGGCCCCGCGCCGGGCTACAGCTCCGGCCAGGCGCAGGCGCTGATGGAACACCTGGCCGACACCACGTTGCCGAACGGCATGCATTTCGAGTGGACGGACCTGACCTACCAGCAGATCCTGGCCGGCAATACCGCGATCTACGTGTTCCCGTTGTGCGTGCTGCTGGCGTTCCTGCTGCTGTCGGCGTTGTACGAAAGCTGGACCTTGCCGCTGGCGGTGATCCTGATCGTGCCGATGGGCCTGCTCTCGGCCATCGCCGGCGTGTGGCTGACGCATGGCGACAACAACATCTTCACCCAGATCGGCCTGATCGTGCTGGTCGGCCTTGCCTGCAAGAACGCCATCCTGATCGTCGAGTTCGCCATCGACCGCCAGCGCGAGGGCATGGAACTGCTGCCGGCGGTGCTGGAAGCCGCACGCCTGCGCCTGCGGCCGATCCTGATGACCTCGATCGCCTTCATCATGGGCGTGGTGCCGCTGGTGCTCTCGCACGGCGCCGGTGCGGAAATGCGCAACGCCATGGGCGTGGCCGTGTTCTTCGGCATGATCGGCGTCACCTGCTTCGGCCTGATCTTCACCCCGGTGTTCTACCTGGTCATCCGTGGCCTGGTGGAACGCCGCCGCGCGCGCCGCCAGGCGGCTGCCGCGCTCGAATCGTCCTGAAATAGGAGGTAACCGATGAACGTATCGTCATTGCAACGTCGGCGCCGTGCCGACACCTTGTACGACTTCGTCACCTGTTCAGCGGAACTGCTGGCCAGCCATGACGAGTGCCGGCGCCGCGAGCTGGAAGACCGGTTGCTGGCCATGCTGCCGGAGGTGCAGGCCACGCCCGTCTTCGAGGTCTTCACTGTCCGCAACCCGGCCTTGCGTGCCATGCTGGACGACAATGACCACGATTCGCCGCTGCCCGTCCTGCCCGCCGCCGACAACCCGCCGATCTACCAGGCCTGGTGAGTCGACCACTCCAAACCGTTCGTCCTGAGCCCTTCGACAGGCTCAGGACAGGCTACAGCCGCAGGCAGACGCGGGGAGCGGGCAGGGATGCCCGCGCTCTGAGGAGCGAGGAAGTCGAAGGACATGTTGGACATCGCGTGACCATGTCGCATGTGTTTCGACTTCGCCCGCTACGCGGGCTACGCTCAACACGAACGGGTGTCATGTAAGCGCCATTGGCATGTGGCGCCATTACCTTCCACGGAGTCTCCTCATGAGCCGCCAAGAAATCGCCGAAATCCAGCGCGTCTTCCTGTCGCGATTGGATACCTTGAACCACATCCTCGACGTCGGCGAAAAGCATCTGCAGGATTTCGAAGCCGCCTTGCAGGAACGGCTGGCGCCGGACATGTACCCGCTCGGCACCCAGATCGCCTTCGCCTGCAACCAGCCGCGCGGCTTTTCGCAGTGGTGCGCCGGTCGGCCCGTGGAAAATCTGGCGCGGGAAGTCGACTCGGTCGCCCAGGCACGCTCGCACATCAGCCAGACCAAGGCGCTCGTCTCCGCCATCGACGTCGGCGACGACAAACTGGACGAAGTGAAACGCATCGGCCTCGGCCCCGGCAGATACTGCGAACTTCCTGCCCGCCAATACCTCAGCGATTACCTCCTGCCCAACTTCTACTTCCACATCACCACGACCTACGCCATTTTGCGCATGCTCGGCGTGCCGTTGGGCAAGCTTGATTTCATGATTTTTCTGACGCCGCATGTGCGGCAGGAATCCGATCACTGAGTCGCCAAGCGAGCACCGTGGCTAGTTGACATGCTGCGGGCATGCATTCCGTCCGGGAACTTCCGTGGTCACGCCGTTTGGTTTGGTACGTCCTCCGCTTGATGCCTGCCGTTGATGGCGAAATCAGTCACTGATCTTGCTGTGCTGCGAATACAGTGCGTGCCAGTGGCCGCCTTCGTACACGAAGATGTCGGATGAAAGCACACCTTTCTGCGCACCCCGTGTCGGGTCGTAGAACGAAATGATGGCGGTGTTGCCGCGGATGACCACGGTGCTTTTGGTCGGGTGTGTTTTCAGCCACGCTTCGACCTTGCGTTTCATCTTGTCCGAATAGCGGTTCTTCGCGGCGTGGGCCAGGATCGCCGCGCGCGACGTGGCCCTGCCGCTGGAGCCGATCGAGCGGTACTCGGGCAGCAGCATCCGGTTCAGCCAAGAGGTGTCGCCGTTGATTTCAGCTTCCATCCAGTGATGGTCGACGGCCGTCACGGCAGCCGCGGTTCTGGCGGTCTCGTCCACGTGACGGGCATCGCCGCCGTCGGCGGCCAGGGCGGGGCCGGCCAGAGTCAACGCGGTCAGCAGCAGGAGGCAGGCCTGCGGGATGTATCGGTCATGGCGCATGATCGTGGCTTTGCATGGCGCGGTCGAAGTGCCGCCAAACCACTCTGCGGCGCGGGGCGCTTCAGGACATGCAGTTTGTGACCGGCGGCATGCACGGGATGTCGAGCGGCCGGGTTCGCCAATGGCTGGCCTGAAATATTGCGGAGTTGCCCATCATCCGGTTTTGCGGCCGCTCGTCACGAGAAAAACGCCGGATATCACAAAATCATGGTGCATCCGATGCCCATGCAAGCACTCTGCCCGATAGAAATCAGGTCTCCGCAACAGGGGAGTGCAACCGCATGCATCCGACCCGACACGGCCTCTGGCTGATAGCAGCCGCGGCCATCTTCCATTGCGTCGCAGCCACAGCCGGCACGCCTCCCGACGCGGCGCACCGGGAGTTGAATGACGCCATCCAGGCCATGGGCGGCGTCAAGGTATTGCGCCACATTCAACGCGTCCATCTGGTCGCCCATGGCTACCGCAACATGCTGGAGCAATCGGAGCGGCCGGAAGGTCCGTGGATACCCGACTTCAGCCATGTCGACCAGCAGGTGGACTTTGCCCGGCACGAGGTGCGCACCACGGTCACCGGCGGGCAGTGGACGCCGCCGGTCGAGACTTTCGTGTCCAATGGCGTCGCCGTCAGTGTCATGCAGCCCGAAAGCGAACATCCCAGGACAAGACCGGGACGCCGCACGACAGTACGCCAGGCCGGACTTCGCATGGCGCTGGGGCCCGAGCGCGTGCTGCTGACGGCACTCGCCGCCAGCGACCTGCACGCCGAACCGGTCACCCACCTGCAGCACGTACCGCAAAAAGTACTGGCCTTTACCTGGCACAAGGCACCTGTCCGCCTTTTCCTGAACGCCTATACCGCGTTGCCGACCGCGGTGGAAATCACGCGCCCGCATCCTTGCAACATCTTCTGGAATCTTTGGGGCGATGTGACCACCCGCATCTATTACTCGTTCTGGTCGCTCGAAGCCGGTGGATTGCGTTATCCGATGCAGTGGGACGTCTGGCGCATCGGCCAGCATGCCAGCACCCGCTTCATCGACAAGCTGGCCTTGAACCCGCCGCCATCGAACAAGTCGCCCACCATCACCGAGGCCGAGCGCAAGGCATTCCAGCGACAAGGCACGATCGACCAGCTTCCGCTGCGCGGCAAGGCGAAAACCATCGCCCCCGGCATGGTGCTGCTTCCCGGGCCATGGAACACGACCCTCGTTGCCCAGTCCGACGGCATCGTGGTGCTGGAAGCGCCCATTTCGGCCGGGTATTCGCACAAAGTCATCGAGGAGGCCAAACGGCTTTTTCCCGATCGTCCAATCAAGGCCGTGGTCACCACGTCGAGTTCCTGGCCGCACGTGGGCGGGCTTCGCGAGTATGTCGCCGAGCGGATCCCGCTTTACGCCCTCGATTGGAACGTGCCGCTGGTCAGGCAGATGCTGGATGCGCCACACAAGATGCGTCCCGATGCGCTCGCTCAACACCCGCAGAGTCCCCACTTGCATGCCGTGTCGACCAGGACCGTCATCGGCAGCGGGGCCAATCGCATCGTGTTGTATCCCGCGCGGAGCGATGAAGGCGAGCGCATGATGTTTGCCTACTTTCCGAACCACAAGCTGCTTTATGCCAGCGACATGGTTCAGCCCATGCCGAAAGGTGGACTGGCTTTCCCGGAGTATCTGTACGAGGTGGCGCATGTCGTTGCGCGCGAGGGGCTCGAGGTCGATCGCGTGTTCGCCATGCACACGCCGCATCCCCTGCCGTGGAAGACCATTCGCCATGCCATCGCCAAGGCCACGACGCCCGCTTCGCCTTGAGCGGCGTCGTCGACAGCTGAAATCTCCCTGCCCATGCCTTCAGGCACTCCCCTGTGCCAGCAGTTGACGTCACACTCGTGGAGTCATTCGGCGCCGGCGGAGGCCACGTGTCCGACTCTGCGCAACGACAACGCATGAAGTCCTTCATCATGGCGTTCAGTTTCTGGACGCTGTTGGCGCTTTCCTATGCCTTGAGCGCCGGCCTGTCGCAAATCAACGAAGGTCTTCCGCCGACATGGCTGCGGATGGTGGTGTGGAACCTCACCAATTTCTGGCTGTGGATGTTGCTGGCTCCCTTCATCGCATGGTTGGGGCGGTTGACGGCAAACCACGGCTGGCCCCGGTTTTGCCTTGTGCACGTTCCAGCCAGTGTGGCGGTTGCGCTGGTGCAGGAGCTGGCGCGTATTTCGATATTCTGGATGCTGTGTGGGCCGCGGCAACCATCGGTTCACACGCTGGGCCAGTACCTGCAGATCGAGTTCGTATACAACTTCCATCTCGCCGTGCTGATGTACTGGGTCATCCTGGTGGTTGTGCGAGGCATGGAATCCCGTCGGCGTCTGCGCGACGAAAGGCTGCGCAACGTGCAACTGGAAACACAGCTGGCGCAATCGCAATTGCAGGCTTTGCGCATGCAGTTGCAGCCACATTTCCTGTTCAACACGTTGAATGCGATTTCGGCGCTGGCCCTGTCCGACCCGGCGCAGGCGCGCGTGATGATTGCGCGGCTGGGCGATTTTCTGCGTTTGACTCTGGAAGAACGTCACGCACCACAGATTCCGCTCGCTCGGGAGCTGGAATTCCTGCACTGTTATCTCGGCATCCAGCAGGTGCGCTTTCAGGATCGTCTGGCCACGCACGTCGAGATGTCCAAGGATACTTTGCACGCGGCGGTGCCCAACATGATTCTGCAACCGCTGGTGGAAAATGCCTTGCGTCATGGCCTGTTGTCCAAGTCCGAACGTGGCAGCCTGCACGTATCCAGCCGTCGAGCGGGCGACCAGCTGCAGTTGTGTGTCGAAGACGATGGCCTCGGCCTGCCGCCCGAGGGCCCGCGTGAGGGTGTCGGGCTGGGCAATACACGCGAACGCCTGCAGGTCATGTTCGGCAACGCGGCGCGGCTGGATCTGCATCGTCGCCATGGTGGCGGTACGCGCGTGGAAATCCACTTGCCCTTCCGGAGGTGCGCCACATGAACCTGCCGCCCATCCGCGCCCTGCTCATCGATGACGAGATCCTGGCGCGTCTGGCTCTGCGCCAGGCGTTGGTCGCCCACGGGAACGTCGAGATTGTGGGCGAGTGCGGCAATGCGCACGAGGCAATGCAGGCCATGGATGCGTTGGCACCGGATCTCGTGTTTCTGGACATCCGCATGCCCGGCATGGACGGTTTCCGGCTGCTGCACGAGTTGAAGCCCGAAGCATCGCCGATGGTGGTGTTTGCCACGGCCTTCGGCGAACACGCCTTGCGCGCTTTTGATGCCGACGCGGTCGATTACATCCTCAAGCCCATCGACCAGGCACGCTTCGATCAAGCCATGGCGCGCGTGAACACGCGCTGGAGTGGCCGCCATGTGTTGCAGGGCGATGTCGATGCCGATGTCGCCGCGCCGCCATCATCCTTCGCGCAACGTCTCAGCGTGCGCATCGGCGAGCATATCCGCGTGCTGGCCACGACCGACATCGACTGGATCGGCGCCGACGGCAATTACGTGAGCATCCACACCGGCAACGGCACCTATCTGCACCGGGAAACGCTGGGCAACCTGGAGGCCGCGCTGGATCCGGCCCGCTTCCTGCGCATCCATCGCAGCACCCTGGTCAACATCGAGCGCATCCGCGAAGTGCATCCACTGTTCAACGGCAATGCGGAAGTGGTTCTGCACGATGGCACGCGGCTCAACCTCAGCCGCCGTTTCCGCCATCGCGCGAGCCAGGTGCTGGGCAAGGCGTGAGGTACCGGGCCACCGGCGGCCATTCTCTGCGCATGATCGCCATATCCATACGCAACCCATTGCGGGCGATCTCTCGCGTCTGAAATCTTCGGTGAGCCTGATATCCGGTCGGCACGGGAGCTTGCCCCTCGTCACGCCGTTTTTCCGTTTGTCCCGACAAGTCCGCCGGTTGCCACAAAAAGGCGGCGTCACCCGTGCATGGCACGCAATCTGGACGGGCATGGCGTATCCGCCTGCCTTCCTTGGTCATTGCACG
>DASSTF010000189.1:0-4587 GCA_035708045.1 Rhodanobacteraceae bacterium | reverse complement strand
TGCACCGATCTGCCCGTCTACGACGTGCCTTTCCTGCGTCGTGAAATGGAGCTGCTGGCGCCATGGTTTCTCGAGCGCCATCTCGGACAACAGGTCAGCGCGGCATCCGGAAAAGTATTGGATGACGCCTTCGATCTGCTGACAGCCAACGGCATCGAACAGCCATCGTGTTTCGTCCATCGCGACTTCCACAGCCGCAACCTGATGATCACGCCGCACGACAACCCCGGCGTGATCGACTTCCAGGGCGCGGTGCGCGGCCCTATCACCTACGACCTCGTGTCGCTGCTGCGCGATTGCTACATCGCCTGGGACGAGACACGCGTGGAACACTGGATGCAGGGTTATCGCCAAAGGCTGATCGACCATCGTCTGATCGATGCCGATGTCGACGCGACACGCTTTCGCCGCTGGTTCGACCTCACCGGTCTGCAGCGCCACCTCAAGGTGCTGGGCCTGTTCTGCCGGCTGGCCTATCGCGACGGCAAGCCGGGCTATCTCGATGACCTGCCGCGCGTGTTCGATTACGTGCTCGATGTCGCGTCGCGCTACTCCGAACTTGCCGGCCTGGCCGAGCTGCTGCGCGCCGCCGGAAGCGGTCGCGACTTGCGCCAACCCGCCGGAGACGCCGCGTGCGCGCACTGATCTTCGCCGCGGGCCTGGGCGAGCGCATGCGTCCGCTGACCGACCGCACGCCCAAGCCGTTGCTCGAAGCGCGCGGCAAGCCGCTGGTCGTGCACCATCTGGAACGTCTGGCCGACAGCGGCGTGCGCTACGTCGTCATCAATACCTCGCACCTGGCCGAACAGTTTCCCGCCATGCTCGGCGACGGTTCGCGCTGGGGCCTGCGCATCCGCTACGCCTACGAAGGCGGGACGCCGTTGGAAACCGGCGGCGGCATGCTGCATGCGTTGCCCATGCTGACCGACGAGCCGTTCCTTGCCGTCAACGGCGACATCTTCACCGACTTCGATTTCGCCACGCTGCCCGCCGAACCGGACGGGCTGGCGCACCTGGTGCTGGTGGACAACCCGTCGCATCATCCCGACGGCGACTTCCGCCTGCTTGCCGACGGGCGTGTCGCGACGTCGTCGCCGTCGGACGACTCGTTGCTCACGTTCGCGGGCATCGGCGTCTATCGGCCCGCCTTGCTGGACAATTGGCGCGCCATCATCGGCGACCAGGCCGGCGCAAACGACAAGCCGCCGCGATTCAAGCTGGCGCCATTGCTGCGCCACGCCATGCGGCAGGGTGGCGTCACCGGGCAGCGCCATCAGGGAGTGTGGTGCGATGTCGGCAGTCCGGAACGACTGGCGCAGCTTGACGACCTCGAACGCCCGTGATGCCGAGAGGCTGACTCCTGTACGCAAAACGGCCCGGAAAACCGGGCCGTTTTGATGCAGGCATGGGCGGGCCATATGGCCGCCCATGCGGCTTTACGGACGACGCGCCAGTTCCGGATTGTCGCGGGTGCGCGGCATCAGGTCCTTCTTCGACACGCCCAGCCACAACAGGATCGGGCTGGCGATGAAGATCGACGACAGCGTGCCGACCACGATGCCGATCATCATGGTGATGGCAAAGCCATGCACCACCGGGCCGCCCATCAGGAACAGGCACAGCATGGTGATGCCGGTCAGCAGCGAAGTGATGATGGTACGCGACAGCGTGCTGTTGATGGAGCGGTTGAGGATTTCCTCGGGGTCGGCCTTGCGCGCTAGGCGGAACAGTTCGCGCACGCGGTCGAACACCACCACCTTGTCGTTGATGGAGTAACCGACCACGGCCATCACCGATGCCAGCACGGTCAGATCGAACTGGCGCTGCGTGAGGGCGAAGATGCCCACCGTCACCACGGCGTCGTGGATTTCGGTGAGCAGCGCGGCCACCGCGAAGCGTCGCTCGAAGCGGATCCACAGGTAAGCCATGATGCCGATGATGACGAAGATCACGGCATAGATGCCCTTGGTGCGCAGCGATGCGCCCACTTCCGAGCTGACGAAGCTGTGCTGCTTGATGGTCACCTTTTCGCCGGCGGCCTTCAGCGCCGAGAGCACGTCCTGCGCCACCTGGTCGACATTGACCTTGCCGTTCTTGTCGAGCGCCTTCGGATCATCCTTGGGCTGCAGGCGTATGAGCACTTCCCGCGTTCCGCCCAAAGGCTGCACGACCGAATGCCCGAAGCCGCCCTTGTCCAATGCCTGACGCACATCGGCGATGTCCACCGACTGCTGGTATTGCACCTCGACCACGACGCCGCCGGTGAAGTCCAGGCCGTAGTTGAGGCCCTTGGTGTAGATCAGCACCAGCGATGCCGCGACCAGGAAAATGGCGATGCCGATGGTGAAGCGGCGCAGCCGGAGGAAATGGATGTTGCTGTGTGGATTGAAGATTTCCATCGTATTTCCCCCCGCCTTACACCGACAGGCTCTTGAGTTTGCGACCGCCGTGCAGGAGCGCGGTGATCGCGTGGGTCACCGTCACCGAGGTAAACAGCGAGGTCAGGATGCCGATGAACAGCGTCACGCCGAAGCCCTTGATCGAGCCGGTGCCCATGGTCATGAGCGCCAGCGCCGCCAGCAAATGGGTGACGTTGGCATCGAGAATGGTCGACCAGGCCTTCTCGTAACCGGCGCGGATCGATGCCAGCGGCGTGGAACCGTTGCGCAATTCCTCGCGCACGCGTTCACAGATGAGCACGTTGGAGTCGATGGCCATGCCCAATGTCAGCACGATACCGGCGATGCCCGGCATGGTCAGCGTCACGCCGATCATGCTCATCACTGCCACCAGCAGCACCAGGTTGAAGAACAGCGCGATGTCTGCCACCAAGCCAAACAGCTTGTAGTAGATGCCGGCGCACAGCAGCACGGCGGCCAGACCGACGAGCACGGCCAGCACGCCCTTGTGGATGTTGTCGCGGCCCAGGCTGGGGCCGATCACGCGCTCCTCGACGATCTGCACCGGCGCGGCCAACGAACCGCTGCGCAACAGCAGGGCCAGTTGCGAAGCCGCCTCGGGGCTTTCCAGGCCGGTGGTCTGGAACTTGTTGCTGAAAACGCCCTGGATGGTGGCGTTGTTGATGACGACTTCGGTAGTCTTGCTGGTACGCACCTTCTTGCCGTCGATGACCTTGGTCTCGGGAATGGTTTCCTTGTAGACCACGCCCATCAGTTTGCCGACGTTGGCCGAGGTGAAGTCGAACATCCGCTTGGCCGCCGCCGAATTGAGCGTGACCGAAACGGACGGCGTACCCGTCTGCGGGTCGACGCCCGAGGAGGCATTGAGCAACTGGTCGCCCGTAGCGATGACTTTCTTGCTGAGCAGAACCGGCTGCCCGCTGCGCATGTGGTACAGGCGCGCTTCGGGCGGCACGATGCCGGTTTTTTCCGCCTGGATGGCGTCCTGCGGCGTGCCGTAATCGGCCCGATATTCCAGCGTGGCGGTCGCGCCGAGCAGCTTCTTGGCTTCGGCGGTGTCCTGCACGCCTGCCAGTTCGACCACGATGCGGCTGTCGCCCTGCTGCTGGATCAACGGCTCGGAAACGCCCAGCGAGTTGATGCGGTTGCGCAGCGTGCCGACGTTCTGGGTGATGGCTTTCTGCGCCAGCTCGCGCAGCTTGTCTTCCGAAAGGCTCGCGGTAAGCACGTAACGGTTGTCGTTGCTGGCACCGTTGGCGAGCGACAGATCCGGATAATTGGAAGCGATCAGCGTGGCCGCCTTGTCGCGATCGGCGGACGAGCGCAGCACGGCATTGACGCCCACGCCATTGCTGGCCTTGGCGACATTGATGTAGCGGATCCGATGGTCACGCAGCAGCGAACGGATGTCCTCGGTGTAGGCGTTTTCCTGCTTGTCGCGCACGGCCTGCTGGTCGACTTCCATCAGGAAGTGCACGCCGCCCTGAAGATCCAGGCCAAGACGCATGGAGTTGGCGTGAATGGAACGCAGCCAGTCCGGCACGGTGGAGGCCAGATTGAGCGCCACCACGTACTTGTCGCCCAATGCCTCCTTGATGGCATCGGATGCCTTCAGCTGTATTTCGGGGTTGGCAAAACGGATCAGCAGGCGATGCTTCTTGCTGTCCAGCTCGCTCTTCACCACCGGGATGTGGTGCTTCTTGAGAATGCCGTCGACACGCGTATCCAGCGCTTGATCCACCGTGGCGCCCCGATTGGCTGAAATCTGTACGGCCGGCTGGCGCTGGAAGATGTTGGGTACGGCATACAACACGCCCAGCGCCAACACCACGATGACCAGCGCGTACTTCCAGCGTGGAAAATCACTCATGCGTCAAATCCGTCAAAATCACGACCACTTTTCTGGTCGGTACCAAGAGCGGCCGATGTCCGACCGCCTCCCCCTCAAGCCGATTTCAGCGTGCCCTTGGGCAACACCTGGGAAATCGCCGCGCGCTGCAGCTTGATCTTGACGCCGTCGGCAATCTCCACCGTCACGAACGAGTCGCCCAGCGCATCGATGCGACCGGCGATGCCGCCATTGGTGATGACCTCGTCGCCCTTGGCCAGGGCCTCGACCATGGCGCGATGCTGCTTCTGCCGCTTCTGCTGCGGGCGGATCAGCATG
>DASSTF010000188.1:0-5319 GCA_035708045.1 Rhodanobacteraceae bacterium | reverse complement strand
CTGGCTGGTGAAGCACGTGCCGGAGTCGAACGGCAAGGTCGGCATCATCGGCATTTCCTACGACGGTTTCGAGCCGTTGATGGCGCTGGTGAATCCGAATCCGCACCTGAAGGTTTCGGTGCCGATGAACCCGATGGTCGATGGCTGGATGGGCGACGACTGGTTCCACAACGGCGCCTTCCGTCAGCAGATGATTCCCTACATCTACGAACAGGAAGCCAGCCGCACCAACAAGTATCACTGGTGGAGCAACTACCACAGCGACTACGACCTCTACATGCAGGCCGGTTCCGCCGGCGCGGTCGCGCGCAGCCACGGCATGGATCAGCTCGGTTTCTGGCGCAAGATCGTCGCGCATCCGGCCTATGACGCGTTCTGGCAGAACCAGGCGATGGACAAGATCCTGGCCAAGCAGCCGCTCAAGGTGCCGACCATGCTGGTCGCCAGCCAATGGGATCAGGAGGACATCTACGGCGCGCTGGCGGTGTACCGCGCGCTCGAACCCAAGGATGCTGGCAATGACATGGTGTATCTGGCGATGGGTCCTTGGTACCACGGCCAGGAGCTGGGACCCGGCGATCATCTGGGCGCGATCCGTTTCGGCAGCGATACCGGCACGTGGTTCCGCGAGCACGTGCTGCGCCCGTTCCTCGCGCATTACCTCAAGGACGATGCGCCGGCCGCGCACGTCTCGCCGGTCACGGTGTTCGTCACCGGCGCCAACCGTTGGGAAAAACTCGATGCATGGCCGGCCGGCTGCAACGGCGGCTGCAAGGTTACGCCCACACCGCTGTACCTGCAGACGCATGCGGGGCTGAGTTTTTCAAAGCCGACCGCTTCCGACCAGGGCTACGACCAGTACGTTTCCGACCCCGCCAAGCCGGTTCCCTATCGCGCCTTGCCGATTCATCCGCGCAGCTCGCCGGAAAGCAGCTGGAGCCGCTGGCTGGTCGACGACCAGCGGTTCGCTGGTGCACGCACCGACGTGCTGACCTACACCACCGACGTGCTGACCAAACCGGTCGAAATCCGCGGTCGCCCCGTCGTGCATCTGGTGGCCTCCACCAGCGGCACCGACAGCGACTGGGTGGTGAAACTGATCGACGTCTACCCGTACCAGGTCGCCGCGCGGCCCGACATGAGCGGTTACGAGCTGCCCGTCGCCATGGACATTTTCCGCGGGCGTTACCGCGAAAGTTTCAGCGATCCGCAGCCGATCAAGTCGAACGCGGCGCTGCTCTACAAGTTTGCCTTGCCGGGCGTGAACCATGTGTTCCTGCCGGGGCACCGCATCATGGTGCAGGTGCAGTCGAGCTGGTTTCCGCTGTATGACCGCAATCCGCAAAAGTTCGTGAAGAGCATCTTTTTTGCCAAGCCCGGCGATTTCATCAAGGCGACGCAGCGTGTTTATCGTGAGCCGGATCACGCCAGTTACGTCGAGTTGCCGCTGGTGACGCCGGCATCCAAGTAAACCAGACGAGCACTTGTCGTTCGCCCTGAGCGTAGCTTGCGCTTTTGGCAAGCGAAGTCGAAGGGTTTCTCCCGACAGTCCTTCGACTTCTGCCCTGCGGCCGTAGCCTGTCCTGAGCCTGCCGAAGGGCTCAGGACGAACGGAGGACTTGGAGTTTGAGACGGCCCAGCCTTTTGTCAGGCGGTCACCTGAAGGCTGCCTGCCGCGACGCTTGGCGCTTTCAGCCCCCTGCGGTACGCTGCACGGCCAAGCTTTGACTATCGCCAAAAGGCGATTTGATGGACGATGACGGGTATGGCCGAAACGTATGACCCCCAGGCGGTGGAAGCCGCCGCGCAAACCTTCTGGAGCGACACGCATGCCTTCGAGGTGACCGAGGACGCCTCGAAGCCGTCTTTCTACTGCCTGTCGATGCTGCCGTATCCCTCGGGCGCGCTGCACATGGGGCACGTGCGCAATTACACCATCGGCGACGTGATCAGTCGTTTCCAGCGCATGCAGGGCAAGAACGTGCTGCAGCCGATGGGCTGGGACGCGTTCGGGCTGCCGGCCGAGAATGCCGCTATCAAGAACAAGACGGCGCCGGCCAAGTGGACATACGCCAACATCGAGCACATGCGCGGGCAGTTCAAGCGCATGGGCTTTGCCTACGACTGGTCGCGCGAGTTCGCCACCTGCAAACCCGATTATTACGTGCACGAGCAACGCATGTTCGTGCGACTGATGAAGCAGGGCCTGGCCTACCGCAAGAATTCGGTGGTCAACTGGGATCCGGTGGATCAGACCGTGCTGGCCAACGAGCAGGTGATCGATGGCCGCGGCTGGCGCACCGGCGCGGTGGTGGTCAAGCGCGAGATTCCGCAGTGGTTCCTGAAAATCACCGACTACGCGCAGGAACTGCTGGATGGCCTGGACGACCTGCCGGACTGGCCGGAGGCGGTCAAGTCCATGCAGCGTCATTGGATCGGGCGCTCGGAGGGGCTGGAAATCCGCTTCGACGTGGAAGGCGACGAACCGCTGACGGTGTTCACCACGCGGCCCGATACGCTGATGGGCGTCACCTATGTCGCCATCGCCGCCGAGCATCCGCTGGCGCTGAAAGCCGCCGCGAACAATCCCGAGCTGGCCGATTTCATCGAAAGCTGCAAGAGCGGCGGCGTGTCCGAGGCCGAACTCGAGACGCAGGAAAAACGCGGCATGGCCACCGGCCTGCATGCGATCCATCCCGTCAGTGGCGAGAAACTGCCGGTGTGGGTGGCCAATTTCGTGCTGATGGGCTACGGCACCGGCGCGGTGATGAGCGTACCCGGCCACGACGAGCGCGACCGCGAGTTCGCCTCCATCAACGGCCTGCCGGTGAAGATGGTGGTGGCCAGCCCGGCCGTGATCGACGCCATCCACGAGCTGGGACATGACGTGGCCGCCGGGGCGGCGTCCGATCCGATGCGCGCGGCCTTGCACGGCAGCGCCACCGATGCCTACGACAAGTCTTCGGCGGTGCGCGTGATCGAGGAGTTCATCAACCGCATCAGCGACATCGAGGCGTATACCGAGCACGGCATCCTGGTCAATTCAGGGCCGTTCGACGGCATGGATTTCCAGCAGGCCTTCAAGGCCGTGGCCAAACATCTGGAAGCCGAAGGCAAGGGTTGTCGCAAGGTCAACTGGCGCCTGCGCGACTGGGGCGTCAGCCGTCAGCGTTACTGGGGCTGTCCGATTCCCGTCATCTACTGCGACGACTGCGGCGCGGTACCGGTGCCGGAAGACCAGTTGCCGGTGCGGCTGCCCGAGGACGTGGCGTTCAGCGGCGTCAAGTCGCCGATCAAGACCGACCCCGAGTGGCGCAAGACCACGTGTCCCGAGTGCGGCAAACCGGCCGAGCGCGAAACCGACACCTTCGACACCTTCATGGAATCGAGCTGGTACTACGCGCGCTACACCAGCCCCGGCGCCGACACCCAGGTGGACAAGCGCGCCGACTACTGGCTGCCGGTCGACCAGTACATCGGCGGCATCGAGCACGCCATCCTGCATCTGCTGTATTTCCGCTTCTATCACAAGCTGCTGCGCGACCAGGGCCTGGTGCAAAGCGACGAGCCGGTACGCAACCTGTTGTGCCAGGGCATGGTGATCGCCGAGACGTTCTATCGGGAGGACGGCGACGGCGCCAGGCACTGGTTCAATCCGGCCGAGGTCGATGTGCAGCGCGACGAGCGCGGCCGCATCACCGGCGCCGTGCTCAAGGCCGACGGCAAGCCGGTGGAGATCGGCGGCATCGAAAAGATGTCCAAGTCCAAGAACAACGGCGTGGATCCGCAGGCGATGATCGACAAGTACGGCGCCGACACCGTGCGCCTGTTCTCGATGTTCGCCGCGCCGCCGGACCAGTCGCTGGAATGGAGCGAGGCCGGCGTCGAGGGCATGTCGCGTTTTCTGCGCCGGTTTTGGCGCGAGGTGGTCACGCACGCCGGCCAACCGGATCATCCGGTGGTCGATCCGGCGTCACTCGACGCCAACCAGAAGACCTTGCGTCGCCAGCTTCACGAAACCATCCGCAAGGTCGGCGACGACTACGGCCGTCGGCACAGTTTCAACACTGCCATTGCCGCGCTGATGGAATTGCTCAACCACGTGTCGAAGTTCGACGACATGAGCGACCAGGGCAGGGCCGTGCGCCACGAGGTGCTGGAAGCCATGGTGCTGATGCTCGATCCGGTCACGCCGCACACCAGCCATGCGCTGTGGAAGGTGCTGGGCAACGCGGAGACGTTGCTGGAAGACGTGCCCTGGCCAGCCGTGGACGAAAAGGCGCTCGAACGCGACGCGGTGACGCTGGCCGTGCAGGTCAACGGCAAGCTGCGTGGCACCATCGAAGTGCCGGTGGCGGTCGACAAGGACACCGCGCAGACCCAGGCCATGGCCCTGCCTGCCGTGCAGGCCTTCGTGGAGGGCAAGACGGTGCGCAAGGTCATCGTCGTGCCCGGCAAGATCGTCAACATCGTGGTATAGACAAGGCCATGAGAATGAACCTGCGTTTCGCGATGCTGGCCGTGGCCACGTTGCTCCTCACCGCCTGCGGGTTTCATCTGCGCCGCAGCGCGGATCTGCCGGCGGGCATGCAGCGCGTGTATCTGTCGGTTTCTGGCAACAGCGATTTCCGGCGCGGCCTGGCGCGCGCCATGGCGGCCACGGGCAGCACGGTGGTGGACGAACCCGGTCCCGGTATCGCGCAGATGCGCGTTTCCGACGCGCGTTTCGACACCAATGCGCTGACCATCACCGGGCAGGGGCGCATCAGCGAATACGCCGTCGGCTTCCATGTCCAGTTCAACGTCACCAACGACCAGGGCAAGATCCTGGTTCCGCAACAGCAGATCGACATGTCGCGCGAATTCACCTACGACGCGAGCCAGGCCATCGGCCGGCAGACCCAGATCGAAGCCATCCGCGAGAGCCTGATTCAGGACATGGTGCGTTCGGTGATGTTCCGCCTGCAGGCCGTGGCCGAACACTCTGCGCCCGCCACCTCGTCCTCCGTGCCGGCGCCCGCCACCTCGTCTTCCATGCCGGCATCCGCCTCCACGGCGGGCTGATCTGCCATGCCCGTCAGCCCGGCCCAATGGCAAAAGCTGCTTGCCTCGCCCACATTCCAGCCGGTGTACCTGCTGGCCGGCGAGGAACTGCTGGTGCTGGAAGCCGCCGACGCCTTGCGCGCCCATGCGCGCGAGCAAGGCTACGACGAGCGCGAAGTCATCGACGTGGAAGCGCGTTTCGACTGGGACAACCTGGCGCGCGCCGGCGCCGGCATGTCGCTGTTCGCCAGCCGCCGCGTGATCGATCTGCGTATT
>DASSTF010000187.1:0-6574 GCA_035708045.1 Rhodanobacteraceae bacterium | reverse complement strand
CCCAGCTTCCGCGTCGACAACATGCCCTACGGCGGCATCAAGCGTTCCGGTTTCGGTCGCGAAGGCATCAGGTACGCCATGGAGGACATGAGCGAAACGCGCCTGCTGGTCATCCGCGACGCCTGACGCGGGCCACCTCGTATGGTTGGCGCGGGTAACATGTCCCGCATGAGCGAACCCTCGTACACGCTGGCCGCGCCGTGCTCGCACCAGGCAGACATCAGGAAAAGCCGCTTCCTCGCACAAGCCGCGCCGGTATCGAGCGCGGACGAAGCGCTGGATTTCGTACGCAAGGTCGGCGACCCCGGCGCCAATCATGATTGCTGGGCCTACCGCATCGGTCAGGACTACCGTTTCAACGACGACGGCGAACCTTCCGGCAGTGCCGGCAAACCCATCCTCGCCGCCATCGACGGCCAGAACCTGGATGGTGTCGTCGCCGTCGTCACCCGCTGGTTCGGCGGCATCAAGCTGGGCGTCGGCGGGTTGATCCGCGCCTACGGCGGTACCGCCGCCGAATGCCTGCGCCAGGGCGAACGCATTGCAATCATTCCCACCACGGAACTGGTGCTGGAATGCGGTTACGCCGACCTGCCCCTCATCAAGGCACGCCTGCAACCCATGCAGGCCGACATACGCAGCGAGAATTTCGACGCGCACGGCGTGCGCGTACTGCTGTCGTTGCCCGACAAGCATGTCGAAGCCCTGCAGCAACTGGTCGCCGACATTACCCGCGGCCAAGGACGCCTGGCCGCAAAACCAGGCTGACGCATCGCGTCTTTCCGCTCAGCGCTTGTGGCGCAAACGTGCCAGCAACGTGCGCACGCGATGCCGTGGCCGCGCGAGGCCCTCCGGATCCAGAAGATCGCTTTCCGCCAGCGGACTGTCGTCTTCGGCGATCCGTTCGGGGTCGAAGGCCCGCAGGCTCCGTCCATCATCGCTACGCAATTTCCCGATGGCGGCCAGCAACGAGCCGGACTGTGCCTGCAGTTGCGCTTCCAGTTCGGCGGCCGTGACATCCAGATGTTCGCGAACCAGGTCGTCACGCACCGAGTGGATCACCTTGCGCAAATCTTCGTTCCCTTCATCGGCCTCCACGGCGAGATCGCACTCGGTGTCGTAGCCCATCGAACGGTTGTTGAGGTTGGAGGATCCCACCCGCAGCAGGACGTCGTCGATCACCATGATCTTGGCATGCACGTAGATGGATTCGCCACCCGCGGTGACCGGATAGTAAGTGCCCAGGCGGCCATGTCTGTCCGCACGCCAGAGCATGTGCAGCAAGCGGGCGCGAGCGCCATCCATGGCTTCGTGCTCGAGCCAGCTGTCGATTTCCTCCGGCAGCACGATGATCACTTCCGGGCCGCCGGGTTCGGCCAGGCGTTCGGCCAACGCCTCGGCCAGGCGGCGCGCGGCAAGATACTGGCTCTCCAGGTAGATCGTGCGTCGCGCCGCGGCAATACCGGCCAGATACAGCGCCTCGATTTCACGCACCTCCCGGCATTCATCCATCTCCGGCAACGTGCGTGCGATCCCCACCGGCACCTCGCGCATGGTCGGTTCGAGGCACTCCGGCCAGGCATCGGTGTCCACGTCGACAGGTTCCGGTGCGTGGCCGGTGGCCATCTCCCAACGCCGGCGCGCCACCTCCCCGATGGCACGCGCCACCGGACCATCCACGGCCGTGGTCGCGTCGTGCCAGGGCCCGAAAAGACCGTAATCCGGCACGCGCCGCCGCGGATCGTCGTCCGCATGTTCGCGCGTGTCCCAGCGCTCGGCGGTGATGTCGATGCCGCCACAAAACGCCATGGTGTCGTCGATGACCACGATTTTTTGGTGATGCGCGGAACCGACCGGATGGCTGCCATCCAGCTTGAAATGCAATCGCCGGCTGCCGAACCAGCTGGCAAGCACCATCGGCCGCATGCCGCGCCCCAGCGACTGCAGCATGCCCAGGTCCCACTTCAGCACGTAGATGTGCAGTTGCGGCCGCTGCTGCACCAGCCACGACAGGAAATCGCCGAGCCGGTTGGGACCTTCCAGCGTGGGCGTGCCGCTTTCGAACCCGACCCGGGTGTCGAAATCCCAGCCGACCAGCATCAGGCTGCGTTGCGCCTGCAACATGGCCTGTTTCACCGCGCGGAAATAATCGGCGGCATCGACGATGACACACAACCGCCGCGCCTGTTCGATGCGCCAGCAGGATTGTCCCGGAACCAGGATGCGCTGCTCCATATGCGGCTCCTCCGGATGCGTTTTCCACAGCATCCGCAAGTCGACAGACAGGGTCAATAGCCGGTGCGTTCGGGAATGTGACAGCCTGGTGAAGGCCAACGGATACATCCCGGCGAAATGGAAGCACGTCCCGGTCGAAAGCGCTGGAACTTCCTGATCGACTGGTTTCCAGCCGGCCGGGCACTTGAATTGAAAACGACCAGTTGGCCTGGCTGTTGGCGTGGACGCGTCCGATTGCCTGCCCGATCACGTCATCAAGCTTCACCGAAGCCGAAGGCCATGACGTCGCTGATGGCATCGGACTCCAGCAGGCACATCATGAGCCGCTCGATGCCCAGGGCCACGCCGGCACAGTCAGGCATGGCGTCGAGGGTGACCAGCAGGTTTTCGTCCAGCGGCAACACGGGTTGCCCGCGATACTCGCGCCGGTGGTTTTCGTTTTCGAAACGTGCGCGTTGCTCGGCGGCATCGTTGAGTTCGTGATAACCGTTGGCAAGCTCGTGGGGGCCGAGATAAAGCTCGAAGCGCTCGGCGATCGGGGGATCGTCCTTTCGGATGCGAGCCAGGGCGCATTGGCTCGCCGGCCAGTCGTGGACGACGGTGATGCGGCCAGGCGGGAATGCCGGTTGGACGAGATGTGTCATCAGCAGGTCGAGCCAGTCGTCACGGGTGAGGCCTTCGGGGGCAATGCCGAAGTCGGCCAGCGGCGCGCGCAGGCTGGCGAGGTCGGCTTCAAAGGGATCGATGCCAAGCGCCTGCTGGAACAGTTCGCGATAGGTGGTAGTACGCACGTCTCCCGCCTGTCCCGCAAGCCGCTGTGCGTGCTGTACCAGTTCGATGGTTTCTTCGGCGAGCCGGCGATGGTCGAAACCGACGCGGTACCACTCGAGCATGGTGAATTCGGGATTGTGGCGTTTGCCGGCTTCGCCGTTGCGGAACACGCGGCCCAATTCGTAGCAGTCGCCCAGGCCTTCGGCCAGCAGGCGCTTGAGCGGATATTCGGGCGAGGTACGCAGGTAACGTTCGCGCGAACCGGCATCGACATGGCCGGTGAAGCGAGTGGTGAAACCCTCGATGTTGGGCTCGGTGTTGCCGGCTGCGGACAGGATCGGGGTTTCGACTTCGAGTACGCCGCGTTCGACAAAAAAAGCGCGGATCATGGCATTGAGCCGGGCACGCAGACGCAGCATGGCCAGGCGGGATGGATTCATGACTTGCCGACTTCGTGTTGATCCAGGTAATCCACCAGCCAAGCTTCGTCGTGCACATCGACACCGAGGTCGCGGGCCTTGGCGAGTTTGGAACCGGCGGCCTCGCCGGCGACGACGAAGCTGGTCTTTTTCGACACGCTGCCGGACACCTTGGCGCCCAATGCCTCCAGTTTTTCCTTGGCTTCGTCACGTGTCATGCCGGACAGGCTGCCGGTGAGAACGACGGTCTGGCCGGCCAAGGGCAAATCGGCCATGGCGGTGGCCTTGGGTGCGGCGGCCAGCAAATTTTGCATGGCGGCTTCCGCGGCGCGCAAGGATGTCTGCGACGCGTCATCGTCCAGAAACGCTTCGAGGTTCGCCACGGCCGCCTGCGACAGCCCCGCAGTGGTTCGCCACCGGGCCGGCCCCGCCGCGATCAGCGCATCCAGCGACGGATAGGCGACAGCCAGCCGCTCGGCACTGGTCGGGCCGAATTTGGCGATATCGACGGCCTTGAGCAACACATCCAGGCCCAGGCGCTCGTGCAACTCGGCCGCTGGCGCGCTGGCGTCCTCGAAGGTGATGCCGGTGGCCAGCAGCGCGTCCACCACCTGTCGATTGCCCGATTGCGTGAAAAACGTGGCGATGGATTCGGCAACCTCGCTGCCGATGTCCGGCAATGCGCGCAAAATGGGAGCGGGAGTCGAGCGAATAAAATCCATGTTTCCCAGCCATTTGGATAATGTTTTTGCCGTACTTTCGCCGATATGCATGATGCCCAGCGCAAACACGAAGCGCGCGAGCGTGGTGTGCTTGCTGGCAGCAATGGCGTCCACCAGATTTTCCGCCCAGCGGGTCGCCACCTTGCCGTTCCTGACGGTTTCCGGCGTGGTGCCATCGCGTTCGTCGGCCAGGCGCTTCATGCGCAGGAAGTCATCCAGTGTCAGGTCATACAGGTCGGCGGGCGTTTTCACCATGTCGAACTCGACCAGGGCATCGATGTAACGCGTGCCGAGACCGTCGATGTCCATGGCGCGGCGCGAGGCAAAATGGATCAGCGACTCCTTGCGTTGCGCGGCGCAAACCAGGCCGCCGCTGCACCGGAAGGCGGCGGCGCCCTCCTCGCGCAGCAGGGCCGACCCGCATACCGGACAACAGGCTGGCATCTGCCATGGCGTCGTGCCTTCGGGACGGCGCTCGGGAATGACGCGCACCACTTCGGGAATGACGTCGCCGGCGCGGCGCACGATGACGCTGTCGCCCACGCGCACATCCAGACGCGCGACCTGGTCGGCGTTGTGCAAGGTGGCGTTGGTGACGGTGACGCCCGCCACCTGCACCGGCTCCAGACGCGCGACGGGAGTGGCGGCGCCGGTACGGCCAATCTGGATGTCGATGGCCTTGACGGTAGTGGCCTGCTCCTCGGCGGGAAACTTGTGCGCGATGGCCCAACGCGGCGCACGGGCAACGAAGCCCATGGTTTCCTGATCGGCATAGTCGTCGAGCTTGTAGACCACCCCGTCGATGTCGTACGGCAGGCTGGCGCGCTTTTCGCCGATACGGCGGAAATACGCGATCAAGCCCTCGAACCCGGTCGTCGTGCCCACTTCCGGCGATACCGGGAATCCCCAGCCGCGCAGCGCCTTGAGCGTATCCGAATGGGTCGCCGGCAATTCACCCCCTTCGACCACGCCGACGGCATAGGCGAAGAAGCTCAACCTGCGCCGTGCGGTGATGGCCGGGTCGAGCTGACGCAGCGAGCCGGCAGCGCCGTTGCGCGGATTGGCCAGGGGTTTTTCGCCATGCTTCAGCGCGTGCGCGTTGTAGGCCTCGAAATCCTTGTGCAACATGATGACCTCGCCACGCACTTCCAGCACCTCGGGCCAACCCTTGCCGCGCAGCTTGAGCGGAATGGCGCGGATGGTGCGCACGTTGGCGGTGACATTCTCGCCAGTGGCGCCGTCGCCGCGCGTGGCGCCGCGAACGAACACGCCGTGCTCGTAGCGCAGGCTGATGGCCAGGCCGTCCAGTTTGGGTTCGACCGAAAACACGGGGTCAGTCCGATCCAGCGTCTGCTCGATGCGACGCACGAATTCGGCCACCTCGCGGAAGCGGGTGCGGTCGTCGTCACCATCCGTTTCGAAGGCGTTGCCCAGCGACAGCATCGGCAATTCGTGGCGCACTTCGGCAAACCCGCCGCTGGCGCGCGCGCCCACGCGGCGCGTCGGCGAATCATCCGTGGCCAGATCCGGATACTCGGCTTCCAGCGCCTCCAGCTCGCGCAGCAGGCGGTCGTATTCGGCGTCCGGGATGTGCGGGTCGTCCAGCACGTGATAACGGTAGCTGGCGTCGTCCAGTTGCGTACGCAGTTTGGCGGCGCGGGCAGCGGCCTGTTCGGGCGTGGGGCTTGATGACATGGAGGACTCCGATGGATGGGCCCATGATAATTGGCTTGAAGCGGGCTCGGGCATGTCATTCGGAGTTTGACGCAAAACGCGCCGTTCCCGATGATGCCTGGACAGGCTCACCGAACCCATGCCGGCTGATACCTCGGCACCTGCAATTATTGGTACGCTGGTCGTTCCCGCGTTTTGCGCATCATGTGACCTCGTATGCATCTGCCTGTTGCCCTGGCCACCGAAACTCCCATGCACTTCGATCTGACTGCACATCCCGTAGGCTGGATCGCATTGGCGATGTTCGTGCTGGCCTATGTGGCGGTGATCCTGGAAGAACGCATCCATATCGCCAAGTCCAAGCCGGTGATGCTGGCAGCCGGCGTCATCTGGGCCTTGATCGCCTGGCAGACCGGCGGGGACCCCGGCGTGCGCCACGCCTTCGATGCGATGTTCCTGGAATACGCCGAGATCTTTTTCTTCCTGGTGGTGGCCATGACCTACGTCACGGCCATGGGTGAGCGTGGCGTGTTCGAGGCGCTGCGCTCGCGCCTGGTGCGCCGGGGTTTCAGCTATCGGCAGTTGTTCTGGATCACCGGCGTGCTGGCGTTCTTCCTGTCGGCGGTGCTGGACAACCTGACCACGGCGCTGGTGATGTCGGCGGTGGTGCTGGCCGTGGGCATCGGCAACATCCGTTTCATCACGCTGGCGCTGATCAACCTGGTGGTGGCCGCCAACGCCGGCGGCGCCTGG
>DASSTF010000186.1:0-2158 GCA_035708045.1 Rhodanobacteraceae bacterium | reverse complement strand
GTGCCGTAGCCGGCTTCCGCTTCCAGTGCATGGCCGAAGGTGTGGCCGAAATTGAGCAGCGCGCGCTCGCCGTGCTCGGTTTCGTCACGCGCCACCACGCCGGCCTTGAAGTGGCAGCTGTGCGCGATCAATTCGGCGAGGGCGTCATGATCGCGTGCCAGCAGTGCTTCGCGCATCGACACCAGCCGCTCGAAAAAGGCGGCGTCGCCGAGGGCGCTGTGCTTGATGGCTTCGGCCAGCCCCGCGCGGTATTCGCGCTCGGGCAGGGTGGCAAGCACGCCGGTGTCGGCGATGACGGCGCGCGGCTGATGGAAGGCGCCGATGAGGTTCTTGCCTGCGGGCAGGTTGGCGCCGGTCTTGCCGCCGACCGAGGAATCGACCATGGCCAGCAGCGTGGTCGGCATCTGCACGAAGTCGATGCCGCGCATCCAGCAGGCCGCGGCGAAGCCGGCCAGGTCACCGATGACGCCGCCGCCCAGCGCCAGGATGCAGGCGTCGCGGGTGGCGCCAAGGTCGGACAAGGCATCGAAGATGCGTTCGATGGCATGCAGCGTCTTGTGGTTTTCGCCATCGGGAAGGATCACGCTGTCGTGGTTGAGGCCTTCGAGCCCGCGCCCCACGGGTTCGAGATAAAGCGGCGCCACGGTGGTGTTGCTGACCACCAGCACGTGCCGGCCACGCACGACCGGGCGCCAGCACGATGCATCGTCGAGCAGGTCGGCGCCAATATGGATGGGATAGCTGCGCGCGCCGAGCGCGACGTCAAGAGTCTGCATGGGATTCACGGGACGAAGGGGCGAGTGGTTGCCAATGGGCGGCCAGGGTATCGAGGATCCGGTGAAAAGCGTGCGCCACCGATTCGTTGCGTCCGGTGATGCGCACGTCGGCAATGGACCGGTAGAGCGGCGTGCGCACGTCGGCCATGTCGGCGAAACGCCTGCGCCGATCCACGCCGGCGAGCAGCGGGCGGTGCTGGTCGCGCGAGAGACGTTCGAGCTGTTGCTCGATGCTGGCGTCCAGCCACAGCACGAAACCGCGTTCGGCCAGCCGTTGCCGGTTGCGTTCGTCGAGGATGGCGCCGGCGCCGGTAGCCAGCACGATGCCGTCGGTGTCGCTCAGCGTATCCAGCAGCGCGGCCTCGCGCTGGCGGAAACCGGCTTCGCCCTCGATGTCGAAAATGGTGGGAATGTCGACGCCGGTGTGGTGTTCGATCTCGCCGTCCAGATCGGTGAACGGCAGCGCGTAATGCTCCGCCAGGCGTCGGCCGATGGACGTCTTGCCGGCGCCCGAAGGGCCGATCAGGAACAGGTTGGGCGACGGATTCATGTCGGGGTCGGCACGGCAGCGCGTCAAAATGGCTAGATTAGCAGCCCTTTCCCATGCGCAGCGGGACGACGGCTTATGACAATGCGTGCGCCGTTCATCGGTTGCGGCGACGCCGGTCTGCAGCTACAGGCGTCCCCAGGTTTCTTCGGGGCTGACGTGGTCGCGGGTCAGCCATGTCAGGCCGGGAAAGCAGCACACGCGGCGCATGCCGGAGGCGAGCTTGTTGCAGGTTTTTTCGATGCGGACCAGACGCGTCTCGGGCTTCCTGGCGGTGGTGATCCAGAGGATCCAGTCGCGCCGGGCCAGCGGCGTGATGTCGATCCATGTCTGCCGCGCCGCGGATTCGTCTGCCAGGGCTTTCTCCAATTCGACCGGGAGCCGGGTTTCCGGTTCGTCGCCGACGCGCGTGATTTCCACGCGGCAGGCGTCGCCCGGCTCGATGCCCGCACCGCCGCACATGCCGGTGCTCAACGGGATGCGTCGGTGGGCTTCAAGACGGGATCGGAATGGAAAACCATTGACCGCGCCTTCCAGTGTGGATGACGACGGGATGCCGGAAGTGCCCTTGGGCAACATCAGGAAGGCTTGTCCACCGCCGGCATCGGAAAGAGTGGTTTCGAAACAAATCGTCGGCATGGGGATTCATCCGCCCTCACGGGCTTCTTGCTACCTTAGGGACATGATCGAAGCATCGCACGCAGGAGTCTGCCATGAAAAGTCGCGCCGCCGTCGCCTTCGAGGCCGGGAAACCTCTTGAAATCGTGGAAATCGACGTCGCCCCGCCCAAGGCGGGCGAGGTGCTGGTGAAGATCCACGCCACCGGCGTGTGCCA
>DASSTF010000185.1:0-7239 GCA_035708045.1 Rhodanobacteraceae bacterium | reverse complement strand
TGCAGTCGCTCATGTTGCCGGTCCAGTCGGTCTGCACCTGGCGGCCGGCATCGTTGAGCTTGATGCCCCAGGAACAGCCACCCAGCAGCACGGCCAGGACGATCGGGGTCAACAGGGTCTTGCGCATAAAGGTCTCCGATGACGAACGTTGCCGCTATGACAAAAAAAGGCCGGATGGGTTCGCCATCCGGCCTTTATGGTAGCCGCGCGACGTGAATCGCGCAGCAAACCGGTCACTTGTCGGACTTGACCGGTTTGCCGTCGGCATCCAGCACCGTGACCGGGCCAAGATCGAGCGCACGCACCGATGGGCCGATCTTGTCCAGATCACCCACGATGACCCATGTCAGATGACCGGGCCGGATGACCTTCTCGGCCGCCTGCTGTACCGCCTTGTCGGACAGCTTCTCGATGCGCGCCTTGGTGGTGGCGACGTAGTCGTCCGGCCGGTCGTACAGGGCCATGCTCCGCAACGCGCCCAGCACCGCGCCATTGGTCTGGTATTCGCCAGGCAGGGCATGGATGCGCTGCTGCTTGATCTTGGTGATCTCGGCGCCGGTCGGCGGGTTGGATCCGGCGACGGCCCTGGCCTGCTTGACCATCTCCTTGATCGACGCGGCCGTCTTGTCGGTCTGCACCGGCGCATACATCATGAACGCGCCGGGGCCGACCGTGCTCAGGATCAAGCTGTGCGCACCATAGGCCCAGTGCTTGTCCTGACGCAGATCCATGTTCAGGCGCGAGGTGAACGTGCCGCCGAAGGTGCCGTTCATGACGGAAACGGCCAGATGATCGGGCGCTTTCGCCGAGGGCGCCACGATGCCGGCAAAGATCACCGACTGCAGCGAACCCGGACGGTTCATCAGGTACACCCGGTCATGCGCGGGCGGCGTCACCTTGGCCATCCCTTGCTGCGGAACCGCCGTCGCCGGCGCCTTCCATTGACCGAACACCTTGTCGAGCTCGGGCAGCAGCTTGTCCATGCCGATGTCGCCGGCCACCAGGATGCGCACGTTGTCCGGACGGATGTAGTCGCGCATGAAAGCCTGCATGTCGGCACGGGTCAAGGCCTTGACCGACGTCGTGGTGCCGCTGCCGGTCAACGGCATGGCATACGGATGGCCCTTGCCGTACAGCAGCGGCGGCAGCACGCGGATGGCCATGGTCACCGGCCGGTTCTTCTCCTGCGCGATGCCGGCCAGCCATTGGCCGCGGATGCGCGAGATGTCGGTCTCGCGGAAGGCCGGATGCTGCACCACGTCGGCCAGAAGCTGAAGCGACGGGTCGAGTTTGTCGGCCAGCGAGTCGAGCGTGGCCGTGCAGGCATCCAGTCCGCAGCCGGTGCTGATGTCGGCACCGAGGCGCTGCTTGCGCTTGGCGATCTGCACCGAATCGAGATCCTGCGTGCCTTCCTGCAGCATGCGCATGGTGAAGTTGGCGCGCCCCAGCTTGTGTCCCTGGTCGGACGCGTAGCCCGACTTGAACTGCAGGCTCATTTCGACCAGGGGCACGTCGCTGCGCTGGGCCAGCGTCACCTGGATGCCGTTCTTGAGCGTGGCGTGCTGGATGTTGGGGAAGGTCAGCGCCGGGAAATGCCTGACCTCGGGTACGCCCTTGCTGCGGTCGACATCGCTGGCGACGGCGTGCCAATCATGTTTTGGCGGCATGACCGGCTCGGGCTTGCCCGGCGCCGGGCCGAGGCCGGTGGCCAATGCCTGCTCGACCGTGGTCGGGCTCTTGCCCTTGGCCGTCGGCAGCACGGTCAGCGTGTAGTCGCCTTTGGACAACCATTTTTTCGACACCGCCAGCACGTCCGCCGGCGTGGCCTTCATCATGGTTTCCAGACCCTTGCGCCAGGCGCCCGGGTCGTTGTCGTAAACCTGTCCGGAAGCCAGCAGCACAGCCTTGCCGCCGAAGCCGCCGACGCGCTCCAGACGGCGCACGAAACCGGCGCGCATCGTGGTCTTGGCGCGCTCCAGCTCGTCGGCGGTAGGGCCGTGTTCGAGGTAGGTCTTCCATACGTCGGCAATGGCGGCCTCGACCTTGGCCGGGGCGACGCCCTGCTTGATCGTGACGCTGAGCCTGAATTGCGAGCCCAGCTCACTGGAACTCTCGTTCACCGACACGCTGTCGGCCAGCTTGTCCTGGTACACCAGCCGCTGGTACAGACGCGAGGTCTTGCTGCCGCCGAGCACCCAGGCGGCCAGGTTCAGCACCTCGTCGTCGTGGCTGCGATAGGCCGGCGTATTCCATTCGCGGATCAGGTGCACCTGCGGTACGTGACGATGAATCACGCCCCGCGTGGAGGTGTCGCGCGGAAACGCCCACGGCTGCAGTTTCGCTACCGGCGGGCCGGGCGGAATGGCGCCGAAGTACTTGAGCGCCTTGGCCTTGGCCTCGGCCGGCGTGATGTCGCCCACCATCACCAGAGTGGCGTTGCTGGGGCCGTAGTAGGTCTTGAACCAGTGCCGGAAATCGTCCAGCGAGGCGGCATTCAAGTCCTTCATCGAACCGATGGTGTCGTGATGGTAGGGGTGGTTCTCGGGATAGGCATGCGCCTCGATGACCTGGCCGACGATACCGAGCGGCTGGTTTTCGTCCTGGCGCTTTTCGTTCTGCACCACGCCGCGCTGCTGGTTGACCGACGCCTGGGTCAGGCCGTCCAGCAGCCAGCCCATGCGATCCGATTCCATCCACAGCGCCATGTCCAACGCACTCTTGGGCACGGTCTCGAAATAGTTGGTGCGATCGGTGTCGGTGGTGCCGTTCATGCCGATGGCGCCGACCTTCTCGAACGGCGAGAAATATTCGCCCTTGTGATGGCCGGAGCTTTCGAACATCAGATGCTCGAACAGATGCGCATAGCCCGACTTGCCGACCGGCTCGCGCGCCGAACCCACGTGGTACCACACGGCCACGGCCACGACCGGCGCCTTGTGGTCTTCGCTGACCACCACGGTCAGTCCGTTGGGCAGACGGAAACGCGTGTAGGGAAGATCCGGCAGATGGGCCGCACTGTCGGCGCTGGCAGCCGTGGCTTGTGTCGTCGCCGCCGTTGCCGGCGACATGATCGAGGCCGTGGCAAATGTCAGACAACCTGCCGCAAGCAGGGCAAGTGAATGTCGCATGGTTCATCCCCTCCTGGTGAATGCGCACGCCATGTGCGCAGAACCTCCGAGGCTAGTAGCCGACCCGGCATGGCGCAATGTCCGCACGCGGACAAACCCTCCGTCCGCGGACACCGAATGTGCGGGTTTCGCGCATGCACGTCATCGCAACTGCATGACAAACATCAATTTTTTCGGAAAGCGCAAGTTGGCAAGCTGTTTGCAACATACGGGACGTACTCCCCACTCGACCAAGGAAAGCCCTCATGAAAACCGAACAAACCCTGATGTGCATCCTGTTTGCCCTTTGCGTGGTGCTGGTCTTCGGCGCAATGACCCTGATGCTGACGGCCCACATCCCGCCGGTGCAACTGGCCCATTCCACGCTCAAGAGTCTGCCTCTGGCGGCTTTCTGGCCAGGCTGAATCGCGGCGGCACGGCATCGCGAAACGGAAAGGCTTCATAATGGGGCGATGCTTCATGTCATCCTGCATCACCCCGAGATTCCGCCCAACACGGGCAACGTGATCCGTCTGTGCGCCAACAGCGGCGCGAGCCTGCACCTGGTGCGCCCGCTCGGTTTCGAGCTGGACGACAAGCGCCTGCGGCGGGCCGGGCTGGACTATCACGAATACGCCCGCGTGAAGGTGCACGACGATCTCGACGCCTGCCTGGAAACCCTGGGACGACCTCGCGTGTTCGCCTTCACCAAGCATGCCGACCGCCGTTACGTCGACGCACGGTTTGCCGACGGCGACGCCCTATTGTTCGGCTCGGAAAGCAAGGGCCTGGGTGCGCAGGTGCTCGACCGGATCGAACCGGCACGACGCCTGCTTCTGCCGATGCAGCCGAACAACCGCAGCCTGAACCTCTCCAACGCCGTCGCCGTGGCGGTCTACGAAGCCTGGCGCCAGCTCGATTTCGCCGGCGCTGTCTGAAACCAGGATTTGGGCCAAACTTGATAATGAATGGACGGGGTTGAAGGGGTGGATGATTTGGGTGTTGCGGCAAGAGCAAAACCATCCCCATCCCGGCCTTCTCCTTGAAGAGGAAGGAGACAGGAGGTTTCATGGAGCGAAACGGCAGACACCATCCCCACCCAACCCTCCCCTTGAAGGGGAGGGCTTTGATCGCGTAACTCCCTCCCTTTGAAGGGTGAGGGAGCAAAAGCGCGATGTTGTTCGTGCCCTTCTCCCGCAAGATCGCCTATCGCTTAAAGCCCTCCCCTTCAAGGGGAGGGTTGGGTGGGGATGGTTTTCAACTTGAGAAACCCTGGCTGACGAACGAAGCTGATCGGGTACAGACAAGCGCTTCGACTTCCTCGCTCCTCAAAGCCGGGTCCATTCATGATTCTCCCCGCGCGTGTCCGCTACGCGGGCCCTGGCCTGTCCTGAGCCTGTCGAAGGGCTCCGCGCGAACGGTTGGGGGCGAGGGAGCGTTTGCCATTGATCAAAGCCCACCCCGCGCGCCCAACGGCTACAATCGGGACATGACCGACGCCACCACTTCCCGCTTTCCGCCGCGTCCGCTGCGAACCCTTGGTGGACGCGCGCTGGAAACCGCGCTCAACCATGCACTGGCGCTTGATCCCGACAGCCAGGCCAGTCTGAAGGCGCTGGAAGGCCGCCGTCTGGACGTGCATCTGCGCGGGCCGGATCTGGCCATGGCCATTCGCGTGGTCGACGGCAAGCTGAAGGTCGGCCCGGCGGATGACGGCACGCAGGCCTCTCTGCGCGTGAGCGCGACGCCGGGCGGATTGCTGGCCATGGCCATGCATGCCGGCAACGAAGGCATCGCTCCCGGCAAGGTGGACATCGCCGGTGACGCCGACCTCGCCCGGCGCCTGGAAAAACTGGCGCGCGGCTACGCTCCGGATTTCGAGGCGGCATTCGCCCGCGTCTTCGGCGACGTGCTCGGCGTGCCGCTGTCGCGTGCCTTTGCCAAGGCCCTGGCGCATGTACGCGACAGCGGCCGCCATTTCGTCGAGGACGGCGCCGACTGGCTGCGCGAGGAAGCACGCCTGAGCGTGGCGCCCGGTGAGATGGACGATTTTCTCGACGAGGTCGATCACCTGCGCGAGCGCGCCGAGCGTCTGGAAGCCCGCATCCAGCGCCTGGCTGCGCAACGGAAACCCGACGCATGAGGACGCCGCTGCGCCTGGTTCCCCGGCTGTTGCGCGTGGCCAGTGTGCTGCTGCGCTACCGCCTGGACGACGTGGTCGACGCCACGCACCTGTACCGCCCGCTGAAATGGCTGCGCCTGCTTTTGCCGCGCGCACGTGCCGACGTGCGCCAGCTGTCGCGCGGCGCACGCCTGCGCATGGCGCTGAACGAACTTGGCCCGATCTTCGTCAAGGCCGGGCAGATGTTGTCCACCCGCCGCGACCTGGTGCCCCTCGACATCGCCGACGAGCTGGCCGAACTGCAGGACAAGGTGCCGCCCTTCCCCGGCATCGAGGCGCGCGCCATCATCGAGCATGAACTGGGAGCGCCGGTCACGACGCTGTTCGCCGATTTCGAGGAGGCTCCGCTGGCCTCGGCCTCCATCGCCCAGGTGCATGCCGCCACCATGCACGACGGCAAGGAAGTCGTGGTCAAGGTGCTGCGTCCCGGCATCAGGAAGCGCGTCGACCGCGACGTGGATCTGCTGCGCGCCGTCGGCGAACTGGCCCAGCGCTGGCACCCCAATGCCGACAAGATCCGCCCGCTGGACGTGGTCGCGGAAATCGAGAAGACCCTCCACAACGAGCTGGACCTGCAACACGAAGGCGCCAACGCCAGTTTGCTGAAACGCAATTTCGAGCATTCGCCGGACCTGTACGTCCCCGCCGTCTACTGGTCGCACAGCAACAACCGCGTGCTCACGCTCGAACGCGTGCACGGCGTCACCGCCGACGACATCGAGGCCATCGACGCGGCCGGCATCGACCGTCGCAAGCTGGCCGCGATGGGCGTGCGGCTGTTCTACGAGCAGGTTTTCCGCGACAACTTTTTCCATGCCGACGCCCACCCCGGCAACATCTGGGTGGACGTGACGCAGGTCGAGCATCCACGTTTCATCGCGCTCGATTTCGGCATCATGGGCTCGTTGCCCGAGGACGACCAGTACTGGCTGGCGGAAAACTTCATCGCCATGTTCGAGCGCAACTACCGGCGCATCGCCGAGTTGCACCTGGCCGCCGGCTGGATGCCGCGCCACATCCGCGTGGACGAACTGGAAACCGCCATCCGCACCGTGTGCGAGCCTTATTTCACGCGTCCGTTGTCGGAAATTTCGCTGGCCGAGGTGGTGGCCAAGCTGTTTGCCACCGCGCGCCGTTTCGAGCTGACCCTGCAACCGCAGCTGATTTTGCTGCAGAAGACCCTGCTCAACATCGAAGGCGTCGGGCGCATGCTCGACCCCGACATCGACATCTGGGCCGTGGCGTACCCGGTGCTGAAACGCATCCTGCGCGAACGCTACAGCCCGCGCCGCGTGGTGCGCAGTTTGCGCCAGCACCTTCCCGAATGGCTGCGTGCGGCGCCGAACATGCCCGGGCTGGTGCACCAGCTGCTGGAAGAAACCGTCAACGGCCAGACCGAAGTGAACTTTTCTTCCGAAGACCTGCTGCAGTTGCAGACGGAGGCGAGACGCATCCGCCACCTGATCGCCGGTGGTCTGCTGGGCGCGACGCTGATTTTCGGCGCCATCCTGCTGTGGGCGCTGGCGCCAAAACATGGCATCGTGCCGCCCATCGTGCTGGGCGCCATCGGCCTGCTGAGCTTTGCCTCGGCCTGGCCGCGGAAGAGCTGATCCCTCGAACCACCAATCCCCGCGTTGTTGTGCGTGTGCGTGATCGCGTAGGGCGGGCACTGCCCGCCGAATAGAGCCTGCGCTTGCCATGGAATTTCCATGGCGGGCAGCGCCCGCCCTACCCGCGACACGAAAATTTGCGCGCTCATCAGCCACTCCCGAAGGGAGTAGGAACAAGCGGCGCATGCCACAATAGCCGCATGCTCACGGTCAGCCGTCACATCCACATTCCCGACAGCGAGCTCGTCGAACGCTTCACCCGCGCCGACGGGCCGGGCGGGCAGCATGTGAATCGTACGGAAAGCGCGGTCGAGTTGCGCTTTGATGCCGCCACGTCCCC
>DASSTF010000184.1:0-4371 GCA_035708045.1 Rhodanobacteraceae bacterium | reverse complement strand
GACCTATCGCCATATTCCCGGAAAGACGTCGTCACTGGCCAGCGACGATGTTTCCAGCGTACTTGCGGACAGCAAGGGACGACTGTGGGCCGGTGGCGAAGGCAGCGGCGTGAACTTGTATGAACCGGCCACCGACAGTTTTCGCCATTTCAGGCATCAGCCGGATCGTGCCGACAGCCTGTCGGGCAACGACGTGATGGTGATGGCTGAAGGTAGCAAAGGCACGCTATGGGTCGGCACCTACGGGCACGGGCTCGACCACATGACATCGCCTGGCCATTTCCAGCACTTTGTCCATGACCCCGGCAATCCGCACAGCCTGATTTCCAACAATATATTTTCCCTGTTCAACCAAGGCGACGGCAAGCTCTGGATCGGTACCGACAGAGGGTTGGAGATCCGCGAGCCGGACGGACATTTGCGCCAGATCCGTTTTGAAGGGGTGGATCGCGCTCCAGCCGTATGGGGTATCGACGGCAGCAGCCACCGGATGCGGGTCGCCACCACGAACGGGCTGTTCATGGTGGGTGCGGATGGCGTGGCCAGACGGGCGCAGCTCGGCAGATTTTCCCGCTTTGCCATCCTGAGCAGCGTGCTTGATCGCCACGGCAATCTCTGGATAGCCACGGTCAATGGATTGCTCCTGGTGCGCCATGGGCGCATCACCTACTTTCCACCACGCCCTCTCCTGCCGGGTGGTCAGCCTGGGCAGGCCATCTTCAATCTGTTTCTGGACAACGAGGGAGGGTTGTGGATCGCCACGAAAAACAGCGGCGTGGCCTACCTGAGTCCCGACTGGAACAACTTTTCGCATTACTCGCATCGTCCGGACGACGCCGGCAGCCTGAGCTCCAGTCAAATCCATGCTTTGACGCCCGATGGGCACGGCAACCTGTGGATCGGCGGTGGAATGAACCAGTTGGACAAACTGAATCCGACCACGGGGGCTGTTGTCCATTACGGCAAGGTGCTGGGCACCAAACCCCAATTCGTTTTTGCCCTGGCGCCAGCCGGAAAAAACAGCCTGTGGCTGGGGTTCAGCAACGCCATTGCGCTGCTGGAGCACAACCACCTGCGACAGATCCAGACACCTGGCTTCGGCGGCGTCCGCAGCATAGTCAGCGACGCCTCGGGAGCATTGTATGCCGCATCCGTCAGCAAGGGCGTGATTCGGGTGAACCGGCAAACCCTCAAGATCGAATGGCTCAAACTGGCCTTTGCCGGCGGCCCCGATCGCCAGACGACCCGCATGCTGATGCATGATGGGCAGTTGTGGCGCGCCAGTCATGCCGGCCTGTCGTACTTGCCCGCGCACAGCAGTCAGTTTGTACCCGTGGCCGGCGTCGCCAAGGGGAATGTGTCTGCCATGACCATTTCCGGGAAGGATTTGTGGTTGGTGCGTTCCGATGGACTCGAACACTACCGACTGCACGACAGGCGAGCCGCACTGGTGAAACGCATCGATGCCGCCGCCGGCTGGCCGGGTATCGTGGCCAACACCATGTTGGTCGACAAACGCGGTCGAGTGTGGCTGTTCGGCAATGTCGGCCTGTGGCGCTACGACCCTTCCACGAACCGCTTCCGGCATTACGGCCAGGAAGACGGTCTGCCCAGCCCCGAATTCATCAGCCAACAGCTCGCCCACCTGGACAACGGCGCGGTCTTCGCCGGCACGCTGGGCGGTGTCGTCGGCTTTCGTCCTGACGCCATCGTCGATCACCCACGCAAGCCCCAGCTTGTCATCACCTCCATCGTGGTGCGACGCGACGGAAAGAACATCGCCCTGCCTCCCGGATCGCGCGATCTGCATCTCGACTGGAACGACCGCGACCTGCGCATCACCGCGCACGCCATGTCCTACATCGACCCGTCGCGCAACCATTACCGCTTCCGTCTGGTCGGTCTGGACAACGGCTGGGTGGATACCGGTACTCGCGGCATGCGCGAACTGGCCGGACTCAAGGCCGGTCACTACCAGCTCAAGGTACAGGCCGCCGGCCCCAGCGGCGTCTGGGCAAGTCTTGCCACCCCGATCACCATCGGCGTGGATGCGCCGCCGTGGCTGCGCCCCTGGGCCTGGCTGCTCTACGCGCTGGTGGTGCTGGCGGCGGGTTACGGGATCATTGCCGCCTGGCGCCGGCGTCTGGAACAGCGGCATCACGTGCAGCTGGCGCACCAGCAGCAGCGCATGGCCGAACAGGCCAACGCCGCCAAGACCCGCTTCCTGGCGACGCTCAGCCATGAAATCCGCACGCCCATGACCGGCGTGCTGGGCATGACCGAGCTGCTGCTCGGGGCCGACCTCGGGACACGCGAACGCGGCCACGTCGAAACCATCCGCCGCAGCGGCAAGATGCTGCTGAAGCTGGTCAATGAGGCGCTGGACATGGCACGCATCGAGGCCGGCCGCCTGGTTCTGGAACCGGCACCGATGGATCTTCGCGCCCTGATCGAGGAAGTGCGCCAGTTGCAGGCAAGCCAGACGCACAAGAAAAACCTGGATTTTCTCGCTCAGGTCGACGCCAGCGTGCCCGTTCGACTGGAAGGCGACGCCACCCGCATCAAGCAGATCCTGCTGAACCTGACCAACAACGCCATCAAGTTCACTCCACACGGCCATGTCACCATCACGGCAAGCTACGCCGACGGCGAACTCCGCTTGTGCGTGAGCGACACCGGCCCCGGCATTTCCGAGACCGACCGCCAGCGCCTGTTCCAGCGTTTCGAACAGGCCGACAGCCCGCAACGCAGGGAAGGCTCGGGGCTCGGCCTGGCCATTTGCCGTGAGCTGGTGGCGCTCATGCATGGGCGCATGGATCTGGAAACGACACTCGGCAAAGGCAGCTGCTTCAAGGTCTTTCTGCCGCTTCCGGTGGCGACCGTCGAGGTTCCGGAAACCGCGCCGGATGCACCTGATCGCTCCATCGACGGCGACGCACGGCATCTGCTGCTGATCGAGGACAACGCCACGGTCGCCCAGGTGATTTGCGGATTGCTGGAGGCGCGCGGCCATCGGGTGACCCACGCCGCGCACGGACTGGACGCCCTGAGCGAGATGCAGAACCGGCATTTCGACGCCCTGCTACTGGACATGAACCTCCCGGGCGTGGACGGCTGCGAGCTGGCCCGCATGATCCGTCAACTTGAAGGCGACGACGTGCACATGCCCATCATCGCCATCACCGCGCGCTCCGGCGGCGATGAAGAACAGCAGGCCCGCGCGGCCGGCATGGACGCCTTCCTGCGCAAGCCGATCGATGGCGAGGAGTTGGCCCGCACTCTCAACCGGTTGTGCCAGACGCGCCAGGCAAGCCCCGCATGAGGTGATGCGCCCCGGAGCCTGTTCCGACAGCCCGATAGAGGCAAACAGCCGCAAAATCAGTCATTTTCGTGACTTTGTCCACATCCTTTCCGGACAAACGGCGACATCATGCGTATGATGTTCTCTAGGGTTGACGGGCCATTTGCACGTCAGGGGGATAGAATCTTTTTATGGCTACCCAGATGCAGTCACCGGCACTCGCGGGCCTTTCGGGCACGGCTCGCCGCTTGGTGACCGATGGCATACTTGCCGAAAACGACGCTCGCGAAGCCATGCGCAAGGCCATGGCCGAACATGTCCCGCTGGCCAGCTGGCTGGTCGAAAAGGGCATGGTCGACAGCGCGCGCATGGCCGAGGTCGCCTCGGCCGAGTTCGGCATTCCGCTGCTGGATGCCACGGCGGTAAGCCTCAAGCAGATGCCGCTGGAGCTGGTCAGCGAGGCGCTGATCAACAAGCATCAGGTGCTGCCGCTGTTCAAGCGCGCCAACCGCCTGTTCGTGGGCGTGGCCGACCCCACCCGCACGCACGCGCTGGACGAAATCCGTTTCCACTCCGGCTGCCAGGTCGAGCCGGTGCTGGTCGAGCCCCAACAGCTCAAGCGCGTCATCGAACTGGCGCTGAGCCAGCTGTCCACCACCGTCGACGGCATCGACGACGACGAAAGCCTGGATCTCGACAGCGAAATCGACACCGGGCCGAGTGCGCCGGACAGCCTGGACACCAGCGGCAAGGTCGACGACACGCCAGTGGTCAAGTTCGTCAACAAGGTGCTGCTGGACGCCATCAAGCGCGGCGCGTCGGACATCCATTTCGAACCCTACGAAACCCAATACCGCGTGCGCGTGCGCATGGACGGCATCCTGTACATCATGGCCAAGGCGCCGATCCAGCTGTCCACGCGCATCAGTTCGCGCCTGAAGGTGATGAGCGGCCTGGACATCGCCGAAAAGCGCGTGCCGCAGGATGGCCGCATCAAGCTCAACCTGTCCAAGAACAAATCCATCGATTTCCGCGTCAGCACGCTGCCGACCCTGTTCGGCGAAAAGATC
>DASSTF010000183.1:0-3934 GCA_035708045.1 Rhodanobacteraceae bacterium | reverse complement strand
GTCAACGCCTTGCTCTGCTCCGCAATATGATCGAGCAGATCCTTCCATGACTTGACGAAGGACGCGGCGCCGTCGACCTGCAGTTTGTGCGCCAGCGCATCGATGTCCACGCCGGCATCGACGAAACGCTTGAGCATGGCTTCGGCCTCGCTGCTGTCGGTGGACATGGCACCGTGCAGTTCACCGTGGTCGGCCAATGCCTCGATGGTCTTGCCGGGCATGGTGTTGATGGTATCCGGCGCCGCCAGGCTGGTGACGTAGAGCGTGTCCGGCGCCTTTGGATCCTTGGTGCCGGTGCTGGCCCAGAGCAGGCGCTGCGGTTGCGCTCCGGCCTTGGCCAGTTTCTGCCAGCGCTCGGACGCCAGCGTGTCGAGATAGGCGCGATAGACGCGTCCGGCAATGGCGATGCCCAGCTTGTTGTGCATGTCCTCGGGCACCTCGTCTTTCACCGCCACGTCCCAGCGGCTGATGAACACCGACGCCACGGACGCCACTTTCGGGCTCAATCCCGCTTCGATGCGACGCTCGATGCCGCGCATGTAGGCTTCGGCCACGGCCTGATACTGATCGCTGGAAAACAGCAGGGTGACGTTGACCGGCACGCCGGCAAAGATGGACTCCTCGATGGCCGGAACGCCTTCGGGAGTGCCGGGAATCTTCACGAAAAGGTTGTCGCACGCCGCCTGGTGATGAATGCTGGCCGCCGCCTCGATGGTGGCTGCGGTATCGTTTGCCAGCAGCGGCGAAACTTCCATCGATACCCAGCCATCCATGCCATGGGTCGATTCATGCACCGGCTTGAACAATTTGGCCGCGCGGCGCAGATCCTCCAGCGCCAGTTCGACGAACAGGGTTTCGCCCGACTTGCCCTGCCCGGCCTTTTCGCGGATGGCGTCGTCGTACGTTTCGGTGCCGCTGATGGCCTTGTCGAAAATGGTCGGATTGGAAGTCAGGCCGGTCAGCGTGTATTCCTTGATGTGTCGCTCCAGCGTGCCGTCATCGAGGATGCCGCGGGTGATGTTGTCCAGCCACAGGCTCTGGCCAAGATCATGCAATTGTCGGGTCGCGTTCATGAAACCTCCAAGGTTGGGACAGCCAGAGACAAACATGCGTACGGGTGACGCAGGATTCAATCCGTGGCGCGTGGATTTGTCCAAAGAGTCTACGCAGACGCCATGAGCCTGTCTGCCTTGCGCATTGATGGACGAGCTTGCGCACCAAGAAAAAACCCGCACCATCCGGCACGGGTTTTCCATTCGACATGGAACAATGACGGTTATTCGGCAGCCGCAACGGCGGAAGCTTGTGCGCCTTTCGGGCCTTCGGTCACCTCGAAGCTGACTCGCTGGCCTTCCTTGAGGCTGCGAAACCCCGTGGAGTTGATGGCCGAATAGTGCACGAACACGTCGTCCCCACCGTCCTCGGGCGCGATGAAACCGAAGCCCTTGGCATCATTGAACCATTTGACTGTACCAAAACGCATTTCTGAACCCCTCACATGAAACGGTTGCACGATCATCATGCAGCCCCCATCTGCATAACCTCACGCAGACTAGAGTATCACCGCGTTTTCATGCCAAATGCAAGGCGCGGGGAAACCCATGTGGACAGTCCCGACATGCCGGGTCGGCATATTCCTGTATTGGAACGTTATAAATCCGGTGCTGCGGAATCCCGGCTTAATCGAACGACAGCTTCTCGAGAATGGCGGGGACATGGGCCGTGGCCGCCTCGAGATGGGCAAAAATCTCGTCCAGACTGATTTCCGGCGCCTGATCCGGATCGCAGCCCGCGGCCCAATTGGCCACCAGCGCCAGACAGGCGTAGTCCATGTCCAGCTCCCGCGCCAATACGGCCTCGGGCATGCCGGTCATGCCGACCAGATCGCAACCGTCCCGGCGCAGGCGTGCGATTTCGGCACGGGTTTCCAGGCGCGGCCCCTGTGTCGCCGCGTAGCAGCCCCCGTCGACCACGGGCACCGCCGCCTGGGCTGCGGCATCCAGCAGGGCACGGCGCAGATCGGCGCTGTAGGGCTCGCTGAAATCGACATGCCGGACTTCGGCGCCCTCCACGTCGGAAAAGCTGCCGAGGCGGCCGCTGGTGTAGTCGATGATCTGATCGGGCACCACCAGGGCGCGCGGCCCCATGTCATCGCGGATGCCGCCCACGGCATTGACGCCGATGACCTTGCGCGCGCCCAGATGATGCAGGGCCCAGACATTGGCCCGATAGTTGATGCGATGCGGCGCCCATTGATGGTTTTCGCCGTGCCGCGCCAGGAAGGCCACGCGGTGCCGGCCCAGCATCCCCTCCACGATATCTGCCGACGGCTCGCCGAAAGGCGTGTCCACGGCATGCCGTTCGACATCCTTCAAGGCGGCCAGCTGATAAAAGCCGCTGCCGCCGATGACGGCCAGATCGGGAGCCTGCGCCCGCTTCATCATGCGCCCTCCTCGTCCTTCAGGGCGTAAATTGCCGGCAGGTTGCGCCCTTGCTCGTGATAGTCCATGCCGTAGCCGAACACGTAGCGATCCGGAACGTCGACGCCATTGAAATCCGCCGCGATGCCGGCAATCCGCCGGTCGTGGATCTTGGTGCACAGCGTCGCCACCAGCACGCGCGAAGCGCCCATGTCGAGGCAGGCGTCACGCACCGCCTTGAGGGTATGGCCTTCATCCAGGATGTCGTCGGCAAGCAGCACCGTACGCCCGTCAAGATCAGCCTGCGGCTTGCGCAGCCAGCGCAATTGGCCGCCACGGTTGTCGTGGTAGCGCGTCGCGTGCACGTAGTCGAACTCCAGATCCGTGCGGACGCTCATCGCCAGCTTCGCGGCAAACACCAGGGCACCGTTCATCACCGTCAGAAGCACCACGCGCTCGCCGCCGAGAGCCGTGTCGATGTCGCCACCCATACGTCGGATGGCGGCCTCAAGCGTCGCGTCGTCGAACAGAATCTCGGCATGCTTCAGTGCCTGCTTCAGGGATGGCGGTGTCATGCGGATTCCTCGTCATTCAATGATCGGATGCGGGCAATGAACTGGTCGCGTTGGGGATTGTTCTCGAGCGATTCCCAGGTGCTGGCCACGGCGCCACGCAAGCCCGCGACGCGCTCGGCATCGCATGGCGGCATGTCTCGCGTGGCCGCCAATGCGGGCTCCACGGCTTCGGGCTGGCAAGCCAGGATGAGGTCGCAGCCCGCCCCCTGATGCGCCCTGATGCGCGCAGCCACATCGCCAGCTGCGCCGGCGGCGGCCATGCTGATGTCGTCGCTGAAGACCAGGCCATGAAAGCCCAGCTCGCCACGCAGAACATCGTCGATCCACACCCGCGACTGCCCCGCTGGCCATGCGTCGACGGACGGGTAAACGACATGCGCCATCATCACCGCTTCGGCGCCGCTCTCGATGGCGTCGATGAAAGGCAGCATGTCTTCCTGCCGCAGGCTGTCCGGGTCGCGCGGATCGGTGGCGGTTTCGAGGTGCGTGTCGGCCTGTACCGAACCATGGCCGGGGAAATGCTTGAGCGTCGCCGACATGCCGGCCAGATGCATGCCGCGCACATAGGCCTGGCCCAGTTCGGACACGGCTTCGGGATCGGCATGCAACGCCCGTGTGCCGATGGCCCGGTTGCCGCGCGCCAGATCCAGCACGGGCGCGAAACTGAGGTCGACGTCGACGGCGCGCAATTCGCTGGCCATCAGCCAGGCATGTTCCTCAGCCAACGCCACGGCGCGTTCCGGATCGCGATCCCACACCTGCCCCAGTTTGGCCAGGGCGGGCAAGCGCGTGAACCCATCCCGGAACCGCTGTACCACGCCGCCTTCCTGATCAACGCAGATCACGAAGGCATCGTCGCCGCGCAGGTTGCGCAGGTCGTCGACGAGATCCTGCAGCTGCCGGCGCGACTGGAAATTGCGCGAGAACAACACCACGCCG
>DASSTF010000182.1:0-9317 GCA_035708045.1 Rhodanobacteraceae bacterium | reverse complement strand
TTGACGCGCCCAAGAAGGGGCTGCTCAAGCGCATGTTCGGAGGTTGATCATGGGCATTCTCGATTTCCTTCGCGCCAAACCGCAAAACACCGCCAACATCGCCCGCGAACGCCTGCGCATCATCGTCGCGCAGGAACGCAGTACCCGCGGCGGGCCCGATTACCTGCCCCTGCTGCGCAGCGAGCTGCTGGAAGTGATCCGCAAGTACGTGCACGTCGATCCCGATGCCGTGCAGATCAACGTCGAAAGCAGTCACGGCCAGGAACTCCTGGAACTGTCGGTGGCGTTGCCTGAAAACACCGAGGACAAGGCGAAAAGCGGGACGTGAGGGGTGACTCGGAGCTTGCGAGGAACATGCCTCACCCCGTCATGCCGTAAGAGGGTGAGCGATGCCATACATCCCCACCGTTCGTGGTGAGGTATCGAACCATGAACGGCACGGGAAACTTGGGGTCGCCTTTCGATACGCGAAGCGTACCCTGTGCTGAGCTTGTCGAAGATCAGGGCGAACTGATTTCCATCATTTGCAATGTGCTTTCACCAGGATGGTGAAGTACTCGCGCACTCACTACTCGCCCCTCATCACTCGCCCCATTCCTCATCCATGCCCACACCCAACCCGACAACCCCGCCAGTCCTGTGCCTCGCCGACACCGGCTTCGAGGCGCCTGCCGCGCTGCTGGCAAGCCATGGGCTGACTTTGCACCGGGTCGCCGACGGCGCACCCATTCCGGGCAGTTACTGGGGCGAGCCAGAGGCAGGCATCATCGGCGAGAACGTGTACGCGCGCGACGACACGCCAGTGCATTCGATGCTGCACGAGGCCTGTCATTTGATCGTCCTGCCGCCCGAGCGGCGCGCGGCCGTGCACACCGACGCCACCGATTCCACCGAGGAAGAGGACGCCACCTGTTATCTGCAGATCGTCCTGGCCGATGCCCTGCCCGGCGTCGGTCGCCAGCGCCTGATGACCGACATGGACGCCTGGGGCTACAGCTTCCGTCTGGGTTCGACACAAGCCTGGTTCGAGCACGACGCCGCCGACGCGCGCCAGTGGTTGCAGCAGCACGCATTGCTGCCCCACGCGTAAGGAAGACCCTGTCCGCCGAATGAGGCTCGCATCGACGCGAAGCCTCTCCGAATCGTGCACCATTTTCGGAACAATCAACCCGCGCCCGCGCGAAGCCCCGACCCGACAGCGCGACCGGCCAAAAACGACTCGACACGTTCGAACGGTATCCGGTCGCCGGCATCGCGCCCGTAATAGGCTTCGACAATGTGGCCCTTGTCGTCGATGAGGAAATCCGCGGGCATCACGTTGTTGGTCTTCAGCCCGGCGAGCCCCACCAGCCGCATGCCCCGCAGCAGCGTGCCGAAGCGGAAAACAATGGCTTTCAACTTGCCCGCAAACGAGCTTTCCACGCCGTAGGTTTCGTACGCCAACCTCGCCGGCTCGGCAGCCACCCGAAACGGGCGTGGCCGTTTCATCACGAAACGCCGAACCTCCTCCGGCGTGGAGGCGAAAACGGCGACCACGTCCAGACCATGTTTGGCGAAACCTTCATAACGCCAGGTCAACTCGAAAATGCGCATGTTGCAGAACGGACATGCCGCATCGCGGAAGAACGAGAGCAGAACGGGTTTGCCCGTGCCGAGTGCTATCGGCTGCCCATAGACGTCCACCAGTTCGACGACTGGCGCCTGGGATGGCGGTCGCAAACGCATGATTTTTCCCCTTCTGCGGAAATTAGTAGTTGTTTATATAACTACGTTTTTGGCGAACTGTATAACCACGGACAGAATTTGGCAACTGGCGACCAAGCCCTGCTTGCAAAAAGCCCGGCGGTAGCTATGCTTGGCGCTTCGGAGATGGCATGCCTCCTGTCCTGCGGGACGAACCGCCGACAATCACGATCATGGTGATCTTCTGGCTGATGATGCCTGCACCGCCGGTTTCCGGAGGCGCAGGCGCGTGTCTGAACCTCCTGTCCTGTTCATCCTGGTCGGAGGTATCGCATGGGTTTGACCGCTTTGTTTGCCGTGGGACTGGGCGCCGCATTTGGCGCGTGGCTGCGTTGGCTGCTGGGCCTGCTGATGAACCCGCTGTTTCCCACGTTGCCGTTGGGCACGCTGGCCGCCAACCTGCTTGGCGGCTTTCTCATGGGACTGGCGCTGGGTGTGTTTGCGCACTACCAGAGCCTCGCGCCCGAGTGGCGGCTGTTCATCACCACCGGCTTTCTGGGTGGGCTGACCACCTTTTCCACTTTTTCCGCCGAAGCGGTGACGCTGCTGCTACGCCAGCAATACGGCTGGTTCGCGGCGCATGTCGGCATGCACGTGGCCGGTACGCTGGCGGCCACCCTGATCGGATTCGCCCTGATCCGCTTCGCGCTTCGCGCCTGAGGAGACATTGATGACCGCTTCCAGCACTCCCGAGCATCATGGTGTCAGCCTGCGCTTTTTCATGCACTCCGATGCCCGTCACGATGGCATGCTCCTGTCCGAATGGCTGCTCGAACTGGCCAAGCGCGAACACCTGGCCGGCGGCTCGGCCTTCCGCGCCATCGCCGGTTTCGGCCGTCATGGCGTGCTGCGCGAGGAAACCTTTTTCGAGCTGGCCGGCAAACTGCCGGTGGTGGTGGAGTTCGTGCTCGATGATGACGACGCCACGCGCCTGCTTGAACGGGTGTGCGCGGCAAACGTCGAACTGGTCTACACGCGCACCGCCATCGAGTACGGTGTGTTGGGCAAAGCGGACACAAAATAAGCCCGATCCCGATATGATCACAGGCTGACCCAATGACACTTGCTTGATACCCGTTCGTCCTGAGCCCTTCGACAGGCTCGGAACAGGCTACGGCCGCAGGCCGAAGTCGAAGGACATGCCGGTAACCATGCGGATGCGCTTCGACTTCGCCTGCTGCGCAGGCTACGCTCAGCGCGAACGGTTTTGGAAAAGAATGGATATCTCGGCAAGCGCTATGACAGGCTGCCCGTGCAGGAATGACAGGACCATTCCCCCACCATCAACCGACGGTCCAGAGCCGCCATGAGGAGGTATCGTGAGTCAGGATTCGCTGAAGGCACGCGCCGAAGACCTGCTGAAACACGCCGACATCCACATCAACGGCAACGCACCCACCGATCTCAAGGTGCATGACGAACGCCTTTATTCGCGCGTGTTCGCGCACGGTTCGCTGGGCCTGGGCGAAAGTTACATGGACGGCTGGTGGGACGCCGACGACCTGCCCGGTTTCTTTACCCGCATTCTCGGCTCGCATCTGGACGAACAGCTGAAAACCCTGGACACCCTGCTGGCCCACCTCAAGGCCAAGTACCTCAACCTGCAACGCGGCCAGCACGCCTTCGAGATCGGCAAGGCCCACTACGACACCGGCAACGATCTGTTCGCGAAAATGCTGGGCAAACGCCTGATGTACTCGTGCGGCTACTGGGCGCAAGCCGACAACCTCGACGATTCCCAGGAAGCCAAGCTCGACCTGATCTGCCGCAAACTCCGGCTCCAGCCCGGCCAGAAGATCCTCGACATCGGTTGCGGCTGGGGCGAGGCGCTGAAATTCGCCGCCGAACGCTACGGCGTCAGCGGCGTCGGCGTCACCGTCTCCGAGGAACAGGCAAGGTTCGCCCGCGAGTTGTGCAAGGGACTGCCCATCGAGATCCGTCTGCAGGATTACCACGAGCTCGACGAAACCTTCGACGCCGTGTATTCCATCGGCATGTTCGAGCACGTCGGCGGCAAGAACTACCGCACCTACTTCGAGGTGGTGCGCCGCTGCCTGAAGGAGGACGGCCTGTCGGTGCTGCACTGCTGCGGCAGCAACGCCACGCCCTCGCAACCCGATCCATGGATCGAAAAATACATTTTCCCGAATTCGATGATTCCCGCCGCCAGCCAGGTGACGGCGGCACTGGAAAACCTGTTCGTGGTGGAAGACTGGCACAACTTCGGCGCCGACTACGACCGCACCCTGATGGCCTGGCTGGCCAATTTCGACGCGGCCTGGCCGGAGCTTTCCAAAAACTACGACGAACGCTTCCGCCGCATGTGGCGCTTCTACCTGGCCTGCTCGGCGGCCGTCTTCCGCAGCCGCCGCGACCAGCTGTGGCAGATCACGCTCAGCCCCGACGGCGTGCCCGGCGGCTATCGCGTTCCGCGATAATGACAAGGATGACCCACATGAATCTTCTCTTTCGCCGTCGCGGCCTGCGCGCCGCCTGGCTGACACTGCTGATCTGCCTGCTTGGCACGGTTCCGGCTTGGGCGTCCCATCCGGCCCTTTGGCGCGCCAGCGATGCCGACACCACGGTGTATTTTTTCGGCACCGTGCACACGCTGACCAAGGACACGCACTGGCATTTCCCGGCGCTGGACAAGGCATTGGACAGCAGCAAGATGCTTTACATCGAAGCGGCGGACATCAACCCGGCCACCGTGCAACCGTTGGTGATGAAATACGGTCTCGACCCTGCCCATCCGCTTTCGGACAAGTTGAGTGCGCAGGAAAACGCCCTGCTGCAACAGGCGGCCAAGCAGATCGACATGCCCGGCGGCGCGGCGGCCATGAACGTGATGAAGCCCTGGCTGGCCAGCCTCACCATTTCCACCGCGCCGCTGCTCAAGGCCGGTTACGATCCCAGCCTCGGCGTGGACAAGCAGCTGCAGGCGGCCATGAAACAGGTGGACAAGCCGGTCAAGGGGCTGGAAACGGCCAAGCAGCAGATCATGTTTTTCGCCAACATGCCCGAGTCGGTGCAACTGCATTTGCTGCGCCAATCGCTGCATGATTACGCCCATGCCAAAACGCAGTTGTCGGCCATCGTGGATGCATGGAAGCAAGGCGATGTGGAGGCCATCGCGCAAACCATTGTCGCCAAGCTCAAGGATCGCTCGCCCAGGCTTTACCAGACGCTGCTGGTGAACCGGAACCAGGTCTGGGCGCAGCAGATTGCCGACATCATGAAAACCACACCCGGCACCATCTTCATTGCCGTCGGCGCCGGCCATCTGGCCGGGCCCGATCGTCTCCAGCTCCAGCTCGAAAAACTCGGCATCCAGACCAGCCGCGTCGACGACTGACCCTGCCCTCCTTGCAAGAATTCATGAACATCCAAAGCAATTACGAACAGATTCCGCTGCGCGAATACGCCGAGCGCGCCTACCTCGACTACTCCATGTACGTGGTGCTGGATCGCGCCCTGCCCTTCGTCGGCGATGGTTTGAAGCCGGTGCAACGGCGCATCATCTACGCCATGAGCGAACTGGGCCTGGCCGCCAGCGCCAAGCCCAAGAAATCCGCGCGCACCGTCGGCGACGTCATCGGCAAATACCATCCGCACGGCGACAGTGCCTGCTACGAGGCGATGGTGCTGATGGCGCAGCCGTTCTCGTGGCGCTATCCGCTGATCGACGGCCAGGGCAACTTCGGCTCGCCGGACGATCCCAAGAGCTTCGCGGCGATGCGCTACACCGAGTCCAAGCTGCGCCCGATCGCCGACGTGCTGCTGGGCGAACTCGCGCACGGCACCGTGGACTGGACGCCCAACTTCGACGGCACCCTGGACGAACCCACCTGGATGCCGGCGCGGCTTCCGCACGTGCTGCTCAACGGTTCCATGGGCATCGCCGTGGGCATGGCCACCGACATTCCGCCGCACAACCTGCGCGAGGTCGCCACCGCCTGCATCCGCCTGCTGGACGAACCGAAGGCCAGTGTCGCCGACCTTGCCGAACACGTACGCGGCCCGGACTATCCCACCGCCGCCGAGATCATCACCCCGCGCAAGGACATCCTCGCCATGTACGAAAGCGGCGTCGGCTCGATCCGCGCGCGCGCCGTCTACACCGTGGAAAACAACGGCAACGTGGTGATCACGGCCTTGCCGCACCAGGTCAGCCCGTCCAAGGTAATCGAGCAGATCGCCGCGCAGATGCGCGCCAAGAAGCTGCCGATGCTGGACGACCTGCGCGACGAATCCGACCACGAAAATCCGATCCGCCTGGTGCTGGTGCCGCGCTCCAACCGCGTCGATATCGAACAGATGATGCAGCACCTCAACGCCACGACCGATCTGGAAAAGAGCTTCCGCGTCAACCTCAACATGATCGGTCTGGATGGCCGGCCGCAGGTCAAGAACCTCAAGACCATCCTCGGCGAATGGCTGAAGTTCCGCATCGACACCGTCACACGGCGCCTCGAGTTCCGCCTCGACAAGGTCGAAAAACGCCTGCACCTGCTCGAGGGCCTGCGCATCGCCTTCCTGAATCTGGACGAGGTGATCCGCATCGTGCGCACCGAGGAGGAGCCCAAGCCCGTCCTGATGGCGCGCTTCAAGCTCAGCGAGACCCAGGCCGACTACATCCTCGAAACCAGACTGCGCCAGTTGGCGCGACTGGAGGAAATGAAGATCAACGCCGAGCGCGACCAGCTGGAAGAGGAGCGCGCGCGCATCAACGTGCTGCTGAAATCCGACGCCAAGCTCAAGACCCTCATCAAGAGCGAAATCCGCGCCGACGCCGAGAAATACGGCGACGATCGCCGCTCACCGCTGGTCGAACGCCATTCCGCCCAGGCGCTGGATGAAAGCGCGCTGGTGACGTCCGAACCCATCACCATCGTGTTGTCCGCCAAGGGCTGGGTACGTGCCGCCAAGGGGCACGACATCGACCCGACCAGCCTCAGCTATCGCGGCGACGATGCGCTGGGCGCGTGGACGCAGGGGCGCACCAACCAGCAGGTGGCCTTCATCGACTCCACCGGTCGCAGCTATTCCACACCCGGCCACACTCTGCCTTCGGCGCGCGGCAACGGCGAGCCGCTGACCGGACGCTTCAGTCCGCCCGCCGGCGCCAGTTTCGATGCCGTGGCCAGCGGCGACAAGGACACGCGGTTGATCATCGCCAGCACCTTCGGCTATGGCTTCGTCTCGCGCTTCGAGGCGCTGCTGTCGGGCAAGAAGGCCGGCAAGCAGTTCATCAGCCTGCCCGATGACGCGCACGTGCTCGCCCCGGCGACCAGCGCCGATCCGGCACGCGACCGCATCGTGGTCGTCACCACGCAAGGCCATCTGCTGATGTTCTCGGTGGCGGAGCTGCCCGAGCTGGACAAGGGCAAGGGCAACAAGCTGATCGAGATACCCAAGGCCAAACTGCTGTCCGGCGACGAGCGCGTGGCCGGTGTCGCCGTGGTCGCCGAAGGCAGCGGCGAGGTCACCCTGTTCGCCGGACAGCGCAAGCTCACGCTGCGCTGGAGCGACCTGGTCGAATACGGCGGCAACCGCGCCAGCCGCGGCAGCCTGCTGCCGCGTGGTTTGCGCCGGGTCGAGAGCATCGTCACCAGTGGTTGATGTGATCTGATGAAACTTGCTTTAGATATTCATCCGTCCCCAACCGTTCGCGCTGAGCGTAGTCCGCGCAGCGGGCGAAGTCGAAGCGCATCCGGCAGATTGCGGCATGCCCTTCGACTCCGGCCCATGGCCTGCGCTCGGGACGAACGGTTGTCTGACAAACGCCATTGAGAACAATCCATCCATGCACGGCGAATACAAAATGCCCGGCGGCAAGTTGATCGTGGCCGATGTCGAAGTCGACGCGGGTCACCTGTCGCAGGTACAGATCAGCGGCGATTTCTTTCTTGAGCCGGATACGGCGCTGGACGTCATCAACTTCGCCCTGATGCAATTGCCCGCGGACAGCAGCGAGGACGCACTGACCGCCGCCATCGAAAAAAATCTCGGCGACCGGGTCAGCATGTACGGCATTTCCGCGCGCGCCGTGGCCGTGGCCGTGCGCCGCGCATTGGAGTCGCAGGCATGAGCCGCACGACCTGGACGGATTACGACTGGCAGCTGATCCACGAGGCGCCGCAGGAACCTTCCCTGCACATTGCGCTGGATGAAGTGCTGACCGACGAGGTGGCGGCAGGCCGTCGCCCTCCGGTGCTGCGTTTCTGGGAGTGGGAATCGCCGTGCGTCGTCATCGGCCGCTTCCAGTCGCTCCGGAACGAGGTCGACGCCGAGGGCGCGCAATTTCACGGCGTCAACGTGGTGCGCCGCATCAGCGGCGGCGGCGCCATGTTCATGGAGGCGGGCAACTGCATCACCTATTCCATCTACGCGCCCGAATCGATGGTCGAAGGCATGTCCTTCCAGGAGTCCTACGCCTTCCTCGACCAGTGGGTCATCGACGCGTTGGGCGACCTCGGCATCAAGGCCTGGTACCAGCCGCTCAACGACATCACCTCGCCCACCGGCAAGATCGCCGGCGCGGCGCAGGCGCGACGCGGCGGCGTCGTGTTGCATCACACCACCATGGCCTACGACATCGACGCCGCCAAGATGCTGGAAGTGCTGCGCATCGGCCGCGAGAAACTGTCCGACAAGGGCACCGCCAGCGCCGCCAAACGCGTCGACCCGCTGCGCAGCCAGACCGGCATGGCGCGCAAGGACATCATCGCGCACATGATCGACACTTTCCGCCAACAACATGGCCTTGGCGACACCCGCCTGCTTTCCACCGAACTGGCCGCCGCCCAACACCTGGTCGAAACGAAATTCGGCACGTCGGCCTGGACAGGCATCGTGCCCTGAAGAGCTTCGTCAACCCTCCTCCAAGCGCAGCTCCTGCAGGAAACCTCAAGAACTGGCGCCAGCAATCCAAACGAAGTCCTTCACCCTGAGGTATCGAAGGGCAATCTTCAAACTTCCCGCGCCGTTCACGGTTCGATACGCGAAGCGTACCCTGTGCTGAGCTTGTCGAAGCATCACCACGAACGGTGGGAGGTGTCGGATAATGTTTCCCGACACGAAAAACGCCGCAGGATGATATCCACCCTGCGGCGTTCGCATGACGCTCGTCCGACTTACTTGGCTGCCCAGCGATTGTTGCCGCGATCGACGTCCGGCAATTTGCCGTCCGGGTCGATGACCGCCGAGGTGATGCGCTGGTGGCCGTCCACCACCACGCCGAAGCTCTGGTGCTGCATCCACGTGGCCACCGGCACGCGCAGACGCTGGTGCGAGCCGTCGGCGTAGGTCACTTCCAGCGTGGCCGGCATCGGCAGCTTATCCAGGCAGGCGACGGTGACGATGGCGCCCTTGGCCGGGTCGTCCTTGATGTACTTGACGCCGGTCACGGCCAGATCGAGTTTCCAGTTGTGGCGGAACCAGCCGCGCCAGAACCAGGACAGGTCTTCACCGGCGGCGCTGTCCATGGCGCGGAAGAAGTCCGACGGTGACGGGTGCTTGAAGGCCCAGGCGTTCACGTATTGGCGGAAGGCGGCGTCGAAGCGTTCCGGCCC
>DASSTF010000181.1:0-4426 GCA_035708045.1 Rhodanobacteraceae bacterium | reverse complement strand
GCGCGCGGCGCAGGCGGACAAGGCCGAGGTGTTCGTGCTGGCCACCGACGATCCGCAGGCCAACATCCGCACCGCGCGGCTGGTCAAGCGCCAGTATCCGCATCTGAAGATCATCGCGCGGGCGCGCAACCGCCAGCATGTTTTCCGATTGATGGATCTCGGCGTCGACGAGCCGGTGCGCGAGACTTTTCATTCCAGCCTGAAGATGACGCGCCAGGTGCTGGAAGAGCTGGGCATGGATGCCGCGCTGGCGGCCGAGCATGTGGACCGTTTTCGCCAGCACGACGAAAAGGTGCTCAAGCAGCAGTATCTGGTGTACGACGACGAGAAGGCGCTGCTGCAGACCTCGCGCGAGGCGCTGGCCGATCTGGAGCAGTTGTTCGTGGCCGATGACGAGCATGTCAGAAAACAGGCGACGGTGGCCGCGGATGACGGGGAGGTGGAGGAGCCCGGTCGCGCGTGATGCATTTTGACCCGAATCGACGCGGATGAACGCGGATATGAATGCTCCTGATCAGCCTCGTTCGTCAGCCAGGTTTTCTTGAGCTTGAAAACCATCCCCACCCAACCCTCCCCTTGAAGGGGAGGGCTACGCTTGTCTCCCTCCGCTTGAAGGGGAGGGCTACTGCTTGTCTCCCTCCGCTTGAAAGGGATGGCTACTGCTTGTCTCCTTCCCCTTCAAGGGGAAGGCCGGGATGGGGATGGTTTTGCTCTTGCCGCAACACCCAAATCCAGCCACTCCTGCAACCTCGTCTTTTCATCTCGGGAGAGGGGGTGTCGCAACTGAACTTTGAGGCCAATCAGGTAAATGCTTTCTGATCGGTGTCTATCTGCGTTGATCCGTATCCGAATTTTTGTCGCATTCGGCGGACAATGCCCGCCCTTATGTCTCTTCGGGCACGCCGAGCTGGCCGTTTTTGTCGAGCAGCACGCGACCCAGTCGCTCGGGTTGGGCGGCGCAGCCGAAATGTTCGGCCAGGTATCGACATGCGGGATCGAGTTGCGGCGACAGCGGCCAGGCATTGGCCAGCACGCGGGCATGACCGGCCTGGAGCTGCGCCGCGCTCAGGGCGACCACGCCGAGGCCGGGAGCCTCGTGGGCATAAAGGCGCACCTGGCCCGATGCGGGATCGGCTTCGGTCAGCGTTTCGACCACGAAGGCATCGTCGGCGTCGTAATGGCTGTCGGCGAAGGCCAACGGAATGCGGTGCGCCGACAGCAGTGCGGCGTACTGGCGCAGTTCGAACACGATGCCGGCCAGGGCGTGAACACGCTCGTCGCCGATTGGTTCGGCGTGTTCGGCCAGCCATTGGCCCGGCGTTTGCGCGTGGGCATGGCCGTCGGCATGGCGCCAGGCCAGGCCGTGTGCGCTCAGGGTCTGCTCTGTCTGTTCGGGACTCAGCAATGCCGCTTCGATCAGTACCCACAGGGGCGCCAGGTTGACGTGTTCGTAGTGCACGCACACCAGCGCCATCAGGTCGTGGCGGCTGAAATAGCGCGCGTGTTCCAGGCGCATGCCGAGCTGGCGCATGAGGTAGTCGGCGGTGCGCTCGCCGGCTTCGCCGCGCCCGACCAGTTCGACTTCCATGGCCGGACCGACGGTTTCGGCCAGTTGCGGATCGACCAGGATCGTCCACGGAATCAGGCGCAGCGCGCCGCCGGCCAGAGTGGCTTCGGGCGCCAGCGGTTGCGCCGGCATGTGGCCGTCATGCGTGCCGAAGGCAAGCACGCCGCCGTCCATGCGCGCGGCCAGGGCGTCGAGCGTGGTGTAGGTCGGGAAGCCGGGGCGCAGCAATTCGGTGCTGTCGAAATGCGCGCCGACCACGGCCAGCCGGCCCTGTTCGATGCCGGGCAGCAGGCCGCGCAGGTCGTCGGCCATGAAGGCGGCCAGGGCGTCGGCTTCGTCGCGCTCCAGCGACAGGCGCGCGGGCATGTCGCCCGGCGCCAGTTCCAGCGCAAGCACGCCGGGGCAACTCACCAGATCGTCAGGCTGCATGGTTCTATCCGCGACAAAACGCCGGTGATTTTAGCACCGCGCCTTTCGCCGCCGCGCGGGGCGCGTTAGCCTTGAGGATATGTTGATCCGTTTCATGCGGACGTGCGTGGAACGGATCAAGATGTCCCTCAGGTGAACCGAGCATTCAGCGGCGGTGCCGCATCATTGAAATTCCTGCATAGGTTGTCAGCGAGCATGGAAACAAAGTCCAGACGCGTGGCGGTCATCGGCGGCACCCGCATTCCGTTTTGCCGGCACAACACGGCCTATGCCGAGGTCGGCAATTTCGGCATGTCGGTGAAGGTGCTGGGGGCGCTGGTCGAGCGTTTCGGTCTGCACGGGCTGGAATTGGGCGAGGTGGCTTTCGGCGCGGTCATCAAGCAGGTGTCGGACTGGAACCTGGCGCGCGAGGCATTGCTGAGTTCCGGCCTGGCGCCGACCACGCCGGGCATCACCACGGCACGCGCCTGCGGCACCTCGCTGGACAACGCCATCATCGTCGCCAACAAGATCGCCACCGGCCAGATCGAAGCCGGCATCGCCGGCGGCAGCGACACCACCAGCGACGTGCCGATCACCTACAGCCGCCGCCTGCGTGAGCGCTTGCTCGCGGCCAGCCGTGCCAAAACCCTGCCGCAGCGGTTGCGTACGCTGACCAAGGGATTTTCGCTGGGCGAACTGAAACCGGCGGTACCCGGCGTGGCCGAGCCGCGTACCGGCAAATCCATGGGCGATCATTGCGAAATGATGGCCAAGCAGTGGCACATCGGTCGCGAGGAGCAGGATCGGTTCGCCTTGGGCAGCCACCAGAAACTCGCGGCCGCTTACGAGACGGGCTTCTTCGACGATCTGGTGGTGCCGTTCCGCAACGTCGCGCGCGACAACGTGCTGCGCGCCGACACCACGCTGGAAAAACTGGCGGCGCTGAAACCCGCTTTCGACAAAACTTCCGGCAGGGGCACGCTGACGGCGGGCAATTCTTCGGCGCTGTCCGACGGCGCCGCCTGCGTGCTGCTGGCCAGTGAGGAATGGGCCGCAAAACAGGGTCTGCCGGTGCGCGCGTATCTCACCCACGCGCGCGTGGCGGCGGTGGATTTCGTGCATGGCGAAGGGCTGCTGATGGCGCCGACCATCGCCGTGCCGCGCATGCTCGACGAGGCCGGGCTGACCCTGCAGGATTTCGATTTCTACGAGATCCACGAAGCCTTCGCCGCGCAGGTGCTGTGCACGCTGCGTGCGTGGGAATCGGCGGATTATTGTCGCGAGCGTCTGGGCCGCGATACGCCGCTCGGCGCGATCGACCCGGCCAAGCTCAACGTGCATGGCTCCAGCCTGGCTTCCGGCCATCCGTTTGCCGCCACCGGCGCGCGTCTGGTCGCCACGCTGGCCAAGTTGTTGGAGCAGAAGGGTTCCGGTCGCGGCCTGATCTCGATCTGCACCGCCGGCGGCATGGGCGTGACCGCGATCCTGGAGCGCCCCTGAGACGTCTGGATGTTTTGATGTTCCGTCTGCGTACCACCGCGACCGTCAGTCTGCTGGTGCTGATCGGCGCCACCGGCATGAGCCTGTGGATGAGCGCCTGGCCGCGCATGCAGGATCGCGCGACCGAGGCGGCGGTGGCCGCGCGTCATCGTGAATTCGCCAAGCCGCAGGCGCCAAGCCGGTCGCGGGCGCATGAGCGGCAAGCGGCGATGCGCGCCAAGGTCGAGTCGGTGCATGCGTCGCCGGCGCCGCCGACACCTGTGCATGCGCCGTCCCCGGCCTATCCGATGGAAGCCTTGCGCCAGGGGCGTGGCGGCACGGTCACGCTGCGCGTCAGCGTGGACGGCAGCGGCAACGTGACGGCGGTGGAAGTGGCCCATTCCAGCGGCGATCCGGCGCTGGACGATTCGGCGCGCAAGAGCATGCGCCAGTGGCGCTTCCGTGCGCCGGTCGGCGGGCAGCCGACGACGTTCGATTATCCGGTCACGTTCCGCATCGGCGCCGCGACGGCGCGATGAGCGTCGCGGCGGTGCGGATTCAGTGCAGGCGGAACAAGGTCGGGCGCCAGCTTCCGCTGGTGTAGGACTTGTTGCGACGCCGGCGCATGCGCTGGATGGCCTCGACACGGCGTGCCTCGGCCCAGTCGACCTTGCTCAGCGTGAGCTTGGCCGGATCCTCGCCGCGATGCCTGGCTTCGGCGTCGCGCCAATCACGGAAATCCTCGTAGGCCTCGACTTCGAACTTCAGCTCGCGTACGCACAGCTCGATCATGATGGCGTCGTCGAGATAGCCCAGCACCGGCACGGTGTCGGGAATGGCGTCGTCCGGGTTGGCGAAGTAGGCCAGCGCGGTGAGGGTGTTGCGGCGCTCTTCCTCGGGCAGGTCGAAGCCCTTGTCTTCGACCATGTCGGCCATGGTCTGGATGCGCGCCAGGCGCGAACGGATGAA
>DASSTF010000180.1:0-17015 GCA_035708045.1 Rhodanobacteraceae bacterium | reverse complement strand
GTCGACCTGGTCGAACTGGTTCCCAACGGCAATGGCGGCTGGATGGAACGCAAGGCGAGCATCGCGCTCAGCACGCAATGAGGACCCATCGGGGGTGATGTACATGACCAATCAAACCATTCATCTTCGGAGCCGGGCTCTGCTGTCCAGTTTGCTGGCGCTCGTTCTGCTGGCCTTTGCCGGCGGCGCGCTGGCGGCACCTGCGACGACCACGCTGGACCAGGTCAGCCACCAGGAGTTGCCGGGAGGCCGGGTCGAAATCGATCTCGTCTTTACGGGTGGGCCGGTGCCGCAGCCGAAAATCTTCACGACCACGCAACCGCCGCGCATTGCCGTGGACTTTGCCGGCACCGCCAATGGCGTGGCCCGCAAGCACACGGACATCGGCATTGGCGCCACTTCGGGTCTGTCCGTGGTCTCCGCCGGCGGCCGTACGCGCCTGGTGGTGGATCTGCTGCGTCCCGCCAGCTATCGCACCGAGGTCGACGGTCAAACGCTGAAAATGATCATCGCCAACGGTGAAGGCGCCACCACGGGAACGGTGGCGGCCACCATCGATCCGACCAAGGCGCTGCCCGCCAGCACCGGCAGCGCGGTAATCTCGCGGATCGGTTTCCGCCGCGGACAAAACGGCACGGGCCGCGTGCTGATCGACTTCAACGGCAGCGGCTTGCAGTCGCGCATCCAGACGGAAGACGGCAAGGTGGTGGTGCACCTCGATGACGTGAGCGTGCCGCAGAACCTGGCCAAACGTCTGGACGTGATGGATTTCGCCACGCCGGTCCAGACCATCGACACCAGGCCCGGCAACATCGGCGGCGGCACGATCACGCTGGCCGTCGACGGCCCGGTGGTGACTTCCTCGTACAAGGCCGATCACAAGCTGGTGATCGAAGTGGCCAAGAAGGTCGAGAAGAAATCCGCCGATGAAATGGGCGAAGTCAAGAAGAAGGCCTATACCGGTACTCGCGTGACGTTCAATTTCCAGAACATCCCGGTGCGCGCGGCGTTGCAGCTGATCGCTCAAACTTCGCACCTGAACCTGGTGGCGGCCGACAGCGTGGGTGGCAGCGTCACGCTGAACCTCGACGATGTGCCGTGGGATCAGGCGCTGGACGTGATCCTGCGCGCCAAGGGTCTGGACAAGCGTCGCAACGGCAACGTCATCTGGGTGGCGCCGCAACAGGAACTGGCTTCCTACGAGCAGCATCTTGCCGCGGCCCGTATGAAAGCGGCCAACTCCGCGCCGCTGGTGGCCGCCTACATTCCCATCAGCTACGGCAAGGCCAGGGATATTGCCCAGTTGCTGTCCTCCGGCTCCAGGTCGGGCGGCAGCGGCGGCGGGCACGGGTTCCTGTCGCCACGCGGCAGCGTGACCTTCGACGTGCGCACCAATACGCTGCTCATCAACGATACGCCGGACAAGATCAAGGAGATCAAGAATCTGGTGGCCAGGCTCGACCGCCCGGTACAGCAGGTGCTGATCGAGGCGCGCATCGTCGCCGCCACCGACAGCTTTGCCCGCGACCTGGGTGTGAAGTGGGGCGTGCAAGGCTGGCAGACGTCCGACAGTGGCAAGAACCGCTTCGTCACCGGCCCCACCGCCGATACGGCCGGACAGGAAGGTATCGATCTGCACAACGGCGATCCCGTCACCATGCAGCTCGGTGACGGCGGCTACAATGTCAACCTGCCGATTGCCAGCCCCGCGGGCAGTGCGGCCCTGGCCATCCTCGGCGCCAACTATCTGGTGGATCTGGAACTGCAGGCCGCGCAGACCGAGGGCCGTACCGAGATCATCTCCAGCCCGCGCGTGATCACCGCCAACCAGCAGGAAGCGGATATCCAGCAGGGTCAGCAGATCGGTTATGTGACTGCGACGGGTACCGGCGTCAACAGCACTCCTTCGGTACAGTTCAAGAACGCCGTGCTGGAACTCAAGGTCACGCCGACCATCACCGCCGACAAGCGCGTGTTCCTGAAGATCAACGTCACCAAGGATGCGCTGGACAAGTTCATCGCCAATCCGGGTGGTGGTCAGGTGCCGCTGCTCAACCATCGTTCGATCAACACCTCGGTGCTGGTGGACAATGGGCAGACCGTGGTGCTTGGCGGCATCTACGAAATCAACAAGAGCAACAACGTGACCAAGGTGCCTGGCCTGGGCGACATTCCGATTCTCGGCGCCTTGTTCCGCAAGACCGAAAAGAGCAACGCCAAGGCGGAATTGCTGATCTTCGTCACGCCGCGCATCCTCACCGAAACCACTCGCTGAGTGGGGCGAAGATGTGCGAGGCAAAAAGGGCGGCTTCGGCCGCCCTTTTTGCCGTGAAGGCGGGAGGCGGCAAACTTTTGCCACCGATTGTGGTCACATTCGGCGACCATCATGTATAGCGGGTGACATGAACCAGACCGAACGCACTATCGAACCTGACTTGCCTGCGGCCTTTGCGCGCCTGCGCGAGGATCTGTCCACGGCAGTCATCGGCCAGCCGCATCTGGTCGATTGCCTGCTGATCGCGCTGCTCGCCGATGGCCATCTGCTGGTGGAAGGCGCGCCGGGCCTCGCCAAGACCACCGCCGTGAAAGCCCTTGCCGCACGCGTGGAAGCCGATTTCCACCGCATCCAGTTCACGCCCGACCTGTTGCCTGCCGATCTCACCGGCACGGACGTGTTTAGCCCCGACAGCGGCAGCTTCGAGTTCGAGCGCGGCCCGCTGTTCCACAACATCGTGCTGGCCGACGAGATCAATCGCGCGCCGGCCAAGGTGCAGTCGGCGTTGCTGGAAGCGATGGCCGAGCGCCAGATCACCATCGGGCGTCACAGCTGGCCGTTGCCGGACCTGTTCATGGTGATGGCCACGCAGAACCCGATCGAGCATGAAGGCACCTTCACGCTGCCCGAGGCGCAGCTGGATCGTTTCCTGATGCATGTCACGCTGGACTATCCGGACGCCGCCGCCGAACAGTCCATTCTGGCGCTGGCGCGCAGTCAGGCCCGCGACCGTCTGCATGCGCTCAAGCCCGTCGCCCACGTGCTGACGCAGGACGACGTGTTTGCCGCCCGCCGCGCGGTGCTCGACATCCACATGGCGCCGGCGCTGGAGCAATACCTGACACAGCTGGTGCTGGCCACGCGCCATGCGCGTCGCTACGACGCCGAACTGGCGCGCTGGATCGCCTGGGGCGCCAGTCCGCGCGCCACCATCGCGCTGGATCGCTGCGCGCGGGCGCACGCCTGGCTTGCCGGGCGCGACTACACCTTGCCCGAGGATGTGCAGGCCGTGGCCCATGAGGTATTGCGCCATCGCGTATTGCCGAGCTATGAAGCCGAAGCCGAAGGCGTGAGCGTCGAACATATTCTTGCGCGGCTGCTGGAACACGTGCCTCTGCCCTGAGGGTGGCAACGCATTTCGTGCGTGATCGTTTCGCGCCTTGCTTGATTCCGGGCAGTCGCGCGCAGGACGTGTCTTGCCAGTCATCCGCTTCACGAACCCGTCATTTCATGGCTCTTTGCATCATGCCGGCCACACCTCACCACCAAGCCGACCATGTGGATCATGCACGCATCCACGTGCGGATGGATGAACTGATCGCGCTGCGCCAGCGTGTGACGCATGCCGCCGTTCGGCAGATGATCCATGCATCGGCGCAGGCGGGAGAACGCGCCACGCGCCGTCGCGGTCAGGGCATGGATTATCTGGAATCGCGCGCCTATCAGGCCGGTGACGACGTGCGCCATCTGGACTGGCGCCTGACCGCGCGCAGTGGCAGCCTGCACACCAAGATTTTTCAGGAAGAAGGCGAGCACGAGGTCATGCTGCTGGTCGATACCCACGCCAGCATGCGCTTCGGCACCCGCGCGTGTTTCAAGTCGGTGCAGGCGGCGCGCGCCGCGGCGCTGATGGCCTGGCAGGTGGCGCGGATCGGAGGCCGCGTGGGCGCACTGGCATTCGGCGCTTGCCGCAGGGTGCAGCCGGCGGCGGCCGGGCAGCGCGGTGCGCTTGGCGTGTGCGGCGCATTGGCCCGCTGGGATGGCGCCATGCACGAGGCCGGCTCTGGCGAACCCCTGTCGTCGGCGTTGAAACGCATGCGGCCGTTGCTCGGTCATCCCGGCCATGTCGTGCTCGTCAGCGATGGCCACAGTTGCGATGCATCCGCGTCGAGCGTGCTGGCGCACTGGCGTCGACGCACGCGCGTCTCGGTGCTGGTGGTCACCGATCCGCTGGAATCGTCGTGTCCGCCCGCCGGGCGTTATCCGCTGGTCTGTGCGGATCGGCGCGTGATGGTGGATCTGGACAGCATGCGTGCACGGGAAGATTTCATGCGGACCATGGGCGCGGGCGCACGACGCCTGGAAGAGGCCTGCCGGCATGCCGCGCTGACATGTCGCCACGTCGACACGCGCGACGATCCGCTGGCAGCCACCACGGCCCTGTTGGGGTTGACGCGACGGAGAACGCGGTGATGCCGGCCGGTCCGCATCTGCGCGACATCCATCTGCCCCCGCCGGCAGGCTGGTGGCCGCTGGCGCCCGGATGGTGGATATTGATCGGCATCGCGCTGTTGCTGCTGACGTGGCTGGCGTGGCGGGGATACCGGCGACGTTTGCCGCGACGGCGCTGGCAAGCCGCCAGCCGGGAACTGGATGCGCTGCAGGCCGCGCACGCGGCCGATCATGACAACGCCGCCTTCGCCGCCGGCGTATCGCAACTGCTGCGGCGCGCGGCATGCCTTCGGCATCCCGCCAGCGTCGGTTTGCGCGGCCGGGCCTGGCATGCGGCCATGCGCGATCTTTCCGGCAGGAAGGAACCCGCGCCCGTCCTGCTGACGCTCGAGGAAGCCATGTACCGACCGTCGGCGACACTGGATGTCGCCGAGGTGGCGTCCGCTGCCCGGCAATGGCTGCGCCACGTGTTGATGCAGGGTGGTCGGCATGCCTGATTTTGCCTGGCCGTGGGTGTTCGTGCTGCTGCCATTGCCGTGGCTGATGTGGCGTTGGCTGCCGCCTGCGCAGCCGGTACGGGCACTGCGCCTTCCTTTTGCCGATGTGCATCTGGAGGCTGCCGTGTCGAGGCGGGCATCGCGTGGCAAGGTGTTGCTGCTGGCGCTGGCCTGGGTGCTGCTGCTCGCGGCCGCCGCCCGGCCCGAATGGCTCGGGCCGCCGCAGCCGGTGGCGCACAGCGGTCGCTCAATGATGCTGGCCGTGGACATCTCCGGTTCCATGTCCACCCCCGACATGCGTTTTGGCGGTCGCCCGGTCAGCCGCTTTGCGGCGGTCGAGGCCATCGCGGGGGAGTTCATCACGCATCGCCAGGGAGATCGATTGGGCCTGGTGCTGTTCGGCAGTCAGGCCTATCTGGTGACGCCGGTCACCTACGACCTCGATGCCGTGCGGGCGCAACTGCGTGGCGCCGCGGTGGGGCTGGCGGGGAAGGAAACGGCCATTGGCGACGCCATCGCCGTAGCGGTCAAGCGCCTGCGCAAGCTGCCGGCAAAGGCGCGCGTGCTGGTGTTGTTGACCGACGGCGTCAACAACTCGGGCAGCCTGTCGCCACGGCAGGCCGCAAAAATCGCCAAAGCCGCCGGCGTGCGCATCTACACCATCGGTATCGGCGCCGACCGCATGCAGGTACCGGGACTGTTCGGCATGCGCACGATCAATCCCTCGGCACAGCTGAATGCCGCCATGCTCAAGTCCATCGCGCAATCCACGGGAGGCCAGTTCTTCCGCGCCACCGACAGCCAGCAGCTGTCTGCCGCCTATCAGCGCATCGATGCATTGGAACCGCTGACGCACAAGGGTCGGCCCTTGCGTCCGCGCCACGAGTTGTTCATATGGCCGCTTGGGGCTGCGCTGGTGTTGTTCCTGCTGGCGCTGGTTGGACGCTGGCAGCTGCGCGAGGCAACGGCATGAGTGCGTGGCTGGCAGCGTTCCATTTTTTGCGGCCCTGGTGGCTGCTGCTGGTGCTGGCGTGGTTGCCGCTGCTGCTCTGGCGCCTGCGCGTGGCGCGCCGCGGTGCGGCGCTGGGCCGGCTGGTCGATGCCGACCTGTTGCCGCATCTGCTGGTGCAGACGAGCCGATCCCGGCGTGGATCCTGGCTGCCGGCGTGTCTGGCCGGCGTGCTGGTGACACTGGCCATGGCCGGGCCGGCCTGGCAGCGTCTGCCGCAACCCTTGTATGCCGACGGCGCCGCGCAGGTGGTGGTGGTGTCGTTGTCGCAACGCATGCTGGCGCGCGACGTCAAGCCGGACCGCATGCAGCGGGTGCGCTTCAAGGTGCACGATCTGCTGCACGCCAATGCCGGCGGGCGCAATGGCCTGGTGGCCTATGCCGGCGCAGCTTTCACCGTGGCGCCGCTGACCACCGATGCACATGCCCTGGACGACCTGCTGGATGCGTTGTCGCCGGCCGTGATGCCGGTTTCCGGCGACGTACCGGCAAAGGCCATCGAACGCGGCGTCGGCCTGCTTGAACACGCCGGCATCCATGGCGGATCGTTGGTCCTGGTGACCGACGCGGTGAATGCTGCCGCGATTGCCGCCGCACGACATGCGCACGAACAGGGCATTCGCGTGTCGGTGCTGGGCGTCGGCACCGTCAAGGGCACGCCGGTGCATCTGACCGATGGCAGCCTGCTGGTCGATGCCAACGGCAACATCGTCATGGCAAAACGCGACGACGCCAGTCTGCGCGCATTGGCTCGGGCCGGCGGTGGCGTGTACGTGCCGATGCGTCGCGACCATGCCGACCTCGAGGCATTGACGGGCGAGTTGCGCGCCAGTCACGGCGCGAAAATTCCCATGTCGGCCAAGGGCGATCAGTGGCGGGATATGGGTCCGTGGCTGTTGCTGCCCTTGTTGTTGCTGGCAGCCTGGTCGTTTCGACGCGGCTGGCTGCTGATGTTGCCGCTGGCGCTGCTGCCGTGCATTCCGATGGCGGCACACGCGGAGGAAGTGTCGCCGGCCACCGCCGCAAGCACGATGCCGTCCGCATCGCCGACGCCGGATGCACGGTCATCCTGGCCGCAACGCTGGTCGGCGCTGTGGCGCAATCCCGACCAGCGTGCGACGCAGGCATTGGCGGCCGGGCATCCGAAACAGGCGGAAAAACTGGCGCGCTCGCCGGCGCTGCGTGGAGCGGCGGCTTATCGGGCGGGTGACTATGCCGCGGCGGCCAGGGCATTTGCCCGTCTCCCCGGCGCCGATGCGGCCTACAACCTTGGCAATGCATTGGCGAAGCAGGGGCAGTACAAGCAAGCCATCGAGGCCTACGACAAGGCCCTGAAGCTGGATCCCGGCCAGGCCGATGCGCGCATCAACCGCAAGGCCGTGCGCGATTGGCTGCGCAAGCACAAACCGCCGAAGCACGACGGACGTCAGCGCAAACCGGGCGTGTCGCCGAAAAGCGGACAAGGCAAACGGCAAGGGACGCCACAGGCGGGCAAACACGGCGATGGCAAGGGACCAGCGCAGGCGTCGACGGCGCCGGCAGCGGCTTCGTCGAGCCCTTCTCCCGCGCATGCCGCATCGAGTCCATCACCGGCGCGGGCCGCATCGGCCCAATCGCGCGCCCAACCTGCGACGGCGTCGTCGGCTGCGCGTACGTCACCCTCATCGGCGTCCAGCAGTGGCAAACCCTCAGCGCAAGATCGCACACCGGATCCGCGCACGGCACGCCGGCAACAGGCCGAGGCGCGACAGGCCAGTCGCGCCTTGCGGCATCGCATGCAAAGCCAGGCCAATCCTGCGCATCACGCATCACAAGCTTTCGACCTGGGCCGGATGCCGGCCTCCGCCGGTTCGGTGGACCGGTTGCCGGAGCCCATGCAGCGTGCGCTGGAACGTGTGCCCGACAATCCCGGCGGGTTGCTGTGGCGCAAATTCCAGCTTGAATACCAGCAGCGTCAACATGAACGCGACGGAGGGGGATCGTGAGACTTCATCGATGGGCACGGCAAGGCGGCGCACGCTGGCTGTGGCTGGCGCTGGCCGCGTGGATGCTGACCACGGCCGCGCAAGCCGGCAACCTCACGGTGCGCGCGTTTCTCGATCGCGACCACGCGCAACTGGGCGACACTGTGACGCTCAACGTGGAGGTCGACGGCACCACCCAGGCGGCCGCTCCGGACGTCAGTGCGCTGCAACCGGATTTCGACATCCTCGGCATGTCGCACAACACCAGCATCAGCATCGTCAACGGCCAGAGCAGCACCAAGACCTTGTGGGCCATCGCGCTCAGGCCACGGTATGCCGGTACCCTCCGCATTCCTTCGCTTGTCGTCGCCGGGCAGGCCACGCAGCCGCTGACGTTGAGCGTGGGCACGGCGCCGGCGACCGCACAAGGCGGGCCGGGGGATCCCGTGTTCATCGAGGTCGAGCCGAGCACGCGCACGCCCTATGTCGGTGAGCAGATCGATTTCGACGTGCGCCTTTTCTATGCGGCGGACATCGGCAATGGGTCGCTGAAACTTCCCCGCGGCAGCCATGTCGATTGGCGCCCGCTGGGCAAGGGAACGCGCTACCAGATCAGCCGCCACGGCCGCATCTACCGGGTGCTGGAAAGGCATTATGCCGTGACGCCACGGCAAGCCGGTGCGCTGGATCTGTCGCCGGTCACGTTCTACGGGACGATGATGCAGCCGGGAAGTTTCGGCGGCTTTTTCGACCAGGGGCAGACGGTCACGGCACGATCGGCGCCCGTCCATCTGGACGTGCGCGCGCGTCCTGCGGCCTCCGGCAACGGCGCCTGGTTGCCGGCGCGCAAGCTGACGTTGCAACTGGATGGATTGCCGGCCGACGGTCGGGTCGAAGTCGGCCAGTCGTTGACGTTGACCCTGGTCGAAAAGGCCGTGGGCCTGCCGTTCGAGTCGCTGCCCAAGCCCGAGTTGCCCACGCTCGGTGGGGTGGACGTCTATCCCGACCAGTCGCAGGATCACACCGGCGACGACGGCCATTGGCTCGAGGGCATGCGCGCGCGCAAGTTTGCCCTGGTGCCGCAGCAGGCGGGCACGCTGACCATTCCGGCGATCACGCTCGAATGGTGGAACGTCAAGACGGATCGCAAGGAAGTGGCGCGTATTCCCGCGCACAAGTTGCATGTGGTGGCGACGACCGGGCAGACGGCGGCACGTCTTCCGCCAGCCGCCACGAGCAGTGCAGGAGCACCGATGCCGGCCCGCACGGGTAGCGTGGCGGCATCGCCGGCGGCGCAGACTGCCATCGCATCGCCACCGCGTTCCAGCGGTCACCTGTTGGCCTGGCTTGCACTGGGTCTGTGGCTGGTGACGTTGCTGGCCGCAGGCGGCTATGCATGGTATCGCCGCCGACATGCGGCGGTACCGGCGGCGCCCGCAGCGGACAAGGCCGGACGTTCGGATCGGAAACGGCAACACCAGGCATTCGTGCAAACGGCCCGGACAGGCGACGTGGCAGCCCAATGCGAAAGCCTGATGGCGTGGGCGCGTTGCGAACGGCCATCGCTGCATCATCTGGGCGAGCTGGCGGCAGCCCTGCAACCGGGTGTGCAAAGGGATGTCATCGCCGGTCTGCAGCGTGCCCGATATGCCTCGGCTGCCGAGAGGCCGGATGCCGACACGCTGGTGGCGGCATTCGACAAGGGCTTTGCCTGGCGCGACATACCGGCCACACCCGTTTCCGGTTCGGCGTTGCCGCCGCTTTACCCGCAGTGAGATGCCGGCTCATGCCTCTGTTCCGGATTCATCCAATGCACGTTTGAAGATGGTGAACATGGGTTCGTTGAGACAGCAGAACAACACCTGTGAAGGGTGCGGGTATTTCGCCAGTTCGTCGTGCACGGTCGCCACGGCGATGCGTGCCGCCCGGTCGGCGGGATAACCGTAGATGCCGCAGCTGATGGCGGGAAAGGCGATGCGTTCGACGTGCAGCGTGCGCGCCAGGGCCAGGCTGTGCCGATGGCATGCCGCAAGCAGTTCGGACTCGCCATGTCCGCCGCCCTTCCACACGGGACCGACGGTGTGGATGACGAAACGCGCCGCCAGATCGAATCCCGGCGTGGCGCGCGCTTCCCCGGTCGGACAACGTACACCGGGACGCACTTCCGGCAATTTTCGGCAGGCTTCCAGAAGCCGTGGGCCGGCGCGCCGATGGATGGCGCCGTCCACACCGCCGCCGCCTAGCAGCGTTTCGTTGGCGGCGTTGACGATGGCGTCGGCAGTCAACCGGGTAATGTCATGCTGGACGACTTTCATGCGCATGTCTGAACGATACTCCAGTGGCCGGCTTGCATCGGCTCCTGGCGGTGCCATCATGGCCGCATGTGCGATGCGGAGCAGACCCTCACGCTCCGATTTGCCATACTGTACGGCATACCCGCATGGGCAGAGCCATGGTTGATAAACGCGACATGTCGTTCGGTTACCTGTTGAATGACGTCACCCTGCTGTTCCGCAAACACTTCGACAGGCGCGCCACGCGCTTCGAAATGACCCGCGCGCAATGGCGGGCCATCAAGTGCCTGCATCACCGCGAAGGCATTCGGCAGAACGAGCTGGCCGATTTTCTGGACATGGAGCCGATCGCGGTCGGGCGCGTCATCGATCGCCTGCAGGATGCCGGCTTCGTCGAGCGTCGCGCCGACCCGAACGATCGCCGCTGCTGGCGGCTGTTTCCCACGGACAAGGCGCGCGCCGTCATCGACGACATGCAGGACATCGCGCGCGGCCTGCGTGCCGATGCCACGCGCGACATCAGCAGCGAGGAGCTGGGTCAGATGATCGACGTGCTGGAGCGCGTGAAGAGCAATCTGCAGGCGCTGGACAGCGAGGACGGCTCACGCTGAAGGCGCTCCCGCGAACGGGAGCGGTTCGACCATGGCGTGGCGTTCAGGCCGCGCGGTTCTTCAGCAGATCGCGAATCTCGGTCAACAGCGCCACGTCGGCCGGCGGCGCGGCGGGAGCCTCTTCCTTCTTCTTGTGCATCTTGTTGATGAGCTTGACCATCAGGAAGATGACCAGGGAAATGATGATGAACGTGATGACCGTATTGATGAAGGCGCCGTAGCTGATGGCCACGCCGCCCTTGCCGTCGGGCCCGGCCGCCTTGAGTATCCATTTCATATGGGAAAAGTTGATGCCGCCGGTGATCCAGCCGATCGGCGGCATGATCACGTCGTTGACCAGGGATGTGACCACATCCTTGAATGCCGCGCCAACCACGATGCCCACGGCCATGTCGATGACATTGCCGCGCATGATGAAGGTCTTGAACTCACTCAGCATGCTCATTTGCTCGTCTCCCCATGAATGGCCCCCAGACGGGATATAACACGGCAAAGCGTGAATATCGAGTGAAAATCAGAGGATATGCCCATCCAGCACGGCCAGGCCCGCCAATTCGGCGTGGAAGTGGTCGCCGGGTTCGAGGGCCGCCACGCCGGCTGGCGTGCCGGTGAAAATCAGGTCGCCCGCCTTCAGCTCGAACAGCTTCGACAGTTCCGAAATGATTTCCGGCACTGTCCACAGCATCGCTTCCAACCGCGTGGTCTGACGCAACTGGTCGTTGACGTGAAGCGACAGCATGGTGTCGGGCGCAGGTGCGGCGGAGGTGACGGGGCACAGGGCGGAGACGGGAGCGCCGTGATCCATCGCCTTGGCCGTATCCCAAGGCAGGCCCTTTTTCTTGGCCACGCCTTGCAGGTCGCGCCGCGTCAGATCCAGCCCGACCGCATGACCAAAGATCAACTGCGATGCACGGGAAGGATCGATGTCGCGCCCGCCTTCCGCCAGAGCCACCACCATCTCCACCTCGTGATGCAGCAGCGACGTCGCGGACGGGTAGGGCACGTCGCCGCCGTCACTGACGATGGCGTCGGCAGGTTTGGTGAAAAACGTCGGCTGACTGCGCTCGACCATGGCGCCCATCTCGCGCGCGTGATCGGCGTAATTGCGACCGATGCAGAAGATGCGGCGCACCGGAAAACGGCGTTCGTCGCCCATGACGGGCAGGCTGGGAATGGCGGGGGGCGTGAAAAGATAGTTCATCGCGCCAGCATAGCAGCCTGCAGGCCAGCATCACTCTACAGTTGGCCGACACAAAAAAAGGCCACCGGTGGGAGAGCGGCGGCCGATTTCTGGGGGAGTTTCATGTATGCAACAGGGCGTGGGGACGCCCTGTTGCACGTTTCTTGTTATACGGTCGGGCGTCCCTGCCCATGTCTGTGACGATCAGTAGTCGTAGGACACCGACAGACGCACGTAGCGCGGCTGTTCGAAGTACTGGCCCATGCCGTAGGTGTTGGAAAGAGCCTTCTTGCCAACCACGTACGTCGGGTCGACCTGGATCGCCTTCTGCTCGTTGAGCACGTTGAACACGTCCAGCTTGAACGCCAGCTTCTGGTTGGCGAAGGCCGGGGTGTAACGCACACCCAGATCCAGCTGACGCGTCCACGGCGAGAAGCCGATGCTGCCCGGCGCCACCGGCTGACCATTGCACCAGTGGTAGCTGCCGCCGCCGTAGCCGGTCGGATCGGAGCTGTCGGGGCCGAAGTAGCCCAGGCAGGACAGCGGAGTGCCCGACTGGATGCGCAGCACGCCGGAAACCATCCATTCCGGGGTGATCTGGTAGAGGCCACGTGCCTTCAACTGGTGACGGCGGTGGTTGGCCAGATAGCCGTAGGAATGATCCATCAGCTGCCAGAGATCCCAATCCTGGGTCTTGGAAATGTCGTCCTGACCGATATCCGACTTCACCTGACCTTCGGTGTTGCCCCAGCTGCGCGAGAACGTGTAGTCGATGCGACCCGACCACTTGCCGTCGAACGGATGCGACAGGTACAGATCCAACGCGTAGTACTTGCGCTTGGCGCCTTGCTTGAAGCCCCAGTCGGACGTGCTCATCGCCACATCGGCGTAACCGGTGCCGTCCTTGCGTGCCACGTTGAAGTGGTTGGTACGGCCGGGGTTGAAGATGCGGCAGCCCGGATTCTCGATGGCGTATTCGGAGGTGTCCAGGCCCATCGCGGTCATCTTGGCTTCCAGGCTACCTGGATCGCAGACGTCGTCGATGGCCGTGCGCAGGATACGGTAGGTGGCCTTGGCGCCGTAGACCCAGTTGTTGCCCAGGGTCTTGTCGAAGCCGAGGATGAACTCATCCTGGTACTGTGCCTTCAGGTCGGTTGCGGTCACGGTGCGCGGATCCTTGTCCGAACCGGTTTCATGATCCGAGGACACGGGGCCCGGAGCCGGAGCACCGTTGAGACCGCCGACCGGCTTCAGGTTCTGCGGAATGCCGTTTTCGTCGATGCCGTTGTAGGTGAAGTACTCGTTGGTGAAGATCGACGGGTTGGCGGCACGCTTGGCCACGCTGTCCGGCAGAGCCAGGTAGTAACGTCCGGCATTGCCGTAGATCTTCAGCGAGGAATCACCGTTGACGTCCCAGCTGAAACCGATACGCGGTTCCCACTGGTTCTTCTGGTCGACAAAGGCCTGGCCCTTGTTGTTGTAGTTGGTGAAGTGGTCGTTGCGCAGGCCCAGGTTCAGCTGGAAGTTGCTGGTGACGTTCCAGACGTCCTGGATGTAATACGCCTTCTGTTCCATCGACATGGAGGAGTAATCCTGCACGATGTACTTGGAAACGTAGTAACCGTCGCCACCCGGAGCGCCGACGCCCAGACCTTCGTTGATGGGCTCGTTGGCATCGCCGGGCAGATACATCCACATGTAGCCGGGGCCGGACATCTTCTGGCCCTGGTCATGCGCCGAGTAGTACATGTTGTCGATACCGATGCCCAGCTTGTGGTCGCCCAGCTGGTAGGTGAAGTCGGCACGCAGGCCATGGGTGGAATTGGATGCATCGGGCAGATGGTCGTACAGGCGCGGCTGGGCATTGGAGATGCCGGGGCCGTCACCACGCTGGTACTGCGGGTAGTAGATGTACGGCAGCTTGCTGTTGATGCCGTAGTCGTAGTGGTTCTCGAACTCGCCACGGCCCCAGGTGACGTCCAGGGTGGCGTTGTCGCCGATGTAGCTGGTGTACTTGGCAATCAGGAACTTGGCGTTGTTGACGTACGCATCATTTGCATGACGGAAATCCGTGGCCTGCATGGTGTCGTAGTCGTAGTTGTACACCGAGCCCTTGCCACTGGTCTCGTCCGACGTCAGCGAGGTCAACTCCAGGATGTTGTTGGCGTTGATGTTCCAGTCCAGCTTGCCGTAGGTGCGCGTGGAATGGTCCGAGTAGAACGACTCGGTGGACGGAGACAAATTGCTGCTGACGCTGGTGTACTTGTCCTTGGAGGTTTCCACCGAGAAGAACGCGTACAGTTTGTCCTTGATCAGCGGGCCACCCACGTAGGCCGAGTAGATGGTTTCCCAGCTCTTGTTGTCGCCGCGGTGACGACGCAGGGTTCCCTGCTTCTCGGCACCCGGGAGCTTGTAGCCCGGCGGCACGTTCTCAATGGGGTAGTAGACATCCTTGCCGCCGGCAGCCAGCTGGCGCGGAGCCCAGCTGACCTGGCCGCCGAAGTGCCATTCGTTGGTACCGCGCTTGCCGACCTGGTTGATCACGCCGCCGTCGGAGCGACCGTACTTGGCGCTGTAGCCGCCCGTGTAGGTCTGCTGCTGGGCAATCGAGCCGTAGGGCAGCTGGAAACCGCCGATGTTCTGGAACGGATCGCCGGTGTTGTAACCGTTGACGTAGTAGGCATTCTCGCTGACGCTCGAACCGCCAAAAGACACGGCATTGCCAAAGTAACCGCTGCCGGATACGGCGCCCGGCGACAGCAGGGCGATGGACTCGGCACTGCGACCCACCGGCAGCTTCTGCAACTGCTGGGCGGTGATCACGGTGGAAGAGCTGACGCTGGTGACGTCGATGGACGGCATCGCGTTCGCCGTCACCTGCACCGCGCCCAGATTCTGGGCGTTCTGCGCCGAGGCGGAAGCGAAGTTCACCTGGCTGCCGGCGCCGACGTGGATGGTGATGTTGTTGTGCTGTCCGACGACCGAACCGTCCTTCTTCAAGGTGACGGTGTACACGCCCAGCGGCAGATTGGCGACGGTGTAGCTGCCGTCGGCAGTGACCGACACCGTACGCACGACGCCGTTGTTGCTCGATACCGTGACGGTCTCGCCGGCGGCGGCCGGCGCGTTGCCGAAGATGGTGCCGGTGGTGGCCTGTGCAAAGGCGAAACCGGAAACGCCCATGCCCAGGGCCAGCGCCATGGCCAGCGTACTGCGGCGAGGCAGTGTGTTGCGGGTGCAGTTTTTCATCAATTTTCTCCCCAGTGACCCGTTCTGGCTGCGAGTGCCGCAGCCCAGTCGTGACGGGCAAAGGTGACTGTGTGTGGAGGTGTTGTTGACGTCAGTGACGACAAACACCGCGTCGGAGTGCGTAATGGAGGATCACTCCGCCGACTAGGGTGCGCCCGGCCCGGAAAGCGGTAAATAACCACTTCTTTACTTTCTGGATAAGACCACTTGTGATCCCGTGATGTGTGTCACTGACACAAAACTTCGGTGTGTCAGGCACTTGTGGGGTGGTATGGAGGGAGTGATACCGGTTAGCGGAAATTTTCTGATACCAATCAAGCTTTCGTTCATGCCATCAGTCATCTTCTGTAAGGCATCGATGTTCTATACACTTGCGGGGTATGGGAGGGGCATAGTCACCGGTTCGGCGCGAAGCGTCGGGCCGACAACAAGAGTGCGGTTCGGGTTTCCGACATCACGAACACGTGCCAGGAAGTGATTGATGCTTCTAAAGCTGGAGGGTGAAGGGCCGTTGTATACACGCGTGTACACGACGCTTCGCCGACACATCATCGAAGGCCGTTTCCCGCCGGGGGAACGGTTGCCGGGCACGCGCTCGGTGGCCAATGCACTGGGTGTGTCGCGTACCGTCGTGCTGCTGGCCTATTCGCAACTGGAGAGTGAGGGCTACACCACCACGCGTGTCGGCTCGGGTACCTTCGTGGCCGATCGGCCCGTGGCGACGGAAGCGCCGGAATCGTCCACGGACGCGATGGCCGGCGCGGGTGCGGCGCGTGAACCCTCCAGAGTGCACCCACTGCCCGAAGTGCCGTTGTCGCGCATGGCCACCCGCGTGCGGCAGGCGCCGGTGCCGGACCACCCACTGGATCTGCTGGACGACGATGTCGGTGTGGTGGATCTCACCGATGCTGCCGTCAGCTACGACACGCGTGCCCTGAAGGCCTGGCGACGGGCCCTGTCCAAGGCCATGAGCGTCCTGCCGGACGAGCTGCCGAACGGGTCGGGCGTGCTGTCCCTGCGCGAAGCCATGCTCGATTACCTCAACCGCGAGCGCGGCGTGGTGGCCAACATCGAGGACATGGTCATCGTCAACAGCGTGCAGCAGGCGCGCGACCTCATCGCGCGGGTGCTGGTGGATGAGAACACGGTGGTGGGCGTGGAAGATCCATGCAGCCCCGGCGTGCGTTACTCCTTTGCCGCCGCCGGCGCGCACCTGGTTGCCTGTTCGCCGGATGCGGAAGGTCTGGACGTGAATCGTCATGCGGACAAGCTGGAGAAGGCGCGTATCATCCACGTGTCGCCGACGTGTCACGTGCCGACCGGGGCGACCATGTCCGCCGCGCGGCGCGAAGCGTTGCTGGAATGGGCCTATGCGCGCCCGGCCTATCTTGTCGAAGAAGATTTCGATCACGACCACCGCCACGGCGTGCGCGTCTTGCCGGCCCTGCAAGGCGCGGATCGGCACGAGCGCGTCATCTATTACATGAACAATTTCGCGCGGGCCGTCTATCCGGCCATGCAGGTGGGCTGTGTGGTGGTGCCGCCGGCACTGCGCGAGAAGTTCCACGCGATCAGGCAACTGACCGACGGCGAGGGTATCGCACTCAGGCAATACGCCTGGGCGGATTATCTTGCCGAAGGGGAATACGCGCGCAGCCTGCGGCGTCTGTCGCAGCAGTTGATGCAAAAGTGCCAGTTGCTGGTCGACGCCCTGCGCCGTCACCTGGGATCCGGCATCCAGATCGAAAACCGTGTGGCGACGGG
>DASSTF010000179.1:0-30127 GCA_035708045.1 Rhodanobacteraceae bacterium | reverse complement strand
GGCGCCCATCGACGTGCATTTGATGATCGAACCGGTGGATGCCATCGTGCCGGCCTTCGCCGAAGCCGGGGCGTCGCTGATCAGTTTCCATCCCGAGGCCACGCGGCACGTCAATCGCACCATCCAGCTGATCAAGTCGCACGGCTGCCAGGCCGGGCTGGTGTTCAATCCGGCCACGCCGCTGGATTACCTGACATACGAACTGGACAACATCGACCTGGTGCTGGTGATGTCGGTCAACCCCGGCTTCGGCGGGCAGAGCTTCATCCCCTCGGCGCTGGACAAACTGCGTCGCGCGCGCGCCATGATCGACGCCAGTGGTCGCGATGTGCGTCTTGAAATCGACGGCGGAGTCAAGGCCGACAACATCGCCGCCATCGCCGCCGCCGGCGCCGACACCTTCGTGGCCGGCTCGGCCATCTTCGGCGCGTCCGACTACAAGGCTGAAATCGCGGCCATGCGTCAAGCCATTGCCGCCATCGGCTCGTAGGTCGGACGTAGCCCGACGAACAAGGCTAAATCAGCCGCATGCAGCACATGTATCTCATATGAGATACAATAAACGCGTAGTCGCATATGGGAATGAAACGTCATGTCAACGCACACCTCCATGCTTCACGTCCGTGTCAGCGACGAACTGAAAAACGAAGCCACCCAGCGCCTCGCCGACGTCGGCCTGACGGTTTCCGACGCTGTACGGATTTTGTTGACCCGCGTCACCAAGGAAGGTGGATTGCCGGCAGGACTGGCCGTCGACCCGCAGGTTCATGACGCCTGGTTTCGTACCAAGGTTCGCGAAGCTCTGGAAGATACGCGTCCCGCCGTGCCGCACAGCCAGGTGATGGATGAGGCTCAGGCATTGATCGACGCCAAGCGTCGTGCGTAAGCTCGAATGGACGGTATGGGCTCGATCAGACTTGCTGGCAATCGTCGATTACATTTCCGACGACAATCCGGATGCAGCGCAGCATCTGAAGGATGAATTGGAGCGGAAGGCGGAACGATTGCGCGAATTTCCCGGCCTGTTCCGTTTGGGGCGGGTGCCGGGGACGCGAGAGATGGTCGCGCATGCCAATTACGTGGTCGTCTACGCCGAGGATGATTCCACCGTGCGCATTCTTCGCGTATTGCATGCCGCCCAGCAATGGCCGGCCGGCGATTAGATGCGCAAACCCAGTAGATTTCCGCAGTGCCATGGGCGGCATATGCCCATCGGCAACTGTTGCCGGCATGGCGGCCCTGCTATCTTCGCGCTTTTGATACGGGTGCTTTCCTGTCGTGATCTCCCAAGCCGAATTCGATGAACTGGCCGCCGCCGGCCACACCCGCATCCCTGTAGTGCGCGAGGTGCTGTCGGACCTGGATACGCCGTTGTCGGTGTATCTGAAGCTGGCCGATGGCCCGTACAGTTTCCTGTTCGAGTCGGTCGAGGGTGGCGAGAACTGGGGCCGTTATTCGATCATCGGATTGCCGGCCAGGCGGGTGTTCAAGCTGCGCGGGCACACGTTGGAAACCGAGGATGTCGGCGAGGTGACCGACCGCCGCGAGGTGGCCGATCCGCTGGCCGAGATCGAGGTCTTGCGCAAGCAATACCACGTGCCGCGCCTGCCCGACCTGCCGGCCTTCACCGGCGGACTGGTCGGCTACTTCGGTTTCGAGACCATCGGCTACATCGAGCCGCGCCTGGCGAAGTGGGATCGCGCCGACGAGCTGGGCACACCGGACGTGTTGCTGATGCTAGCCGAGGAAGTGGCCGTGTTCGACAGCCTCAAGGGCCGGCTGTACCTGATCGTGCATGCCGATCCGGCCGCGCCGCAGGCGTACGCGCGCGCCTGCCGGCGGCTGGACCAGCTGGTGTTCCGTCTGCGCCGTTCCGGTTCGACTTATCCGGAAACGCTGCACCCCGAACCGTTGGCGGAGAGCGATTTCAAATCCTCGTTCACCAGGCCCGAGTTCGAGGCGATGGTGGAAACGGCCAAGGAATACATCCGCGCCGGCGACATCTTCCAGGTGGTGCCCTCGCAGCGGTTGAGCGTGCCGTTCCATGGGCGTCCGGTGGATGTCTATCGTGCCTTGCGCGCGCTCAATCCGTCGCCGTACATGTATTTCGTGGATCTGGGCGAGACGCAGATCGTCGGTTCCTCGCCGGAAATCCTGGCCCGCTTCAAGGATGGCGAAGTGGTGGTGCGGCCCCTGGCCGGCACGCGCAAGCGCGGCGCCACCGAGGCCGAGGACAAGGCGCTGGAGGCCGAACTGCTGGCCGATCCCAAGGAGCGCGCCGAGCACGTGATGCTGATCGACCTGGGCCGCAACGACATCGGCCGGGTCAGCGAGACCGGCAGCGTGGAAGTCAGCGAGTCCTTCGTCATCGAGCGCTATTCGCACGTCATGCACATCGTTTCCGAAGTGCGCGGCAAGGTGCGCGACGGGCTGAATTACATGGACGTGCTCAAGGCGACGTTCCCGGCCGGCACGCTGTCCGGCGCGCCCAAGGTGCGCGCGCTGGAAATCATTCAGGAGCTGGAACCGTACAAGCGCAACATCTATGCCGGCGCCATCGGCTGGATCGGCTGGTGGGGCGATGCCGACACCGCCATCGCCATCCGCACCGCTGTCATCCACGGCGGCCGCCTGCACGTGCAGGCTGGCGCCGGCATCGTCTACGACTCCGATCCCGCCGCCGAATGGGAAGAGACCATGAACAAGGGCCGCGCGCTGTTCCGCGCCGTGGCCGAGGCGGCGCAGGGCCTGTAACGAGTGGCACGCGCCAAGGTGGCCGAATCGCGCTAGAGTGGATTGGTCGACAATCCTTGATGCGGAGGCCATGCCATGTTGGTGGTAACGACGGAAAACGTGCCCGGCAAGCGGGTGCGCGAAGTGAAAGGGCAGGTGTTCGGCGTGGTGGTGCGCAGCCGCGGCATCGGCGGCAACGTCATGGCCGGACTGCGTTCGCTGGTCGGCGGCGAGATCCACGAATACACGCAGATGCTGGAGGAGGCGCGCCGCCATGCATTGGATCGTCTGGTGACCAATGCCACCGAGATGGGCGCCAACGCGGTGGTGATGATGCGCTACGACTCTTCCGAGATCGGCCAGACCATGAGCGAGATCGTCGCCTACGGCACCGCCGTGGTGCTGGAAGCGGACGCCTGAGAACGTCGCCATGTTGCGCAAGGTATTGATCGCTCTTGGCGTCCTGTGCCTGCTCGGCGCGGCGGGCGTGCTGGTCACGGGTCGCGGCATGTTCGTCTTGCCGCACCTGCTGGCGGGGGCCGTCGTTCTCGGCCTGGGTGTGGCGTTCGAGCGCCGGCATTACAAGCGTGTCATGCCGCAACGCATCGAGCCGCACTGGCAGGATACGGGCGAGCGCTTCATCGATCCGGAGAGCGGCCGGCGTACCGCCGTCTACTTCGATCCGCGCACGGCGGAACGTCATTACGTCGCGACGGACGTGTGAGCGAACCGCAACGCGTGTTTCAGGCCAGGTACCGCACGCGCACCACGGCCGGGTCGTCGGCGTGCTCGATGAGCAGACGGCGCACGCGATCCTGCCACAATTCGGCGAAACGTTGTCGTTGCGCGGGGTCGGCATGGCCGTTCAGCACCAGGCCCATCAAGGTCATCTGCTCGGAGTCCGACGGCACGGTGCGCGGGTTGTATTGCACCTCGACCATCTGGCCGTTGTCGTTGCGGCGCAGGCGCATGCCGGTGACGTCGCCGCATCCGTAATGCAGCAATCCGCTGCGCCGGTGGTTGCCGCCGATGCCGTGGAAACCGTTGGCCGCGGCGGCGCCGGTGATCAGGGTCAGAATCTGGCCGATGACGCCGGAGACGCCCTCGTCCTCGGCTTCGGGCAGGAACACGCTGATGCCGCCGCGCTCGGGCAGGATGTCGGGAAACAGCGCGACCAGACCGGCGCGGGCGCTCAGCCACGCACCGGCCACGGTGGGGCAGGAATGGCCGGCCAGCCGTACCGCGTCGCAATAACGGTATTCGATGATGCCGTCGTCGCTGGCGCCCAGAAACCGGGCCAGCGGGTCGCGCAGGCGCAGCGTCGGTACCTGGTCGAAAAAGGCAGCCAGCGCCATGTCAGGCCACGATCACGAAATCGATGACGATGGCGCCCGGTTCGCGTGCGCGGTACACCGCATCCACTCGCTCGCCGTAACGCTGGCTGATCTGATCCAGCAGCGGCAGCGGGTCGTGGTCGTTGACGAAGCGCATGGCTTCGCCGGGCTGCAGCGCATCGAGCGCGCCGAAGATGGCGGAGTGGCGAAAACGGTGCGCGATGGCGCGGGCATCGAACGGGTAGCTCTTGTAATCGTCGGTGGTGGTATTCATGGCAGCGCCTTGAGGGAAAACGTTGCCAGCATGCGCGCGACGATGGCGTGCGTCATTGATCTGGATCAGTGGGCGACGGTTGACGTGCCGGTCAAAAATGCCTGCCGCCGTGCGGCGTCCTGTCTGCTGATGGCGCGCACGCGTTGATAGAAAAGCTTCCACTCCCCGTGGCATTGCCTGAACAATGCGGCGAAGGCGGACACGTACTGGTCGTACAGGCCGAACGGCAGCAATTTGGCGTTGTTGAGCGGCGTCGACATCCAGTGGTCGTAATCGCCGTGGCCGTGCCATTGTGTGTCGCGCAAGTGGCGGTATTGCCGGCGCAGTTCGGCGAAGGCGGCTTGCTTGCGTGCGAGTTTTTCCGCATCGGGCAGCGTGCCGACATAGACGGCCTTCAGTTTCCGGCGCGTGGACAGTACCAGTTGCGTGAACTGGCGCTGGCGTCGCGTCCGGGTCGGATCGGGTGGCGGCAGGTCGTTGGCCGTGTGCCATTGGCGCAGACCCTCGCGTTCGACGAAGGTGGCAAACGATTCGTTGAAGGCGGTGTCGCCCTTCACGTACAGCTCCTGGTGCGCCAGTTCGTGGAAGATGGTGCCGATCAGTTCGTCGGTGCTCCAGCGGTTCATGCTGGAAAGGATCGGATCGGCGAAGTGGCCCAGTGTGGAATAGGCCGGCACGCCACCGATGTAGACGTCGTCGCCGGCCTTGCGCAGTCTGGTCGCCAACGACTTGGCGCGGTCGAGATGGTAGAAACCCTGATAGGCCACGCAACCGGCGATGAGGAAGCAATGCTCGATCGGCTTGAGCGACAGCTTCGGCGTGGCGAACACGTTGTACATCACGAACGGACGGCCGATGTCGGCGTACAGCGTGTAGCTCTTGTTGCGCGGGAGCTTGAGCGTGTCGGAGGCAAACGCGCGGGCCTTCAATGCCAGTTGCAGGCGCTGGCGCAGCCCGGCGGGCGTGTCCGGGTCGGCAACGACTTCGCGGATGGGTTGACGCTTGAGCAACACGCCGGCTTCGCCCGCCGCCAGATGCGAGTAATAGCCCAGGGTGGTGCACCCGCCCAGCACGCCGACCCCGATGGCGACCAGCAAGACCGCCGCGAGCCACCAGCGCCAGCGATGGCGCAGCGGGTGTTTCCGGCGAACGGGGCGTGTCATCTCGGCTTATGCCTTTCGGTTTACTTGAGCGCGAGCGCGCGGCTCGCCACAATGGCGTTTCCCCGCGGTCCGGAACCGTCCAAGGCGCGCCATGCTGCTGATGATCGACAACTATGACAGCTTCACGTTCAACCTGGTGCAATATCTGGGCGAGCTGGGGCAGGACGTGCGCGTAGTGCGCAACGATGCGCTGGACGTGGGTGGTATCCGCGCGCTGCGGCCTTCGGCGATCATGATTTCGCCCGGGCCGGGCACGCCGGACGACTCCGGCGTGTCGCTCGACGTGCTGCGCGAGATGGCGGGCGAGGTGCCGATCCTGGGTGTGTGCCTGGGTCATCAGGCCATCGGTCAGGTGTTTGGCGGCAAGGTCGTGCGCGCGGGCAGCATCATGCACGGCAAGACCTCGCCCGTGCGTCATCGCGGGCAGGGCGTGTTCAAGGGCTTGCCCGATCCGCTGGAAGCCACGCGCTACCACTCGCTGGTGGTCGACAAAACCTCGGTGCCCGCCTGTCTGGAAGTGACGGCGTGGACGGAAAACGCCGACGGCTCCATCGACGAGATCATGGGCTTGCGCCATCGCACGCTGCCCATCGAGGGCGTGCAGTTCCATCCCGAATCCATTCTCACGCAGCAGGGCCACGACCTGTTGCGCAACTTTCTGGCCGACGCGTTGCCGCGCGCGGCGTGAATCCTCAGCAGGTACCGATCATGCCCATCACGCCCCAGGAAGCCCTGCAGCGCACCATCGAGCATCGCGAGATCTTTCACGACGAAATGGTCGAGCTGATGCAGCAGATCATGGCCGGCGAGGTCAGTCCGCTGATGACCGCCGCGATCATCACCGGCCTGCGCGTCAAGAAGGAAACCATCGGCGAGATCACCGGCGCGGCGCGCGTGATGCGCGAGCTGGCGACCCGCGTCGACGCGCCCGATGCCGAGCATTTCGTCGACATCGTCGGTACCGGCGGTGATGGCGCGTCGAGTTTCAACATTTCCACCACCGCCATGTTCGTGGCCGCCGCCGCCGGTGCGCGCGTGGCCAAGCACGGCGGGCGCAGCGTGTCGTCCAAGTCCGGCAGCGCCGACTTGCTGGAGGCGCTGGGCGCCGAGATCAATCTGATGCCGGCACAGGTCGCGGCGTGCTTGGCCGAAACCGGTATCGGTTTCATGTACGCGCCCAACCACCATCCGGCCATGAAGGTGGTCGCGCCGGTGCGCAAGGAAATGGGCGTGCGCACGCTGTTCAACATCCTCGGGCCGCTGACCAATCCGGCGGGCGCGCCCAACATTCTGATGGGCGTGTTTCACGAGGATCTGGTCGGCATCCAGGTGCGCGTGCTCGAACGCCTCGGCGCGCGTCATGCGCTGGTGGTGTACGGACGCGACGGTCTGGACGAGGTGTCGCTGGGCGGCGTCACCCTGGTCGGCGAACTGCGCGACGGCAAGGTACGCGAGTACGAGATCGAGCCGGAGGATTTCGGCCTTGCCATGGCTTCCAGCCGCAACCTGCGCGTGGACAATGCCGACGAGTCGAAGACCATGGTGCTCGATGTGCTGGCCGGCAAATCCGGCGTGGCGCGCGACATCGTGGTGCTCAACGCCGGCACGGCGCTTTATGCCGCCGACGTGGCCGGCTCCATCGATGACGGCATCGCCCTGGCGACCCAGGCCATCGACAGCGGCGCGGCCGAAACGAAGATGCGTGATTTCGTGGCCGCAACACGGCGTCTTGCGGATGCCTGACAACCCCCGAGACAAGCGGTGCGTGCGGCAGTTTTCATGTCCGTCAAACTGAACACGCGCGTCTTGCCGAGATAGTCACGCACAAGCCGCTCTCCTACGCTAAGCTTGCGCCCGAAGACCCCACAAACGGTTCCCGACGTCATGGCCGATATCCTGCAACGCATCCTGACACGCAAGAGCGAGGAAGTCGCCGAACGCAGCGCCCGCGTCTCGCTCGACGAGCTGATGGCTCGCTGCGCCGACCTGCCGGCCACGCGCGGATTCGCCGCCGCCGTCGAGGCGCGCATCGAAAAGGACAAACCGGCGGTGATCGCCGAGGTCAAGAAGGCCAGCCCGAGCAAGGGCGTGATCCGTCCGGATTTCGATCCCGCACGCATCGCGCGCAGCTACGAGAAGGCCGGCGCGGCATGCCTGTCCGTGTTGACCGACACGGAGTTTTTCCAGGGCAGTTCGGACTATCTCAAATTGGCGCGCGAAGCCTGCAAGTTGCCGGTGTTGCGCAAGGACTTCATCGTCCACGTCTACCAGGTCTACGAAGCGCGCCTGATCGGCGCCGACTGCATCCTGCTGATCGTGGCGGCCATGGACGACGGCCCGCTGCTGGAACTGACCATGCTGGCCGCCGAGCTCGACATGGACGTGCTGGTGGAAGTGCACGACGGCGAGGAACTGGAACGCGCCCTGGCGCTGCCGGCGCCCCTGATCGGCATCAACAACCGCAACCTGCGCACCTTCGACACCAGCCTGGACACCTCGGCCAGCCTGCGCGACATCGTGCCCTACGACCGCACCCTGGTCACCGAAAGCGGCATCCGCACGCCGGAAGACGTCGAGCGCATGCGTGACGCCGGCATCGACGCGTTCCTGGTTGGCGAAGCCTTCATGCGCGCCGAGGATCCCGGTGCGGAACTGAAAAGACTGTTTTTCAGCTGAGTGCCATGCGCGAACGTGATGCGAAACCGCAGGCCGAGGTTGACATCCAGGCCTACCGTCCCGAATGGCGCGAGGCTTTTTATCGCCTCAACGCGCAATGGCTGCAACGCCATTTCGTGATCGAGGATGTCGACGAGCGCATGCTGCGCGATCCCGAACGGCATGTGCTGGCGCCCGGTGGCACGATCCTGTTCGCCGTTCTGGATGGCGAACCGATCGGCACCTGTGCGTTGTTGAAAGAGGACGAGGGTCTGTACGAGCTGTCGAAGATGGCCGTGGACGAGGCGCATCACGGTCTGGGCGCAGGCAAATTGTTGCTGGCCGCCGCCATCGAGGCCTTCCATGCCCTGGGCGGAGGCACGCTGTTCCTGGAATCGAGCAGCAAGCTGACGCGGGCACTGGGCATGTACGAGCGTGCCGGTTTCGTGCACCAGCCGGCTCCACGACCCGGGTCGCACTATGCCCGTGCCGACGTGTACATGATCTACCGGAACCCGTAGGGCGAGCCATTCACGGCTGTTACCGTCAATTCTTGCCGAATATGCTCTCAATACCTCAACGTCATTCCGGCTTTCGCCGGAATGATGACAAGGTGGCTTTCCGAACCCCGGAATTCAGCGCGTGCCGCGCACCACGATGGTCTTGCCGGACACGTCGATCATGCCCTGTTCTTCCAGCTGCTTGAGCACGCGTCCGACCATTTCGCGCGAGCAGCCGACAATGCGGCTCACTTCCTGACGCGAGATGCGTATCTGGGTGCCTTCGGGATGGGTCATGGCGTCTGGTTCGTCGCACAGGTCGAGCAGGGTGCGCGAGACGCGGTTGGTGACGTCCATGAAGGCCATGCGGCTGACCTGGCGCGAGGTGCGCAGCAGGCGGTTGGTGAGCTGGAAGCCGATGGCGAACAGGATCTTGGGACATTCCTCGTGCAGCCCGGAACTGAACAGGCTGAACAGGCGGTCGTAGCTGATCTCGGCCAGTTCGCAGGCGGTGCGCGTGCGTACCAGCGACTCGCGCTGGGACTGCTCCACGAACAGGCCCATCTCGCCGATGAACTGGCCACGGTTGATGTAGGCCAGGATAAGCTCGCGCCCGTTTTCGTCCTCGGTGCACACCGAGACCGAGCCTTCTATCACGTAATACAAGGTGTTGGCCGGATCGCCGGGCCGGATGATGGCTGTCTTGCTCGGGTAGCGCCGGCGATGGCACATGCCCAGAAAGCGTTCCATGGTCGCCGGATCCGGCCCCAGGGTGACAGGCGCCTTGTGGCGTTCGAAAACTTGCTGCAACAGATATTTGAGTTCGGCCACGGTTTTCCCCGATACAACTGGCGTGACGCCGCATGATGCATGATGCGCGGCTTGCGAGTGGCTTTGAGGCATTCCCCAATCGCTCATACTACACAAAATGCCGGCATTTGCACCCGGAAACTTGCAGGGAGGCAATCGGAAAGATCCCTGGTCCGACGGGTTCAAATCGTTCCCGTCATGGCGCATAATTCGCGCTTTGACGTTCCGGTCGACCTGTTTCGGTCGACGACAAGGCTCGCGGGCTTCGTTCCCGCGTTGATTTTTTTGTGCGGGGATCCTTGTTGCTAACCCGCCGCCACCGTACGCCGCGCAAGCGGTCGATGAGGGCAGCCGTGGTCAAGCCGAAACCCATTCCGCCAAAACCTCTTCCGCGTCTGCGCCTGCAGGGGTTCAACAATCTCACCAAGGCGCTGAGCTTCAACATCTACGACATCTGCTACGCGGTTTCCGACGAGCAGCGCCAGCGTTACATCGAGTACATCGACGAAGCCTACGACGCCGATCGCCTCACGCAGATACTCACCGAGGTGGCCGACACCATCGGCGCCAACATCCTCAATATCGCGCGCCAGGACTACGATCCGCAGGGCGCGTCGGTGACCATCCTCATTTCCGAGGAGCCGGTGCTGAAGAAGCTGGGCCGCGACACCATCTCCGATGCCGTGGTGGCGCACCTGGACAAGAGCCACATCACCGTCCACACCTATCCGGAAACCCATCCGCACAACGGCATCGCCACCTTCCGCGCCGACATCGACGTGGCCACCTGCGGCGTGATCTCGCCGCTGAAGGCGTTGAACTTCCTGATCGACAGCTTCGAGTCCGACATCGTGGTCTGCGACTACCGCGTGCGCGGTTTCACCCGCGACGTGAAGGGCAAGAAGCACTTCATCGACCACAAGATCAACTCGATCCAGGATTACCTGGCGCGGCACATCAAGCGCAAATACGAGATGTTCGACGTCAACGTGTACCAGGAAAACATGTTCCACACGAAGATGCACATCAAGGACTTCGACCTCGACACCTACCTGTTCGAGACGCACGCCTCGGAACTCTCGTTCAAGGAACGCCGCCGCATCGAGTCACTGCTCCGGCGCGAGATCGAGGAGCTGTTCCATGGGCGTAATTTGATGTGAGGGGCGAGTAGCGAGGGGCGAGTAGTGAGGGCGCCTGAATGGGATTTGCGCCTTGGTCTGCCGCTTTTGGCGATTGTTCCATTCAAGCCGACATGTCCGAGCTTGCGCCCCCACTACCCGCCCCCAGTCCCCAATGCAGATGAGCCGCGGCCTCCAAGCAGGAACCCTCGCTACTCGCCCCTCATCCCCCGCCCCTCAGCTCAGCAACAACCTACGCCGCCACCCACGGCGGATGAGCATGAGAGTGCTCGGCCCGGATGTGTCGCAGCAGCAGCCTGGCGGGTCGAACGGGCGAGACTGTGGCAGGCTCGGCAGGAGCCCGCGTCCGGCATGGATCGAGGCCGTACCGGCTTTTCAGGAAGCTCGCGATGACGGAGCCGCGCAGTTGCCGGGGCTCGAACGTGAAACGATGCGAGAACTCGCTGGCGCGCAGCGGATTGTTGCGGGCATGGGCAAGCCCCCGCGGCAACACGTCTTCTGCCAGCGCTTCGCGCAGACGCAGGCGCAGGGGCACCACCGGGTTGTTGCGCACCAGGGGATAGTTCGTGGGCGGCGCGAACGGCTCGAAGTTGTAACAACGCACGTAGAACGCGGCATGCCGCGGATGCACGCCGATGACGATGTCGGTCACGTCGGTGTGCAATCCGTAATAGATGGCCCAGCGCATCATGTTGAGCAAGGCCGCAATGCCGCGCGACGCGTTCCGGCGACGATCCGCCAGCATGCCCACCTCGAGCAGGCGGTGTCCTTCCTGTCGCAGTACATTCAAGTGGGGCGCATAGACGCTGTCCAGCGCGAGTCCCATGGGACTGTCGCGAAAAAGTGTCATCGTGTAGCCGACTTCCGGGCCTTCCGGCCCCCATATCACGCACGCCTGTCGTCCCACGGCATGGGGAACGAGATGCATGCCGAACGGGTTTTCGTCGATCAGCTCCATTTGTGTGTAGCGGTCGTAAACCAGGCGCCAGGCCGACTCCACCTGCTCAAGGCTGGTGGCGCAGAAACATCGTGGGTCGCTGTTGTTCGCCGCTGGGCGACGGAGGCGTTTTGTGATGTCGATGACGGTTCTGGATGGTTCTACCGATCTGATTATTCTTGTGGGATTCATGTTCAATGGTCGATCTGGGTCACGTTGTTTCAGGCATGCCGCACCCTTGACGACGCAACGTTGTCCCCGTTTTTTCCGACACTGACCAAAGTGGACTCGCCGGGTGCAGTGGATTCGCCACCGACACGCGACCTGAAGCCTCGCTTGACCGATCCAGTACAACGTACAGTGGTTCAGGTCGAAGCCAAACGCGAAACATCGCGTTGTTCAGCGGAGCTTGTGCCTTGCGGTGGCAAGACTGGCTGCGGAGTCCTAGGAGGGAAGGTGTTCGCCGGTTCCATCCGGCCGCAGTTTCGCTGCGGTCGAAATGTGCCGAGATCCTTGACTGGAGCCAGACTTACGGGATTGGGGATGGCTGGAAACGTTCATGGTGGGCGGTGACATCGGACAGGCGCATCGCGTGCCACCTCGTTTCCATTCAAAGAGGCCAGTTCCTATCTGCGCTGCACCCCTTTCATCCATTGTGCATCTTTGTATGTCACATGTGAACCCTTGAATGTGAACTGTGCCCGAATATGGCGTCAAGGCGCGCCAAAAAGCGTAAAAAAATCATCACGTTCCTGAACGTGTTCAGATTTGTGTGTGACGAATGGTTGAGTTGCCCGGAATCGGTGCCATTGGTGTCATGCAAACATGGGTGCCGACCATGGATCGACAAACGAAAGCAGACATTCTTCGCGCAGGCATCGCCGCGCCCTCGGCGGACAATTCGCAGCCGTGGCGGTTTGCATGGCGCGACGACGATCTGGATCTCCGGATCGATCCCGAGCGCAGCGGCCGCGTGTCCGATACCCGATATGTTCTCAGCGATCTTGCCGCCGGCGCTTGCCTGGAAAACATGATCGTCCGCGCGCGGTCGCTGGGCTACGCGGCGGATCCGCAGATTTTTCCGCAACGCGACGACGAGCACTGGGTTGCGCGCATCCATTGGCATCGCGACTCTGGGAGCGGTTCCCCCGAGACATTGGCGGATGCCATCGAGCGGCGGCACACCGACCGCAGTTTCCCCTGGAGCGGTTCGGTCACCGCCGATACGCAGGCGCGTCTGGATGCCCAGGTCCGGCGGATTCCGGGACAGCGGCTTTACTGGCCGCTGACGCCGCGCGAGAAAAAAATCGCATTGAACATCATCCGGCAGGCCGAAACGCTGCGTTTTAAAAGTCCGACGCTGCACGCGGAACTGTTTTCGAGCATCCACTTCGATGTTGGCTGGCACACGGTCAGCGAGGAAGGCCTGGCTCCGGCGACGCTGGCCGTGGAACCGCCGATGCGACCGGTCTTCCAGGCGCTGCGTCGCCCCGCCGTGATGGCCATGTTCAATCGGCTGGGCGCGGCGTCGGTTCTCGGGTGGCGTTCGGCATGGCTGCCCATCCGCTTGTCGCCCGGTTTGTGTCTGCTCGTCATCCCGTCGACGGCGCGGACCGACGTGCTCGCGGGTGGCCGCGCATTGCAGCGCGTGTGGCTCCAGGCCACTCTCGAAGGACTGTCGGTTCAACCGTATGCGGCGGCGGGCGTGCTCGGCCTGGGGCTCGTGCCCGTCGAGCCGGCTTTCCAGCAGCCGCTCTCGCGCTTGCGTACGGCTCTGGGCGATCTGTGCGGGTCCGGATACGGTCTCGTGTTTTTGCGCCTTGGCCGTGCACGGTCCGCGCCGCGCGACCGCAGTGGGCGACGGGAGCCCGCAAGTTTCGACGCCTGATCGTCAGCCGGCCTCGGCTTCGACAAGATGTCGAAACCCCTTACAAATAGCGCAAGAGTCAGACAATTTCGCATCGACAAATCATTATAAAACAATGACTTGAATACATGGCACGCTCTTTGCACTTGTTCAAGCGACAGGGGCTTGTTTTCAAGTGTAAGGAGAAAAATCATGTTGATGAAGAAAAGTCTCGGAGTGGCACTCGCATGCGCATTGGCGCTGGGTGCGTGGAGCGGGACGACGCTCGCGGATCCCGTGAACGTGGGTGGTGTCGTGTATGACGCCGACAGTCCGTTGGATCTGACCATCCAGGCCCTCAACTTCCGCGAAACGTCCGTCGACAGCGTCGGCGACGTGTTGATGGGTTATGGGCAGATCGGTTCGATAAACGGTGCAGATCCGTCGGAGTTCTGTCCGGGTTGCGATCTCACCTTTACCTTCCAGTACACGGTGTCCAGTATCGACAACAGTGGCGAAAATCCGCAGGTCGTGTTCGATCCGGGGATGATCAACTTTTACGTTGACGATACCCAGAGTTTCGATGTCACGGATCCCTCGACGGCCGGCATGGGCGACCTGTGGCTCAGCCTGGCTGGCCATACCGCTCCGTATACCGGCTTCACCTCGACCGGACAGCTTTACTCCACGATCCTCGGGCCTGTCGGCAACCCCGAGAGCGGCTCTTCCGGCTTCGGTTTGCTGGATGTGACCGGCGGCCTGGCGGCGCCCTGGATCGACACCAATGCACAGATCGACGGGGCGGATTTGGAACTGGATTCGTCTTTCCAGTACAACCCCTCCGGCATCTGCGCGAACGACATCTGTTACCCGATTTCGGGTACGGGTCAGTTGATCGGCCAAACAGCGGTGGCAGTGCCCGAGCCGGGTGAAGCCGGTCTGCTGGGTCTGGGCCTTGCTCTTCTGGGCTTTTTCGCCTGGCGGCATCGCAAAGAGGCCGAGGGACGCTCATAGAGAGAGCGTCTCATGCATGCGGTCTGACGATGATGGCGCCGCTTCCCGAAGCGGCGCCTTTTTCAGTTTTACGCCATCCTGCCAAGGGTAGATGCCTCATGACGTCCGACGTACCACCCACGACGGCGCCGTTCGACTACGCCACGGCGTTCAGCCGGACGATCGGCTGGATGACCGCAGCCGAGCAGCCGAAGCTTCGCGCCAAACGCGTGGCGATCGCCGGACTCGGCGGTGTCGGCGGCAGCCATCTGTTGACCCTGACCCGCCTCGGCATCCAGTCGTTCAACCTGGCGGACATGGACCGTTTCGGCATCGAAAACCTCAACCGGCAGGCCGGAGCGTTCCTGTCGACCATGGGGCAGCCCAAGGTCGACGTGGTGTCGCGGATGGCGCGGGACATCAATCCGGATCTGGACATCAACAAGTTTCCCGACGGGGTCACCTTCGAGAACATGGAGCGGTTTCTGTCGGAAGTGGATCTGTACGTCGACGGGCTGGATTTTTTCGTGCTCGACATCCGCGCCAGGCTGTTCGCCCTGTGCGCCGAACGTGGCATTCCGGCGATCACCGCGGCGCCGTTGGGCATGGGCGCCGCGGTGCTGGCGTTCCTGCCGGGCCGCATGACTTTCGAGGAATATTTCCAGCTGGAAGGCCAACCGATGAACGAGCAGTTGCTGCGTTTCATGGTGGGGTTGGCGCCTGCCGTGCTGCATCAACCCTATCTGGTCGATCCGTCCGCGGTGGATCTGGTCAATCATCGGGGGCCGTCGACGCCCATGGCATGCGAAATCTGCGCCGGGATAGCCGGCACCCAGGCGTTGAAGATCCTGCTCGGCAGGGGCAAGGTGTATGCGGCGCCCCATGGCCTGCATTTCGATGCCTACCGCAACAAACTCGTGCACACGTGGCGGCCGGGGGGCAACAACAATCCGTTGCAACGATTGCTTCTGTCGGTGGCGCGTCGGCGTTTCATGCGGGGCTAGCCGCTGGGTCAATAAAAATACCGTTCGCGCTGAGCGTAGCCCGCGTAGCGGGCGCACGCGGGGAGAGGCCATGGACGGACTCGGCTTTGAGGAGCGAGGAAGTCGAAGCGCATCCGGCAAGTCACCGGCATGCCCTTCGACTCCGGCCTGCGGCCGTAGCCTGTCCTGAGCCTGCCGAAGGGCTCAGGGCGAACGGCGTGGGGTGGGTGTGGCCTCAGTTTTAGACCCGATACGCCACGGTCTTCATCACTTTCGACGCGAGCTTCATCAGCGTCGGCACTGGCGGCGGCAACGGTGCGCCGCCGCGGGCGAGGGCGTTGTCGGCATGGCGGATTTCGTCGGCCTGCATCTGTTCGAGGATGGCGCGCGAACGGTGATCCTGGCCGGGCAGGCGTGCGATGTGGTCGGCGAGGTGGGCCTCGACCTGGCGCTCGGTTTCCACCACGAAGCCCAGGCTGATGCGGTCGCCGATGGCGGCCGCCACGGCGCCGATGGCGTGGCTGCCGGCGTACCACAGGGGGTTGAACAGGCTGGGGCGGGCATCCAGCTCGTCCAGACGGCTGGCGCACCAGGCCAGATGGTCGGTTTCCTCGGCGGCGGCCTGTTCCAGATGAGCACGCGTGGTTTCGTCGCGCGCCAGCATGGCCTGGCCCTGATAGAGCGCCTGGGCGCAGACCTCGCCGGTGTGGTTGACGCGCATCAGGCCGGCCACGTGACGGCGTTCGTGGGCATCCAGTTCGACCGGTCCGAGTGGTACGGAAGGGCAGGGGCGATCGGCAGCCGGCGTGCCGGCCACGACGTTCAGGGCGGTTTCCACGCCGTCCAGCAGGCGGTCGAAAGGGGTGAGGTGGCGACTTGTCGTATTCATCTTGTCGGGTTCGGCATGCAGTCGGATTCTTGCCTGCATTATTCGCCTGCATTCTACTGCGCCGGCTCCATGGCGCGCCCTGAGCGCTCCTCGGTCGCGAAATCCACTCGGGACATACCCTGGAACCGGCTCGCTACGAATCCTGGCGAATGGCGGGAAGGGCCGGTGGCGCGTACGCGCACCATGCTGCTATAATGAGCGGCTACGCGAAAGCCGCTTGTACTTGCGGGAAGCCAATGCTTCGGCTACACTTTCGCGCCTTTCGTTCCACCCATTTCGTCCCGCCCTCGGGGCGGCAGACAGGTATTTTCAACGATGAAGACGTTCAGCGCCAAGCCTGAAAGCGTCAAGCGCGACTGGTACGTGGTCGATGCCACGGACAAGACGCTTGGCCGGCTGTGCACCGAAGTGGCTCGTCGCCTGCGCGGCAAGCACAAGCCCGAGTTCACTCCGCACGTGGATACCGGCGATTACATCGTCGTCATCAACGCCGAAAAGGTCGCCGTCACCGGCAAGAAGCTGGATGACAAGGCCTACCACCGTTTCACCGGTTACGTCGGCAACATGAAGACCATGTCGCTGCGCGAGATGCTGGCCAAGCATCCCGAGCGCGTGATCGAGATCGGCGTCAAGGGCATGCTGCCGAAGAATCCGCTGGGCCGTGCGATGTATCGCAAGCTCAAGGTGTACGGCGGTACCGAGCATCCGCACACCGCGCAGCAACCGCAGCCGCTGGAAATCTGAGGATCCCCATGGCAATTCAGCAAAATTACGGCACCGGCCGTCGCAAGACCTCTTCCGCGCGCGTGTTCCTGCGCAAGGGCAGTGGCGCCATCGAAGTCAACGGCAAGCCGCTTGACCAGTTCTTCGGTCGCGAGACCTCGCGCATGATCGTGCGTCAGCCGCTGGAACTGACCGAGAATGCCGAAAAATTCGACATCAAGGTGACGGTTGTCGGCGGTGGCGACACCGGCCAGGCCGGCGCCATCCGCCTGGGCATCGCCCGCGCGCTGGTCGATTACGACGAAACCCTGAAGACGCAGCTGCGTCAGGCCGGTTTCATGACCCGCGACTCGCGCGAAGTCGAGCGCAAGAAGGTGGGTCTGCACAAGGCACGTCGTGCCACGCAGTTCTCCAAGCGCTAAGCTTGGCTTGCTACACTAAAGGTCATAGCCCCGTCGCCAAGTGGTAAGGCACCTGACTCTGACTCAGGCATTCGGTGGTTCGAATCCATCCGGGGCTGCCAGACAAGAAAAAACCCGCCGATTGGCGGGTTTTTTCTTGTCTGGCTGATTGGCGGGGTGCTGCCTTATCCGACAACTCCTCCCACCGTTCATGGTGAGGTATCGAACCATGAACGGCGCGGGAGACTCGAAGACTACCCTTCGACACGCGCAGCGTGCCCTGTGCTGAGCCTGTCGAAGCATCAGGGCGAACGGAGCTTCGTTGACAGGACTCTATGGAAGGATGCGATCGCCTGCAATCACCACATCCGCCGGCCGCTGCGCGAACAGCCCCACCGTGACCACCCCGGCAATCTGGTTGAGCTCGGTCTCCATGGCGACCGGATCGGTGATGCTCCAGCCGTGCACGTCGATGATCCAGTTGCCGTTGTCGGTGACGACGCCGTCGCGCCACATGGGCTGGCCGTTGCGGTTGAAGATTTCGCGCGAAACGTGGCTGCGGGCCATGGGAATCACTTCGATCGGCAGCGGGAAGCTCCCCAGCACGTCGACCTGCTTGGACGGATCGATGATGCACACGAATTTTTCCGACGCCGCGGCGACGATCTTTTCCCGGGTGAGCGCCGCACCGCCGCCCTTGATCAGGCGCTTGTGCGGGTCGCACTCGTCGGCGCCGTCCACGTACAACGGTATCGGGCCGACGGCATTGAGGTCGAACACGCGGATGCCGTGCTGTTCGAGCAGCCGCGTGGAGGCGTCGGAGCTGGACACGGCGCCGTCGATGCGGTGCTTGATGTTGGCCAGTTCCTCGATGAAGAAGGCCACGGTGGAGCCGGTGCCGACGCCGACGATCATGTCGTCCTCGACGAACTGTATGGCGGTTTGTGCGGCTAAGCGTTTGGCGTCGGCTTGGGTCATGGCTGGGAAAGAGAAACGAGTGGTGGGAAGTGGGAAACGAGAGGGGGCAAACATCGACCGGGGCGAATCGTCCTTCGATACCTCAGGACGAACGGGGCGTTGAGGCATGACATGCTTTTGCGGGTCCCGGATCCCGAAATTATTCCAGTGACAGAATGAAATCCCAATGTTCGGCACTGACCGGCATCACCGACAACCGGTTGCCCTTGCGCACCAGCGCGAAGTCGGCCAGCTCGGGGCAGTCCTTGAGCTCATTCAGGGTGATGGTGCGCTTGAGTTTGCGCACGTAGGCCATGTCCACCAGCACCCAGCGCGGGTTGTCGCGCGAACTTTTGGGGTCGAAATGGCCGTTGTCGGGGTCGAACTGGGTCGGATCGGGGTAGGGCTTGCTGGCTACCTTGGCCACGCCGACGATGCCGGGTTCGGCGCAGTTGGAGTGATAGAAGAACACCTTGTCGCCCACGCGCATGCCGTCGCGCATGAAGTTGCGCGCCTGGTAGTTGCGCACGCCGTCCCAGGGTTCGCGCTTGTTGTGTTTCAGGTCGTCGATGGAAAAGGCCGACGGTTCGCTTTTGACCAGCCAGTAATTCATCAAGGGTTCTCCGGCTCCGTGCAGTCGATCAGTTCGTTCTCGGTGGCGATGTAGTCCAGGCGGATGTCCCAGGGTTCGACATCGAGGGCGTCAAGTTCCTGGAAAGCGTAGCCGATGCCGACGAGAAGCGGTGTGGCTGGACGCTTTTCATCGCGCAGGAAGGCGAAGCTGGCATCGTAATAGCCGCCGCCGAAGCCGAGCCGGTTGCCGCGGCGGTCGAAGCCCACGAGCGGCACCAGCACCACGTCCAGCAGGGGCGGCGGGATGGTCTTGTCCTGCCGCACGGGTTCGGGGATGCCGTGGCGATTGGGGGTGATGTCGTCGCCGATGCGCCACGGGGCGAAGCGCATTTGGCGTTGCGCGGCGATGACGGGCAGGTAGAAATCCTGGCCGCGTTCGGCCAGCGACGCCATGACGAGATTCAGCGGCAGTTCGCCGGCGCAGGCCCAATAGCCGGCGATGCGCTCGTCGGTCATGAATTCGGGCAGTTGTTCCAGCGAGCGACGCAGGCCGCGGGCTGCCTGGATGCGTTCGGTCGGGCCCAGTTGTCGGCGTTTTTCCGTCAGCCTGTCGCGCAGGACATGGCGCGGAGTATCGGCGTGAGTCATGCGGCTCAGGCTCCTGCAACTGCCGACGGGGTGAAAAAAGGGGCGTTCTCCACAATGCCGATGTCCGCCAAACGACCTTGATCCTCCGGGATCAGGTGGGTGGGCTCACGAGGCGGTCAGGCTTTCCGCTCATGACGGACTTGCTCAGGCGCCACAGGTATTGCCAACCCGGGTCGTATATCAGGAACAAGGCAAATGTAAGAGCGAACTGTCGAACACCGCAGGGAACGCCGTAGGGTCATTCTAACCGGTTGCGCAGACGATGCCAGCCCCGCGGTCGACAAACTTTCACAAAGGTGACGGCGCCTGCTCCATCGCGGTTTCGAGCTTGTGCCGCAGGCGGGCCAAATTGCCGGCAAGTGTCGACACCTGTGTCTGCTGCTTCGCGCGCAGTTCCAGCAGTTCGTGGGCGATGTCCATGGCGGCCAGCACCGCCAGGCGGTCGAAACCGGGACTTCGCGTGGCCCCGCGCAGCTTGCGCATGCGCGTGTCGAGAAACGACGCCGCCTCCAGCAGGCCGTCGCGTTCTTCCGGCTCGCAGGCGACCAGGAATTCGCGGTCGATCAACTTGATGGATACCGGCTCACTCATCGTCGTGTTTCCCGCGCATCAACTGTTGTTTTCCAGCGCCTTCAGACGCTGGATCATGGCCTCGACGCGGCTGCGCGCCTGCTCGTTGCGCGCCATCAAATTGGCGCGCTCGCCACTCAACTGCTCCTGGCTGTGGCGCAGGCCGCGGTTCTCGTCGTTGAGACGGTGGAGTGTGCCCAGGAGCCGATCGACCGTGGACTCCAGGGCGGCGATTTCGGATTCAAGCGGATCAGGTGCGCTCATTGGGCCGACTATAGCAGGTGATCGTGGAAGCCATGCCCATTATTTCGCATGCCGCGAGCGGGTATGCAAGTGCCGGCATCACGGTGTGGGCATTCCGGCGCGCGAATGTCAGAATGACGGCCACGATCACCGGGATTACAGCTTGTGGAAACACCCATGACCCATGCCGGGCTGGAAGCGGCGCTTGCCGACACCACCCTGGCCATCGACGCCAGCGAACTGGATGGCCTGCTGACGGGCTACGTCTGCGGCGGCGGCAAGGCGGACCGGCTGAAGGTGCTGGGCGCCTTGCAACTGGACAACGAGGATCCGTCGCTGGATACCTTGCTGGGTGAAATGTACGACGCCTGCGTCCAGCGCCTGGGGCGCCTGGAAATGGGTCTTGAGCCTTTGCTTCCGGCGGACACGAAACCCTTGCGCGAACGCGTCGATGCGCTGGTGGACTGGACGCGCGGTTTCCTCGGTGGTTTCGGTCTGGCCGGCGCCACGGCGGAAGCCCTGACCGACGACGGGCGCGAGGTACTGCGCGATCTAGGCACCATCGCGGCGTCGCGGTTGACGCTCGAGGACCAGGACGAAAACAACGGCGACGAGGACGAAAGCGCGCTCATGGAACTGCTGGAATTCGTGCGTGTGGGCGCCATGCTGCTGCATACCGAAATGGCCATCGCCGCATCGCCCGCGGGTGGCCGGTCACACTGACATGGCGCGACAGGGGACGGAAAACAGCGCGGCGACGAGCCTCGGCAAGTCCGAATTCGCGCGCCGCCGCAAACAGCTGATGCGCATGGCCGGCGCTGATGCGGCCGTGCTGGTGTCGGCCGCCCCCGAGCGCATGCGCAATGCCGACGCGCCCTGGCCGTATCGCCAGGATTCGGACCTGCACTACCTCAGCGGATTCCCCGAAGCGCAGGCGCTGCTGGTGCTGCTGCCGGGCCGCCGTCAGGGCGAAGCCATCCTGTTTTGCCGCGAACGCGATGCCGAGGCCGAACGCCTGCACGGCCCGCGCGTCGGCACCGAAGCCGCCGTGGCCAATTACGGCATGGACGATGCCTTTCCCATCGATGACGTGGACGACATCCTGCCCGGCATGCTCGAAGGCCGGGCCCGCGTGTACTGCCATTTCGGGCGCGACGTCGAATTCGACGGCCACCTGCTGGCGTGGATGCGTCGCCTGCGCGCCCTGCGTGGCGGCGGCGTGGTGCCGAAGGAGTTCGTGGCGCTGGGGCATCTGTTGCACGATCTGCGGCTGTACAAATCGCGCGCCGAACTGAAACTGATGCGGCGCGCGGCGGCCATCGCCACACAGGCCCACTTGCGCGCCATGGAAGTGGCGCGCCCGGGCGTGGCCGAATACACGGTGGAGGCCGAACTGCTCCACGTCATGCGCGCCCAGGGCGTGGTGCCGTCCTTCCCACCCTGCGTGGCGGCGGGCAGCCATGCCTGCATCGCGCACTACCAGGCCAACCGCGGCACGCTCGCCCAAGGCGACCTGCTGCTGCTCGATGCAGGCGCGGAAGTGGATTGCTACGCCTCGGACATGGCCCGCACGTTTCCGGTCAACGGACGTTTCAGCGCCGAACAGCGCGCCCTCTACGACATCGTCTGGACCGCGCAACAGGCCGCCATCGACGCCGTGCGCCCCGAGCAACCCTTCGAGGCCGCGCATCACGCGGCCGTGCGCGTCATCACCGAAGGCCTGCGCGAACTGAAACTTCTCAAAGGCAGCGTGGACACGGCCATCGAAAGCGGCGCCTACAAACGCTTCTTCCCCTACAAGACCGGCCACTGGCTCGGCCTGGACGTGCACGACGTCGGCGACTACCGCGTCGACGGCCAGTCACGCGTGCTGGAGTCCGGCATGGTACTGACCGTGGAACCGGGCATCTACGTGCAACCTAACGACGCCGACGCACCCGAACGCTGGCGCGGCATCGGCATCCGCATCGAAGACGACGTCGCCGTCACGCGCGAAGGCCACGAAGTGCTGACCGCGGCGATGCCGAGCGAAGCATCGGCCATCGAGGCACTGGTGCTGGAACGACAAGAAAACCGATATGCGTAGGGCGGGCACTGCCCGCCGTTGAAGGTTGGTATCGACTGGCAACCCGCTTTATGTTGATCACTACTATAAATCGTGGTGGTACTGGCATTGTGCTCGTGCCCATCTTGATTGGCTGCTTTCGACCCGAAGCGGCCACTCAGTAGCTACGAAATTCGAAGCAGTACAGGACGTCAGAAGCAGGGATTTCTTTGAATACATAGGTGTTGCCATGGCCACGATAGATGGGTTCTTGCTCGGCGGACGTCCTGACTCGGAAGGTTGTGCCGATTACGGCGCAGCCATTGCGTATAGCCTTCGCACACCGTGCCAAGCGAGTCGTTCCGACGGGATCGACGGCTGGATCGTGGAAAGCGCCGCGGGCAAGTCCACCATCGTGGCGCGGTCGACACAGGCAATCGGCAGGCAGGAAGTGATCGCGGCAGGAACGGAATGCATCCAGCGCTACCTCGACCTGCTTTCCTACGAGAGATTCAAGGTCTCTGAGCTGGCTGGCATCGGCGATGGCCACGTCATGCTCTATACCGATGGTGACCGCCGCGTCGTGGAGGTCATGGTTACCGACGACTTGGTCCTCGGCGTTTCCGCGACGGGTGTCGTCTACGACCGCGACGGTAATCCGAAACCAACACCACCAGGGCCACCCCCGGTGTGGACACCGGCTCTGCGCTTTTACCGGCTCTCGCAGGCGAGCGGCGATCTGTACGAGGCCTACCGGAACTTGTGGTTGGGCCTTGAAGCCCTGTTATCTACCATCAGCGCGAAGCGGGTGGACGAGGGTGAGCGCAAGTGGCTGCGTCGCGTGCTCGCCGAGGTCGGCGCCAGAATCGACGTGCGGCCACTGCTTCCAGACAGCCGAGGCCTGGCTGACTACATGCTGACAGATCAGTACGAACGCATGCGTTGTTACTTGTTCCACGCCAAGCCAGAAGAAGGAATGGCGGCGCCAACCCTGCCAGATCCGGAAGCGCTGGCGCTCGCATATGCGCAGCTGATACGAATCTGGCGCGACATCGCCCATCATCTCGTCGGCGTGCGCCAGGGCGGGATCGGCGTCGTCACGTATGAGGGCTTCAGGGCCTTACTCTTTGCTCCATTCTCGTCCGGCCTGGGAGTCGTCTATTCGGATGCGCGTGCCCCCGCAGGCAACGAAGACACGCTGATCAATCCCGGAGGAACGGCCAGGATTGAGCTTGAGAATCCCCGCTACCAAGACGGCGTGATGCCGGGCTTGGTCTCGGTGTCTGCGTCGCTGCCGATAGAAGCGCAGGTCTCTCTGCCGGAACTATGGCGATTCGGTTGCGAGGTCGGGTCCGAGAAAAAGCTATTCTGCGTGGAAAGAGTCGAAGGTGGGCTCGGACTGTCTGGTGTCGACCAGTTGGACGTCCTGCAAGTCTTTCGTCTGAAGAACGCGTCTTCACCCAAGCTCTCGTTCTGATCGAACGACACTGTCCGGTTCGACGCGACGACCGGCCGTATCGTGTCATTCAGACCCTTAGGTCCATGAAATCAGTCGTACCTAGCCGATGGGCGATTAGTCGGATTTCGACGGCCCCCTCAAGCCTTGATGCAACGGCTTCTGCTTGTTCCCTTGTAGCTTGCATATTGATTGGTTCGGGCGCTGCCGACGCAAACACGCCCCAGCACTTGCGCCAACCTGGATTCAACCGGTCCACATTCGGCGTCAGCAACTCAACGTCATGGACCAGGCCGAAATGGACGGCGTACCCCGCACCGGCATAACCGGATTCCGCGCGCAGCGATCGACTCACCATCCCGACGACTTCGCCGTTCCTGTTGAACACCGGGCCTCCGCTCAGGCCGGGCGGCCAATCACTCTCCACCTGGAACACAGGCGTCGGGTTCGAGCGGCTGCTGCCCTGCTCGTGGGAAGCGACAATCCGCCCGTAAGCGCCGTACATGCCTTCGGTCAGCAGGGCCGACTGCCGGGCTGAGTCGACTTCCGACAGGTTCAGCTCTGGGAAGCCGACGGCGAGCACGATCTCGCCGATCTGCGGCACCCACCCTTTCGTCCGCATCGGCAACGTCTGTGGCGGCCGTACACCGGGGCCGATCTCTGCGACCCTCAATGACGCGACATCGATGGCGGGTCGTCGGACGGGCCCTCGGCGCAGCATGGCCATCGGATCTTCCACCTCCATCAGCGATGCGAGCACTTCCTGCGGCGACACGAAACAGTCCGATGGGATGTTGACCGTTCCAAACACCACGGCGTGCATGCTCAGGAACAGAATCGGGCGTCCGGCAAGATGCTTCTCGACGAAGTCGATGACGTGGTACGCGGTGAGAAAGTTGCCGAAACCGTCGACATGGAACGCTGTTCCAACGCCATACATCCGTCCATCCATGTGCTGGCAAAACACCGGAACGATCGCGTTGCGCAGTCCGAACGGGTCATATATCTCGAAGGGCGCGAAGGGCCGACTCGGCTTCGGTTCGTAGCCGCGAAGGCGCGGCCGTACTCCGGACGGCCCCTCACAAGTGCGGATAAAGAAAGGCTCAAATGTGCTCAACCGGCGTGTCCACGTGTCAAAAATGCAATCAGTCAAATGCCTTAGTGACCTCGGCTCAATAACCGAATGATACGGCCGACTCTCCATAGAGACTAAAGGCCCGCTTCTGGCCGATCACCGACTGCTCAGCACGTAGGGCGGGCACTGCCCGCCGTCGAAGCTTCATATCGGCGGGCAGTGCCCGCCCTACGCGGTTCGTTTTTATATCCCGAACGCATCCCGCGTCAGATTCTCCGGCGCATCGTCCGTGCACACCACGTCGTCCTCGATGCGGATGCCGCCGTATTTGCGGAAGGCATCGATCTTGCTCCAGTTGACGTGTTTGCCTTCGGGGGCGGCTTTCAGTTTTTCCAGCAGCATGTCGATGAAGTAGAGGCCGGGTTCGATGGTGACGGCCATGCCGGGTTCTAAGGTGCGCGTCAGGCGCAGGAAGGGATGGCCTTCGGGTTGGTCGATGCTGCCGCCGTCGGGGCTTTTCTGGAAGCCGCCGACGTCGTGTACCTGGGCGCCGATGAGGTGGCCGAGGCCGTGCGGGAAGAAGGTGTTGGTGACGTGGCTGGCCACGGCTTCCTCGGGCGACATGTGCAGGAAGTCGTGTTCCTTGAGCAGGGTGGCGGCGAGGTGATGCGCGTGCATGTGCAGCTCGCCGTAGTCCTGGCCTTGGGTCACGCGTGAGCACAATTCACGCTGGTTGGCGTCCATCGCGTCGATCAAGGCCTGGAACTCGCTCGCTTCCGGATTGGCGTAGGTGCGCGTGATGTCGCTGGCGTAGCCGGCGTGGGTGGCGCCGGCGTCGATGAGCATGGTCAGGCTTTCGGCGGGCGGCTGGCGGTCGAAGTGATCGTAATGCAGTACCGCGCCGTGGGTGTTGAGGGCGATGATGCTGTGATAGGGCAGTTCCGCGTCGAGCTGCAGCGCGCTGTGCAGGTAGGCCATGTGGATGCCGAACTCGCTTTCGCCGGCGCGGAAGGCGGCTTCGGCGGCCTTGTGCGCGCGTGCGGCGGTGCGGTTGGCCTCGCGCATCAAGGCCACTTCGTAAGGCGTCTTCCAGGCGCGGTGATAGTGGAGGTAGTCCATCGCCGCCTGCGGGTTGTCGGGAACGAAGTCGCCCACCGCGTCCTGCGCCTGACCGATGATGACGCACTTGGCGGGATCCTTCGGCAACTGGTCGGCCAGTTCCTCGACGTTGCGCACCGGCACGATGTCGAAGTGATCCACCCAGTAGCCGCTGGGCGCCTCGGGTACCGGATGCCAGAAATCCTGTGGCTGCATGAACAGCAGGCGCGGTTTTTCCCCGGGCGTGTAGATGATCCAGCTGCCCGGCGCGTCCGTCAGCGGCGCCCAATGCTTGAAGTGCGGGTGCGCGGCGTAGGGAAAATCCTGATCGTCCAGAAACTTCGGTGCCGGGCGTCCGGCGGCGATGGCCAGCGTGTCGCGTCCGGCGGCTTCGAGCGCGGCGTCACTGTGCTGGCGCACGGTGGCGAGGTGTTCGGCGTAGAGGGAGACGAGTTCGTTCATGCGGTTCCTGATCCGGATCATGGGCGTTCATCGGGCATGATAACGCTCATGCGCAAGTCGAACCGCCTCAAGCGGATCGACTGCTTCAGGAGAATGAATCGAATGGCCTCAGCATTCGGTGGAGCCTTTTGAATCCATCTGCCGGATCGGATTGGCGAGCAAGGCGGCGATGGCCGTCGCATCGACGGGCTTGGAGAAGTAGAAGCCTTGAATGAATTCGCAGCCCATGGATTGGAGTTTTGTCACCTGACAGGCGATTTCCGCGCCTTCGGCAATGATCTCCAGCCCCAGGTTGTTGGCCAGGCCCATGATCGTCTGGATGATGTGCAGGCTCTCGGCGTCCTTGCCCATTTTTGCGACGAAGGACTGGTCGATCTTCAGGGCATCGAGCGGCAACGAATGCAGGTAACTCAGCGACGAATAGCCCGTCCCGAAATCGTCGATGCTCATGCGCACGCCGAGTTCCTTGAGCTCCGCCAGTACCGAAGCGACGCGGTTCGGATCGTCGATGGTGACGCTCTCGGTGATCTCCAGCCGCAGGCCATGCGGGTCGAGTCCGGTTTCGCGAAGGGTCGAGCGAATCTGCTCGACAAGGTCGGGCTGCGCGAACTGGCGCGGCGAGATGTTGACGCTCATCGTCAGCGGATTTTCGCGCGGATATTGCGTCTGCAATGCGGACGCGGTGCGGCAGGCTTCGCGCAATACCCAATGGCCGAGGGCGAGGATGAGGCCGGTTTCCTCGGTGATCTTGATGAACTCGTCCGGATACACCAGTTCCCCGTCCGGCTTGCGCCAGCGCACCAGCGCCTCGAAGCCGACCACTGTCTGCGTGCGCAGCGAGATGATCGGCTGGTAATGCAGCACGAATTCCTCGTTCTGGATGGCCCGGCGCAAATTGGTTTCGAGCGCCAGTCGTTGCAAGGCCGCCGCATACATGTCCTGATCGAACAGCTCGCAGCGCGCCTTGCCCAGGGTCTTGGCGCGATACATGGCAATGTCCGCGTCGCGCAGGATCGCTTCGGCAGTTTCGTATCCGGACGTGCTTGAAGCGATGCCGATGCTGGCGCTGGTATAGATTTCCTGACCATCGACGACGAAGGGATGGCGCAAAGCCTCGCCCAGGCGGTTGGCGACACGCACCGCGTCGCTCGGATCCTTGATGTCGCTGAGCAGAACGGTGAATTCGTCGCCGCCCAGCCGCGCCAGCGTGCCCGTGTGTGCGGCAGCATGGTTCGCGGCGATCGTGTCGTCGCCCCGGAGTGCGTTTTGCAGGCGATGGCCTACCTGGGTCAGGAGGTCGTCGCCCGCAAAATGGCCGAGGCTGTCGTTGATGATCTTGAAGCGGTCGAGATCGATGAACAGCACCGCGAACAGGATTTGCGGATTGCGTTTGCCGCGCGCGATCACCTGGTTGAGCCGATCGAGAAAGAGCGACCGGTTCGGCAGCGCCGTCAGCGGGTCGTGCGAGGCATCGTGGATCAGGCGGTTTTCGGCGCGCTGGCGCTCAATGGCGCGGCCAAGATGGGTTCCGACTTGTCCAATGAGCTTGAGCAGTGCCGTGTCTGGCGCAACGCTGCGTTCGGTGTAGAACTCGATGACGGCGGCCGTTTCCTCGCCAATCAGGACCGGAAAAGCGCAGCCGGCCCGGATCCCGCTTGCCGCCGCCGAAGCCTTGCGCACGAAGAAGGTTTTACTGTCGACATCGGGCAGCCAGATGGCCTTTCCCGATTGGCAGACCATGCCGGGCAGCCCCTCGCCCACGGCCAGATCCAGCGCCTCCGTCGCGGCGCGAAACGGCTCCATTTTTTCCGGGTCTTGCACATGCCACAGCGTGGTGGATTTGAGACGGGTCGCGCCGTCGTGCGTTTCGACGAAATAGGCGTGGCCTAGCGGCCAGGCCATGTACTCGCACAGACGGCCGAGGGCATGATGGAAGGTGTCGCGCACGGACGGCGAGAGGTTGGTGGCCGTGGAAATGTCCTGCAGGACACGCAGTTCCTGTTCGCGCAGATAAAGTTCGCGCAGGCCTTTCTCGTAGACTGTCTCCATTTCCAGGCGGGCGGCCCGCTCGCGTTCGAGCCGGCGCTGCAACCGGTTCAGGTCGACCGGATCGTCGGGTTCGGAAGTGATCGACATGGGATGCTTTGCGCCGGTCAGTGGGTGGTCATGCGCATCAGGCAATGCTCGTCGCCGCGATGCATGCACATCAGATGTTCGACCTCGACCTGCTCGCGATAATAATCGGCGGTTCCCTCGATGAAGCCGTGTGCGAGCGCGCACAATTGGCGCGGCGAGCGATAGCCGATCAGAAGCGCGCCGTCATCGGCTTCGCGGAAATCGAAAGTGGGGCATTGCGCGCCGGTGTAAATCTTGCGCACTTCCGGATGGATGATGGCATTGAGATCCAGCACGAAAGTGCGCGTCGACTCGTGCGTGGTGAAAAAGTCGGGATAGCGCTGGGCAAATCTCGGAATGGCCTGGCGCCCGAACCAGCGCACCACCTCCGCCGGCGGCATGTCGAGCGCCTCAGAGGCCGCTGTCACCAGGCGCATCATCTCGTCGTCCGGATACGTGCCGAGCGAGGTGTACACGCCGCTGGAACCGGCCGCGTCAAGCAGGTTTTCCCATGCCGTTTCGCCGTAATGGGCAACCACCACCTGTTCCAGCGTGTTGAAGACAATACCCTTCATCGGGAATCCCCCTGGCATCGAGACAAAGCGCAGGTATTACTACCACGAATAGGTTTGCATGGCCTGAAGAAAATCAAGCAAGCGGCGTGCCAATCAGATCGTCTGAGCCGAACAAATGGCTGTCAGGGCATGAAGCAGGCAACCACGTCGTTGAGGAAGCGCTGGCCCAATGGCGTGGCGCACAGGCGTGTTGCGTCGTCTCGAATCCAGCCACGCGCGCGGGCGTGGGTCAGGGGTTTGGCGATGGCGGCATCGTCCAGGCTCGTGCGTGCCGCAAAGTCGGCCATGGGCACGCCGTCGATCAGGCGCAAGGCGTTGAGCATGTACTCGAACGGCAGTTCGTCATGGCTCACGGTGTGCGTTCCATCGGTGCGCGCCGCATGGTCGACGGCATGCAGATAACCCTGCGGCGAGCGGCGTTTCCAGCGGCGGTGGACGCGGCCTTGGCGGTCGGTGACCTTGCCGTGCGCGCCGGCGCCGATGCCGAGGTAGTCGCCGAATTGCCAGTAGTTGAGGTTGTGCCTGCAACGCCGATCCGGACGGGCGTAGGCGGACACCTCGTATTGGGCGTAGCCGGCTTCGGCCAGACGCGACTGGCAGGCTTCCTGGATGTCCCAGGCGGCATCGTCGTCCGGCAACGGCGGCGGATGACGGGCGAAGGCGGTGTTGGGTTCCAGTGTCAGCTGGTAGTGCGAAATGTGCGTCGGCTCCAGCGCGATGGCGCGCTCGATGTCGGCCAGCGCGCCGTCGAGCGTCTGTTGCGGCAGGGCATACATCAAGTCGAGGTTGATGTTGGTGTAGCCGGCTTCGCGCGCCAGTCGCACGGCGCTTTCGGCCTCGGCGGACGAATGGATACGGCCCAGGCGGCGCAACTTGGCGTCGTCGAAACTCTGCACGCCGAAAGACAGCCGGTTGATGCCGGCGGCCAGAT
>DASSTF010000178.1:0-10367 GCA_035708045.1 Rhodanobacteraceae bacterium | reverse complement strand
TAGCGGTTCTTGACGAAGCGCGTGAACAGTTCGTGCACGCGGCGGTATTCGTCGTACCAGGAATCGGGGTGCTCGAAGGCGTGGCGTTCCATCGGGTAGAGCGACAGCCAGAAGTTCTTTTTGTGCAGTTCGATGAAGCGCTGGTAGAGACGGATGGAATCGCTGGCCATGACGTTGTTGTCGATCAGGCCGTGGCAGATCAGCAGGGGGTCTTGCAGGTTGGCCGCGAATTCGATGGGTGACGACACCTTGTAGGACTTCGGGTCGATCTGCGGGTCGTTGAGAATGTCGGAGGTGTACAGGTCGTTGTAGCTTGTCCAGTCGGACGGCGGACGCAGGGCCGCGCCGGCGGCGAATTCGCCCGGTGCGCGCAGGAGCGCCATTTCGGTCATGAAGCCGCCGTAGCTGCCGCCGTAGATGCCCACGCGATTCGGATCGACGTTGAAATTTTTGACCAGCCAGGTTTTTCCGTCGAGCAGGTCTTCGAGTTCCGGGTGACCCATGTGCTGGTAGATGGCGGTGCGCCAGTCGCGGCCGTAGCCGGCGGAGGCGCGGTAGTCCATGTCGATGACGATGTAGCCTTCGCGCGCCAGCATGTTGTTGAACATCTGCTCGCGGAAGTAGTAGCTCCAGCCCTTGGTGACGTCCTGCAGGTAGCCCGCGCCGTGCACGAAGAACACGGCGGGATGCGACGCGCTCTTGTCATAATCGGCGGTTTTCCAGACCTTGGCGTAGATGGCGCCCGCGCCGTGCGAGGACGGCACCTTGACGATCTCGGGCTGGATCCAGTCGATCGCCTTGAAGGCCGGTTTCATGGTGTCGGTGAGTTCGCGCTCGCCGCTGCCGTCGGTGTTGACGACGGCCAGTTGCGACAGCATGTAGGCGCCGGAATGCAGCACCGCAAGACGGCGGCCGTCGGGTGACAGGTCGAAGCCGTCGACGGCCTGGAAACGGGTGATGCGCGCAAGCTTGCCGCCCGTCGTCGGAACGCGATAGACGTCGTAGGCGTAGGGCGCCTGCTTGTTGGCGCTGACGTAGAACCACTTGCCGTCGAGCGAAGGCGTGACGGAGCCGACTTCGAAATGCCCGGAGGTCAGCTGTTTCGCCTTGCCGTCGAGCGCCTTGGTGTAGAGCTGCGCGTAGCCGCTGGCCTCGCTCAGGTACCACAGGGTATGGCTGTGCGGCACGAAGCCGAAGCGGTTGAAGTTCCAGTTGATCCAGGCCTGGTCGTGCAGGTGATCCTGCACATCGAGCTTGTGCTTGGCCAGATTGACGGAGGCGATCCAGCGATCCTTGTTGTCGTTGGAACGAAACTCGATGGCGGCGGCCTGGCCGTCGGCGCTCCACTTGACAGGGTGCATGAGGAAACCGGTGACCGACACGCTGCGCGTCCTGGGCGCGTCCAGCGCCTTGGCTTCGGCGTCATGACCGGCCTTGCGCAAGGCCGCCTGGGTTTGCTTGCGCAGCTTGGCCAGCGGGTCGTCGTGGATGCCGGGCAGGGCGTCCAGCGACAGCTTGTACTTGCCATGCGTGGCAAGGTCGAGCAGCCAGGCGGTTTGCGGCGCGGGCTTGTTGCGGCCCACGTAGGGGCGCGCCTTTTCCGGCTTGGTGTAGCCCGAGAACGTGACGTAGTGATTGACCACCGGATGCTTGCCGCCGTCGTAATGCGCCGGCTGCGTGACCACCACCATCCACTGTCCGGACGGCGACAGCGAGGTGTCGACGATGGACACGCCCTTGCCCATCCAGAACGGGCGCGGCGCACGCGTGGCGTCGGCCTTGTCCAGCGCCAGTTCGTGTTGATGCTGGGCCTGCTTCTCTGCCTTGACGTGGCGCAGGGTCTTGAAGAGGTCGAGCTGCAGGCGCTCCAGCGCGTCGGGCTGCTTGTCCTGCGGGTTGTCGGCGGCCTTCAGCGTGGCCACCGGCATGCTGGCGCCGGCGGACAGGCGGTAGCTGAACCACTGGTTGCCTTGGCGATATTGCACCGCCGCGCCGTCGGCGCTCCATTGCACGCCGCTTTCGCGCTCGGACGTGCGCGTGATCTGGATGGCCGGGCCGCCAGCCAGATTGCGCACGAACACGTCGCCGTGGCGCACATAGGCCACATGCTCATGCGCGGCATCGAACACCGGTACACCATCGGCCATGGCCAGTTCGTCGCCGCTCAACCTGGTGCTGACGCCCGTGGTCGGATCGACGCGGTACAGGTCGCGAATCTCGCTGTCGTCGCGCTTGAGGCGGTAGTAGATCGATTGGCCGTCGGCACTCCAGTAGGCACGCTCGACGGCGTGGCCGATCCAGTCCGGATTGGCCATGATCTGTTCCATCGTCAACGTTTCGGATGTTGTCGGCGCGGGCGTGGATTGAATGGCAAACGTCGGCACGGCCACCAGGGCCAGGGTGGCGGCAAAGGCGATACGGCGCATGGTGTTCCCCTTGCATGCAAAAAGTTCAGGATAGCGTGTGGCAGCCGGTTGCGGCGGCGTCTGTGCCGGAAGTCAGGGGTTGGCCGGGACTCGGGAAAAGCGAGTAGGGCGGGCACTGCCCGCCATTCGCAAGTCCGCGTTACGCCCGATGGCGGGCAGTGCCCGCCCTACGCTGTCCATCCCGCTGTTCCGAGGGTTTCGTCGGCATGAATGAGATATCCGGCAATCTTCACCGGCGTCGTGCGATGGCGGTAAGGTGTGATCTTGCCGTTTACCTCCATCCAAGCGGAGTTTCCCCATGCGTCTCGCCTTCATTTTTGCGCTTGCCGCCATCGCTGTCTCCCCCGCGTTTGCCGCGACTCAACAATACGATCAGACACGCAACCACACCGCCCTGATCGACGAGCACGTACCGCAACCGCCGGCTTCGCCGAAGCATCCGGCATCCACCGTGATGCACGGCGTGCGCGTCGCCGATCCGTATCGCTGGCTGGAGGATGGCGATGCGCCCAAGGTGAAAAAGTGGATCAAGGCCCAGAACACCTACACCGAGCACATGCTGGCGATGATGCCGGCGGGCAAGACCATGGCCGAACGCGTGCGCGAACTGGCCATCACCTCGACCACGCGTTCGGCGCCGCTCATGGCCGGTGGCACGTTGTTCTACCTGCAGGAAACCCCGCCGCAACCGCAGCCGGTGTTGATGGCGCGGCATTGGCCCAACGGCAAAGCGCATGTGCTGGTCGATCTCAACCAGCAGCAAGGGCTGGCCATCACCGGCTACTGGCCTTCGCCCAGCGGCCGCTACCTCGCCTACGGCACCGCACGCGGCGGCAGCGAGTTGACCACCATCCACGTGCTCGACGTGAAAACCGGCAAGCCGCTGGATGACGTCTTGCCCTGGGCCGGCGGCGGCACCTCGCCGCAGGGTCTGGCCTGGGATGCCGATGAAAAGGGCTTCATCTACGTGCGCTTTCCGCCGCCCGCGGGCGATCATACGGTCACTCAGTTTCATGCCGCGTTGGTGCATCACGTGCTGGGACAGCCGGCCGATGACGACCGCGTGGTGTTCGGCAAGGACTATTCGCCCATCGCCGAATACCAGTTGCCGACCTCGCCCGGCGGCAAGCATCTGGCCGTGCTGGCCAAGACCGGCGACGGCGGCCCGTGGGAAATCTACGTGCAGCGCGACGGCAAGTTCGTGCGCGTGATCGGCAAGCAGGCCAACGTGCGCGGCGCGAGCTGGGATGGTGATCGCTTGCTGGTGGAAAGCTTCCAGGACGCACCGCGCGGCAAGGTGCTCGCCATCGATCCGGACAGCGGCAAGATCAGCCAGGTGCTGGGTGAACGCAAGGGCGCGTTGCAGCAACTGGCGCCCGTCGGCAAGGGCTTCATCGTCGTGCGCAGTTGGGGGCCGGACTGGTGGGCCGAGCAGTACACGCACGACGGCGGCTTCGTGCGTCGCCTGCCGCTGCCGAAAACCGGCATCTCCATCGGCGGCATTGCCTCCGAATCGGGCCAGTCCACGGCGCTCATCACCTACGGCGGCTGGACGCTGCCCTCGCGCTGGGCCGAATACGATGCAAGCAACGGCACGCTAAAGACCGTGTTCGAGGTCAAGCCGGCAGCCGATTATTCCAACGTGGTCGCCACGCGCATCGAAGGCGTCTCGAAGGATGGCACGAAGATCCCGGTCACCGTGCTGCACCTGAAAAACATCACGCCCAACGGCAAGCGCCCGACCATCCTGTACAGCTACGGCGGCTTCGATATTCCCATTCGTCCCGGCTTCATCGGCGCCAAACTGGCGTGGCTGGAAAAGGGCGGCGTGTACGCCTACGCCAACATCCGCGGCGGCAACGAGAATGGCCAGACCTGGCATCGCGAAGGCCAGAAAACCCGCAAGCAGAACGTGTTCGACGATTTCTTCGCTGCCGCCGAGGCGCTGAAGAAGAGCGGTTGGACCGATACCCGACACCTCGGCATCATGGGCGGCAGCAACGGCGGCCTGCTGATGGGCGCCGAGCTCACCCAGCATTCCGAAGCCTTCCGTGCCGTGGTCGCCAACGTCGGCATCTACGATGTCATCCGCCACGAGACGCAATGGGCCAACGGCGCCTACAACGTGCCCGAGTACGGCACCATCAAGGACGCGGTGCAATTCAAGGCCACGTTGGCGTATTCGCCGCTGCAGAACGTCAAGCCAAACACGGCTTATCCGGCGGTGCTGATGACCACCGGCGTCAACGATCCGCGCGTGGCGCCGTGGCAGTCGCGCAAGTTCACCGCCGCACTGCAGAACGCGAGCACGTCCGGCCATCCGATCCTGCTCCTGACGCGCATGCACGCCGGCCACGGCATCGACGCCAGCTTCGCGCAGCGCGTGGGCAACACCGCGATTGCGTTGACGTTCTTCGCGCATGAGCTGGGCCTGACCATGCAACCGTAGGGCGGGCACTGCCCGCCGAACAAGCATCACGCAAACACGGGTCTCCGATGGCGGGCAGTGCCCGCCCTACTCGTTGAGCCGGTGCATCGCGCGGGGTCGCGATACACTGGTCGTCCGTGCCACCACCAACGATCCGCATGGATACATTGCCTACCGTCGAATCCGAAACCGGCGCCGATCCGCGTTACAGCATCCTGTGGCTGCATGGCCTGGGCGCCGACGGCAACGACTTTTCGCCGATCGTGCCGGAACTGGTGGCGGAGGACTGGCCGGCGTTGCGCTTCGTGTTTCCGCATGCACCGGTGCGGCCGGTGACGGTCAACGGCGGCATGGCGATGCGCGCCTGGTACGACATTGCCGGTATCGACATTGCCAGCAGACAGGACGAGATGGGCATTCGCGCGTCCATCGTGGCGGTCGAGGCATTGATTGCTCGCGAGGTCGAGCGGGGCGTACCTTGCGAGCGGATTTTTCTGGCCGGTTTTTCGCAAGGCGGCGCCATCGCCCTGGCCGCTGGCTTGCGCCATGCCGCGCAACTGGCCGGCATCATCGCGCTGTCCACCTATCTTCCGTTGCACGAAAAAACGGTCAACGAACTGGCTGACGGCAATCGCGATACGGCCATCTTCCAGGCGCATGGCACAGCCGATCCGGTGGTGGCACCGACGCTCGGCACGATGACGCGCGACTGGTTGCGCGAGGCCGGTTACCACGTGGACTGGCACGATTACCCGATGGGCCACCAGGTCTGCGCCGAGGAAATCGCCGATTTGCGCGCCTGGTTGTCGCCGCGTCTGCAAGACTGACCACACACCACCACCTCCGTTGTAGGAGCCTGCCAGCAGGCGATGGCGCGGAGTTTCATGGTGGGCAGACGCTATCGCCTGCAGGCAGGCTCCTACAACGGAGGTGGTGGTGTGTGGTCAGGCTTGCAGGCGCGGCGACAACCAGTTGCGCAGGTCGGCAATCTCCTCGGCACAGACCTGGTGGCCCATCGGGTAATCGTGCCAATCGACGTGGTAACCGGCCTCGCGCAACCAGTCGCGCGTCATCGTGCCGAGCGTCGGCGCCACCACCGGATCGGCCGTGCCATGCGCCTGGAAGATGGCCGTATCGCGATTGCCGTCAGCCAATTCGTCGACCGTTTTTTCATGCAACGGAAGATACGTGGACAGCGCGACGATGCCGGCCAGTTGCGCGGCATGGCGCAAACCAGCGGCCAGGGCGATGGCGCCGCCTTGCGAAAACCCGGCCAGAAAAATCCGCTCGCAAGGCACGCCGCGCTCGACCTCGCGCGCGATCAACGCCTCGACCGCACTGATGGACGCGCGGATGCCGGCCTCGTCCTGCCTGCTGGCGATGTCGATGCCGGCAATGTCGTACCAGGCGCGCATCGCCATGCCGCCATTGACCGTCACCGGCCGCACCGGCGCATGCGGAAACACGAAACGCAACGCCGGCCAGCCCGCCGCCACCAGCTCCGGCACGACCGGCGAAAAGTCGTTGCCGTCGGCGCCCAGGCCGTGCAGCCACAGGATGCTGTAGCGCGGATCGGCGGCGGTTTCTTTTTCGATGGTGGGCAATGTATCCATTCGGCTTGTTCGTGGCTGCGCGAACGGCCAGTGTCGCACGGCAGGGCGTACTGAAACCAACCGACGGGTAGGGCGGGCATTGCCCGCTATGGGAGCCATGCGCCGGCGTGGAGTTTCTGCGGCGGGCAGTGCCCGTCCTACGGTTGCATGGGCAGGCCCAACTCATGCGCGAAGAACGTCAACGCGATGGCGGTGTTGCCCACGCGCTGCGCGAACGAGGAGTCGATGCCGTGGCCGGCGTTCATGCGGGTCAGGCACAGGATCGGCTGGCCCGAGCTGGTGGCGTTCTGCAGCGCCGCGCAGAACTTGCGCATCTGCCACGGCGCCACGCGCTGGTCGTTGATGCCCTCGGTCATCAGCAACGGCGGGTAGTCCGTGTCCGGCTTGACGTTCTGCAAGGGCGAATACGCCAACGTGGCCTTGAACTGCGCCGCGTCCTTGACCGTGCCGTACTCGGGCACGTTGTAGGCGCCGTTGGCCCATTGCGTTTCGTGGCGGATGACGTCGTAGATGCCGACGTTGGCGACCACGGCGCGGAAGGCTTCGGGATGCTGGGTGAGTTCGGCGCCCATCAGTAGGCCGCCGTTGCTGCCGCCCATGATGCCGAGGTGTCGGGTATCGGTCCAACCGCTCTTCTTCAGCGCCTCGACGGCGGCGAAGAAATCGTCGAACACGTTCTGTTTGCGGGTTTTCTGACCTTCGCTGTGCCAGATCTGGCCATCCTCGTTGCCGCCGCGAATGTTGGCGTAGGCGTACACGCCACCCTTTTCCAGCCACGCCAGTTTGGCGCCGATGAAGCCGGGACGAATGGGAATGTCGAAGCCGCCGTAGCTGTACAGGATGGTCGGGCGCTTGCCGTTGGGCGTGATGTTTTTCGGGTGCAGCACGGTGACCGGGATCTTCGTGCCGTCCTTCGAGATGCCTTCGATGCGCGTGGCGACCACGTTGGAATAATCGGCCGCCGGCTTGACCTCGAAGACGGTCTTCAGCGTGCCGCTGCTTGCATCGTATTCGGCCCAGCGCGAGGGCAGCGTCCAGCCGCCGTAGGTGATGAGCGCCGTGGACTGGCCCGATTCGGAGGCGATGCCACCGATGGAGATGCCGGTTTTCGGCAGCGGCAGGCGACGCACGAAATCGCCGTCGTGCGTGTACTGCTCGGCCCACCAGTCCGGCCCCCAGCTGCGCACGGCGATGAAGCCCTCGCCGATGGGCGCCAGCTGCTGCAATGCGCCCTCGCGTTTACCCAGTATCTGGCTGATCTTGCCGCTGTCCGGATCGATGGCAAGCACCTTGCCGCGCGGTGCGTCCTGGAAGCTTTCCACCAGCAATCGATCGCCATCCCAGGTCGCGCCGCGCACGTTGGCCTGCTTGCCGATCACGCGCACGAATTTGCCATTGCGCTGCACGTAGATTTCCCACGGACCGCCGTCGCCGGTCTTGGCCAACACGGCCAGATGTTTGTCGCCGGGCGAGGTCGACAACTGGTATTCGGCGATGGGCGAATAATCCTTGCCGAACACCACGCGGTCGCCGTTGGCCGGCTGCCCCAGTACGTGGTGCACCAGCGCGGCGTGGAATTGCGTGACCGGCTTGTCGCCCTCGGGTGGAGGGAAACGCACGTAGGTGAATCCCTTTTCATCGGCATCCCAGGCCAGGCCCTGCGGCGAGGTGCCGCCGCCGGCCCAGGGCAACGTGTCGCCGAGGCGTTTGCCGGTTTTCACGTCGAGCACATGGATGGTGGTCAACTCGCTGCCGCCGCGCGCGGTGCCATAGGCGAGGTAGCGGCCGCTGGGCGAAGGCCAGTAACCGGTGATGGCCAGCCCTTGCTGCTTGTTGAGATCGACCAGCACATGCGCCTTGCCGTTGGGCCAATGCCGCGCCATCAACACCGGCTGCGGTTGCGGCGGGGTTTCCTGCAGATAGAACAACGTGCCGCCGGCCATGAGCGGCGCCGAACGCGTGGTCGAGGTGATGGCCAGCTCGCGCACGCGTTTGGCCATGGCCTCGCCCGCCGGCATCATCGCCAGCATGTGCTCGGTGTAGCGGTTCTGCGCCTTGATCCATTTTTTCACCTTGGGCGCATCGCCGTCTTCCAGCCAGCGGTACGGATCGGCGACGCGCACGCCATGCATCACGGTGGATGCCGGATGCTTCGGCGAAGCCGGCGGCTGCGGCACGCGCTCGCCGATCAGCGGCGTCGGATTGCGCGTCTGATCGTACTGCTGGGGCGCGGCAAACGCGGGGGAGGCGACGATGGCGGCAAGCGCAAGAGTGAAGGCCAGACGCATGGGGAAACTCCGCTTGAATGGGGGAACTACAGGATCACTTTACTGCCAGATGGCGGTGAAGGTTGGCTTTGCGGGACGCCCTTCGATACCTCAGGGCGAACGGTATCTTGTTGATCTTGTTAATTTCGACGAACTTTCCGTTCGTGGTGAGGTATCGAACCACGAACAGCGCGATGCAAAATCAGAGCATCCCTGGCCCCTCGCTACACCCAACCCCTGACTTCCGGCACAGACGCCGCCGCAACCGGCTGCCACGCGCTATCCTGAATTTTTTGCACGCAAGGGGAACACCATGCGCCGTATCGCCTTTGCCGCCACCTTGGCCCTGGTGGCCGTGCCGGCGTTTGCCATTCAGTCCACGCCCGCGCCGACAACCTCCGAAACGTTGACGATGGAGCAGATCATGGCCAATCCGGACTGGATCGGCCACGCCGTCGAACGTCCGTACTGGAGCGCCGACGGACAATCGATCTACTACCGCCTCAAGCGCGACGGCAGCGAGATTCGCGACCTGTACCGCGTCGATCCGTCCACGGGCGTCAGCACCAGGTTGAGCGGCGACGAACTGGCCACGGCCGATGGCGTACCGGTGTTCGATGCCGCGCACGAGCATGTGGCCTATGTGCGTCACGGCGACGTGTTCGTGCGCAATCTGGCCGGCGGTCCGGCCATCCAGATCACGCGCACGCCCGAGCGCGAAAGCGGCGTGCAATGGAGCGCCGACGGCGCGGCGGTGCAGTATCGCCAGGGCAACCAGTGGTTCAGTTATCGGCTGTCCGCCGGCGCCAGCATGCCGGTGGCCACGCTGAAGGCCGCCGACAACCCGCAGGACAAGCAGCCCGACGCGCTGGAGCGCCTGCAGCTCGACCTCTTCAAGACCCTGCGCCACGTCAAGGCCGAGAAGCAGACCCAGCACCAGCACGAACTGGCGCTGGACAAGGCCGACGCCACGCGCGCGCCGCGCCCGTTCTGGATGGGCAAGGGCGTGTCCATCGTCGACACCTCGTTGTCGCCGTCCGGGCAATGGATGGTGGTGGTCACGCAGCCGGCGCATTACGACGACGGCAAGCATCCGGTGGTCAATCACTACGTCACGTTCTCGGGTTACACCAGGCCGGAAAAGGCGCGTCCCTACGTGGGCCGCAACAAGCCCGCGCCGCAGACCGCGTGGCTGCTCGACCTTGCCACGCACGGCAAGTACAAGCTGTCGCTGGACGCCCTGCCCGGCATCCACGACGATCCGCTGGCCAAGCTGCGCAAGCAAACCCAGGCGGCCCTGCGCAAGGCCGGCCATGACGCCGAAGCCAAGGCGCTGGACGCGCCCAGGACGCGCAGCGTGTCGGTCACCGGTTTTCTCATGCACCCCGTCAAATGGAGCGCCGACGGCCAGGCCGCCGCCATCGAGTTCCGCTCCAACGACAACAAGGATCGCTGGATCGCCTCGGTCGACCTGACCCACCACAAGCTCGATGTGCAGGATCACCTGCACGACCAGGCCTGGATCAACTGGAACTTCAACCGCTTCGGCTTCGTGCCGCACAGCCACACCCTGTGGTACCTGAGCGAGGCCAGCGGTTACGCGCAGCTTTACACCAAGGCGCTCGACGGCAAG
>DASSTF010000177.1:0-2632 GCA_035708045.1 Rhodanobacteraceae bacterium | reverse complement strand
GCTCTTCCGATCTATACCCGGGCCGAAGCCCGACGCGTCCGGTCATTGCATCATCGTCGCCGGGGACATCAGTCCCAGGGGGTGGTGTCTGGCCTACGCCGACAAAGGCTGAGGGTCAGCATTCCATTGCGTCAATGCAGGTCGCGATAGGCCGCCGTGTCGAACACATCCACCTGCACGACCTCGTTGCGCGCCTCGCGGGCGGCGTCCAGTTGCTGGTATTCGGCCTCGCTGATGATGCCGGCGGCCAGCGCCATGTCGTCGAGCATGTGGCCGGGCGCGCGATCGAGCTTGCCTTCGCGCACGGCGTCGCGCAGTTTGGTTTCGATGGGCATGGCGCGCACGGCCTTGTCCAGCGCCGCTTCCAGCGCGCCCAGACCGGGCTCGTCGGGGCCGGGCACGTAGATGTCTTCGGTGAGGTGGATGCGGGCTTCGCGGTCTTCGAGGATGGCGCGCGCGGCGCGGCGGCCCAGCTTGTCCGAGGGTGGGCGAAAGCGCACGCCGAACGGAAACACGATGAAGCGCGCGAGCGCCGCCAGCCCGCGCGAGGGCAGGTTGTCGAGCACGCCGACGAGGGCTTCCTGCACGCGGTACAAGGCCAGCGCCGTGGACCAGCGCGTCAGGTCGTAGTTCGACGCGAGCTTGGGCTCGTCGTGATAACGCTTCAGTGACGCTGCCGCCAGGTATTGCCAGGCCAGCGCATCGGCGAGGCGGCCGGAGATTTTTTCGCGACGCTTGAGGCTACCGCCCAGCACGCCCATCGACAGATCGGAGATGAAGGCGAAGGCGGCCGAGAAACGCGTCAGATGCTGATAGAAACGTCCGACATCGTGCGTGTCCGGCACGCGCGCGAAGCGACTGCCGGTGACGGCCAGCCCGAAGGCGCGGACGGCGCGCGTGACGACGAAATTGACGTAGCCGAACACGGCCTTGTCCAGCTCCTTGCGATCGTCGTTGTCGACGGCGCGGATCAGTTTGTGCACATAGGGGTGGCAACGGATGGCGCCCTGGCCGTAGATGATCATCGAACGGGTGAGTATGTTGGCGCCTTCCACGGTGATGCCGATCGGCACCGCCATCCACATGCGCGAAAGCATGTTGCGCGGCCCGCGCTGGATGGCGCTGCCCGCGCGGATGTCCATGGCGTCGGAGACCACCTCGCGCATGCCTTCGGTGAGATAGGCCTTGGCGATGGAACCGATCACGGCCGGACGTTCCCCGGCATCCAGTGCGCCGCAGGTGAGGGTGCGCGTGGCGCTCATCAGAAAGGTCATGCCGGCGATGCGCGCCAACGGTTCCTCGATGCCCTCGAAGCGACCGATCGGCGTGTCGAATTGTTCGCGCACGGTGGCATAGGCCCCGCCGATGCGCGTGGCCATCTGCGCCGCGCCCACGGCCAGGGCCGGCAGTGAAATCGAGCGCCCGGCGGCCAACGATTCCATCAGCATGCGCCAGCCGTGGCCGATCTGCTCGCGTCCGCCGATGATGGCGTCCAGCGGCACGAACACGTTTTCGCCGTGGATCGGGCCATTGGCGAACGGCACGCCCATGGGGTCGTGGTGATGGCCGATCTCGATACCTTCGAGGTCGGCGGGAACCAGGGCGCAGGTGATGCCCAGATCCTCGCTGTCGCCGAGCAGGCCGTGCGGATCGAGCAGCCGGAACGCCAGACCGATCAGCGTGGCGACCGGCGCCAGGGTGATGTAGCGCTTGTTCCAGTTGAGCCGCATGCCCAGCACTTCCTCGCCTTGCCACATGCCGCGCTCGACGATGCCGGTCGATTGCGTGGCGGCGGCGTCGGAACCGGCTTCAGGGCCGGTCAGGGCAAAGCAGGGAATCTCGCGGCCGTCGGCCAGGCGTGGCAGGTAGTGTTTTTTCTGCGCGTCGGTGCCGTAGGCGAGCAACAGTTCCGCCGGGCCCAGCGAATTGGGCACCATCACCGTCACCGCCGCGGCAATCGAGCGGCTGGCGATGCGGGTGACCACGCGCGAGTGGCCGATCTCGGAAAAACCCAGACCGCCGTATTCCTCGGGAATGATCATGCCGAAAAAGCGTTCGCGCTTGAGGAACGCCCAGGTGGCTTCGGACAGGTCGCGGCGCTGTTCGATGTCCCAGTCGTCCATCTGCCGGCACAGCTCGGCCACCGGTCCGTCCATGAAGGCCTGCTCGCGTTCGTCGAGAGGCCGGCACTTGAAGTCGAGCAGGTAGTTCCAGTCCGGCATGCCGGAAAAGATCTGCGCATCCCACCAGACCGTGCCGGCTTCCAGCGCCACCCGTTCGGTATCGCCCAATCTGGGCAACACCTTGCGCATGACCGGCATCAGCGCGCCGGCGAAAAGCCATCGCCGCAGGGGCGGCCAACCGGTAATCAGTGCGAGCGAGGCGGCAATCACCAGCAACACGATGAAAGCGGGTGCACCGGCCGCGCCGGCCGCCGCGGCGGTGGCGAACAGCACGGCCAGCGCCGTCACCCATGCCAGCCAGCCGCGGCCGATGAAGGTGAAAGCGACAGCCACCGCCAATGCCACGATGATGCCTGCAATCCACATGACATGCCCCTGACGTTGGAGTTGCCCGCCATTGTGCCTGCCGAAGTTTGAAGCGTACACAAACGACGGTTCAGCTTGATGCG
>DASSTF010000176.1:0-11368 GCA_035708045.1 Rhodanobacteraceae bacterium | reverse complement strand
CGATTTCGGCCATCTGCTGGTGTTCGACGCCGCTGACGCCGATCACGCCCACGCGCGGCTTGCTCGCCGCCGTGGCCCCGATGCGGTGCGTATCGCCCTTGACGTACAGGATGCCCAGCTTCTTGCCCGTGGGCGCCCAGGCCAGGCCGTGCACGTAGCCGTCCAGATGCGTCAGGCGCCGGGCCACCAGCTTGGCGGCATCGATGTCGACCAGATAGACGTCCTGCTGTGCCTTGTTCTTGTTGCCGCAGTTGCTGAGGAAGGCCAGCTCGGAACCGTCCGGCGACCACAACGCGCGGCCTCCGCGGCACTTGGCATCCGGCATCTGCACCGTGCGCGCATGCTTGCCTTCGGCATCGCCCACCTTGATCTGCGCGCCCTTGGCGCCGTAGCCCGTCCAGGCCAGATGCTTGCCGTGCGGCGACATCGACAGGCCGCTCCAGAACGTGGGCATCGGCGCACGCTTGGCCGTTTTCGCGGCCTGCGTCTTCGCGCTGGATGCAGCGGGGGCGGGATAAAGCGTCGCCGCGCCCGCGTCAAAGGCAAGGCACAGCGCGGCGATGGCGGCACACAGCAAAAGGGGGCGATGTGAGGGTTTCATGCAGTCTGGATTCCGGCAGAGGAAGCGCCAAGCTAGCATGTGGCAGTCATTTGTACCCGTGCCATGCGTTGGTTTTGGGTGGGCGCGATCGCAAGCCCCACCAAACCCCCGTTCGCCCTGAGGTATCGAAGGGCAGGCTCCGAGCTCCCCGCGCCGTTCATGGTTCGATACCTCACCACGGACGGTGGAGGGCTGAGGCGCGGAAGCCCCACCAAAACCCGTTCGCCCTGAGGTATCGAAGGGCAGGCTCCAAGCTCCCCGCACCGCTCATGGTTCGATACGCGAAGCGTACCCCGTGCTGAGCCTGTCGAAGCATCACCACGAACGGAAGGAGACTGGGACACGTATGCCTCCCAAACCCCGTTCGCCCTGAGCGTAGACCCGAAGGGGCGAAGTCGAAGGGCAGCCCCAAAATCCCTGAAGCGTCAGGCCGATTCGGCCCGATACCTCGCCACCCCTTCCTCGATGACCTTGCGCGCGTCCTCGGCGCCGACCCAGCCATCGATCTTGACCCACTTGGAATCTTCCAGGTCCTTGTAATGCTCGAAGAAGTGCCCGATGCGCTCCAGCCAATGACCGGACACCTGTCCGATGTTTTCGATGTGCGCGTAGCTCGGGAAAATCTTGTTCGATGGGATCACCAGCAATTTCTCGTCGGCCCCGGCCTCGTCGGTCATCTTGAGCATGCCCACGGGATGGCAGCGGATCACGGAACCGGCCACCAGCGGCAGCGGCAGAATCACCAGCGCGTCCAGCGGATCGCCGTCGCCGCCCAGCGTCTGCGGCACGTAGCCGTAGTTGCACGGGTAACGCATGGGGGTGGATAGGATGCGGTCGACGAAAATGGCGCCGGAGGCCTTTTCCACCTCGTACTTGACGGGTTCGGCGTCCTTGGGAATCTCGATGACGACATTGATCTCGCGGGGGACGTCGCGCCCGGCGGTTACCAGATCCAGACCCATGATGGCTCCTTGAAAATGCGAAAACGGGGAATTGAGCCGACCCATGATACAGGACGCACGGTGATTTCATGTTGTCGATGAACGACAGGGGCCGGGCTTGAAAGTCAGAGTGGGTACTACCCCCTCTGACTTTCAAGCGGAATTTCGGAAAGCTCGTGAGCCTCCTGCACACCACTCGCAGCCATTCGCAACATGAATTCGGCGGGAGTCAGCATGGGCGCCGGTGCGGGCTGATGTTGCAGCAACAGCTTGTCGCCGGTCACAAGGCACAGGCGATCATGGCTGGCCAGCAGATTCCAAAGATGCTGATCGCCCGGGTCGGGCGCCATGGAGCCGGCAACAGGTTCAAGAATGATGGCGTCGCGCGCAAGAGCCACCAGAAGGGATTCGACATCTTCATGGCTCAATGCGTGCCGCTGGCGCAATGACGGACGATTCAGAACGTCGCGGTACTCGGCCAGCAGCGCCACGGACAACGCAAAAGAGAAGCGCGCCGACAACATGCCATCGAGCACCTGTACGGTTGGCGCCGTTCTGCTGGAGGTCATCAGGCCTGCCGCCACCACATTGGTGTCGACGACGGCGATCAAGCTCATGGGCGGCGCGACTTGCGGGTTTCACGCAAGGCAAGTGCCATGGCCTCGTTCTCGGTCAGACCACTTTTTTCGCGTGCGCGGCGGACCAGCGCCACGGCATCGTCCTGGGTCTTGATGCCGTAGAACTCCAGGCTCTCGTCCACCAGTTGGCCGATGGTCTTGTGGCGTCTGGCAGCCGCTTCCTTGAGGGCACGATAGCGGTTTTCGTTGAGGGTGATGGTCAGGCGATTCATGATGTGAGTAAGTGATTCCGCACAAAAGCACTATATCACTTCCGGTTCCTTTTCGCTGCAAGATCCTGTCTCAACGTCTGGCGCAGACGTTCCAGTTCATGCGGCCAGTAGCGCTCGCGCTTGAGGACCCATGCATGTACGCGCGGCATGCCGAAACCGGGTGTCGCGAGATGCTTTTGGGCTTGGGTTTCGTAGTAATGCAGCATGGCCAGGCCGCGCCGGGGATAGCCGTGCATACCCAATTGCGCGGCTTGCTCAAGTGCGGCGGAGGTGCGCACGTCCTGATCCAGCGCGTACTTGAAATCGGCCAGCGCCTGGTCGGGCTGGCCACGCTTGAGGGCCATGCGCCCTTGCATGTAGGCGATGTCCTGGCGGCGACCGCGTATGGCCATCATTTTGGGATTGGAACGGGTGGCGGTCAGCAGTTGTTCCAGGGTGTCCAGCGTCATCTGCGGGCAGGGCGGGTGCGCGGTCTGCGCGATGGCGCGGCCGAACCAGTGCGCCAGCAGGGCGCCGGGGTTGCGGGTGGTGGCCAATGCCGTTTTGGCGGCCTCGATCGTGGAGGGCGACACGTGGCCCATGCCGCATTCGGCGGCAAACAGGTTGAACGCCAGTTGCACCTGCTGGGGCCGCTGTCGGAGCAGATCGCGCAAATGCCGGGCCGCGAGGCGGGGGTGGCCGGCATGCAATTCCGCCTGCGCGGCATTGGTCTGGGCGCGCGGTGAATCCGGATTGAGTTTCGCCCACAGCAACGCCTGTTCGCGGGTGTTGCCCCATACGTTGGCGCGGGCGTGGGTCATCACGGCCAAGCCGGCCAGTATCAATACTGCCAGCAGGGCTTTGATCCATTTCCAGTCGACCGGCTTGCTCTTTGCAGGGTGGGCACTGGTCCACCGTATCGACCACGGTGGACCAGGACCCACCCTGCGGGACTGCGGCACGCCGCACAGCCACAACGCCAGCGGCCAGAACATCAGCATGGCCGGCAGATAATTGCGATGCTCGAAATAGAGCTCCAGCGCAATCGTGCTCGATTCCAGCGCCTGCCCGACGAAGTAGAACAACACCGCCAGCGCCAGTGCCGGCCAGCGTTTGCGCAGCCACAGTGCGCCCACGATCAGCCCGAAGACGGCCAGCAGGCAGGGCAGCGTCGTCCAGGGGGCGAACAGCAACGTCGAGGCATGGATCTGGTCGTTGAACAGCCCCGGCGTGAAAGGGCGCGGCAGCCACAACAGTTGCAGGTAGTCCATCAGCACGCGCGGTTCGGTCAGCAGGCGTTGACCCAGCGTCCAGGGGCGGGCGGATGAAATACCGTGGACGAAGCCGTTCCAGCCCGCGTGAATCAGATAGCTGGCCACCACACATGCCGGCAGCCAGCCCAGAAAACACAGTGCCACCCGATACCGATTTGTTTCCCTTGTAGGAGCGCACCCTGTGCGCGATGGCCTCGGCCCCGATAGAACCTCGAGGCCATCGCGCACAGGGTGCGCTCCTACAGGGGCAGGATGACGCAACACGGTGTATTCGATCGTCAGCGCCAATGCCGGCAGCAGAATGCCGTTGGCCTTGCTGAGCACCGCCAGCAGCGTGCAGCCGCCCAGCCCGAGCAGCATCCAGACCCACCCGGAAACAGTGCGTCCAGCCAGCATCCGCGTGCGGCCATGCAGCCACAGCATCAGCCCCGCCAGCACAAACGTGGCGGGCAACATGGCCTCGCGCTGCACGATGTAGAGCGTGGTCGACACGAAAAGCGGGTGCAGCAGCCACAGCGCCGCGCCGAGCAGTGCGGCCAGATTGATCCGCCAGTCGGTTGATCCGTCTGTAGGGCCGGGTTTCAACGCGCGCCCGAGCCGTCGCAGCAGCAGAAACAGCAATGCGCCGTTGACGAGATGCAGCACGATGCTGGTGCGCAGGAACGGTCGTGGATCGGCGGGCCAGTTGCGCGCGTCGATCAGAAAGGTCAGCAGCGTCAGCGGTCGTCCGGTGGGGTCGGCATGGCCGGAGGTGATGTAACGCCAGAACGTGGCCCAGTTGTCCACGGGGCCGGTCGCGCCCAATGCCGGCAGGTTGGCGAAGTCGTCGAACAGGAAACCGCCGCCGAGGCCGGGATGGTAGGCCCACCAGGCAACCAGCAGGACGATGGCCGGCAGGGTGAGAAGGATCGCCGAGGTCAGCCAGCGGGGCGATGAGTGTGCAACAGGGGTCACGGGATCAAGACGGCATGAATCATCGCGCCAGCATACGGGATGCGGGCATGCGTGGGAGTGATGGTGTTCCTGATGGCCTCATGCCGTTCGGTATTTCCGGGCAAAAAGAAGGGCTGCACAAGGCAGCCCTTCGGATACTTGCCTATGTGGTCAGGCGAAATATCAGCCGTTGCGGCAGGAAGACGGCAGGTACTTCTTGTCGATCGGATTGGTGCTGCCACCCTTGCAATGCCAAGAAACGATACCGTTTGTGGTGACTGGCGAAAGAGAAATCGTCTTGTTATTAAGAGCTGCGTTGACTTCGCCGCCGCTCGAGAATGTGGAAGTGATCTTGCCCTTGCTGATTTCGACCTGCGCCACATACTTGCCGGTGATGGACTTGGGAGAAGCGATACCAGCGGAGCCGTTGCTGGTCGGCAGACGACCGTAGGTGGAATAAAACTCGGTGACACCAACCTTGGCACCGTCCATCAAGGTGACGCCTTCGGTCGCCTGCGAACGGATCAGGTAGTTCTGGTAGGCCGGGATGGCAATCGCGGCCAGGATGGCAATGATCGCGACAACGATCATCAACTCGATGAGCGTGAAGCCTTTCTGGGTGGATTTCATGGTGGTTCCTCTATCAAAAAAAGCTGGCCGTGCGGCCATCATGGTGGTTGCCCCCTGAGCCCCTGTCCCGGATCAACCAACGATCCGACCTCCCAGACCATGTCTGTGTCAGGAACGACCGGGAAGCTCGTGCCGAAAATGGAGCAGGTTGCATGCCATATCCGCCACATGGCTATTGGCGCATACATCGTACTCCCTCAAGTGTGCACATCGTCACGATTTGTGTGCCGTGTCGAACGGGTTCGCACGCATGCTTCCTGACGTGTTGCGGCAAATCTCCGCAAAAGTGGACGCATGACGTCGAAGACTGACGTTTTTTGTCACATTTTGTTCAGGAACTGCTGATTTCTGCATTCACTGGAGAGATGTGGATGTTTCATGGGAAGAGATGGCTTGGCGACATCAGTGGTTGATCGGCAATGCCTTCTGGCGTGATGCATGAACGTGCTTGCGCAACCAACCGACCAACGCACTGCAGGCCGTCGTGGCCAGCAGCATCTCGAAAGCCCGAAACGGAATGGAGTAACGCGAGTCAGATTGCAATACGCAATACACCAGTGTCACGAAAACCAGCAAGGCCAAGCTGGCTTCCAGCATGGCTCGACCCTCGGATCGGGTGTCCCATGACCCAAGACGCAGCAGTGTCATGACAAGGCACGCCAGCATCAACACGGCCAACAGCGGATTGATGGCTTGGCACAACGAGATCATGGCGCGCATGACGGGTTGAGTCTGGAAAGGCGAATGTGTGGTGGGATAGACGTAAATGTCGTTCTGCCCTATCCCGATGCGCCAACCCCACAACACGTAGGGTTTTTCCAACGTGTACCATGCCAGGCTGCGCCAGGGGTGCTGACCCAAACGATGCGTGATGGCGGCAATGCCTTGCCGGGGATGGGATTGCAGCAGACGGGTTTCGGCATCGATGGCGGTAAGCGTATGTCTGGCTTGTGCATCTCCTTCGATGATGGCGGCTTTGTAGGCTGCGTGGTAGCTCGGCCAAGAACCTTGCACCAGGTTCTGAATGGCGCGCCCCATGGACGAGTGTCCCGATGTCTGTACCGGCAATTGGCTGTTGCGGATGGCCCATGCTCCCGGAAGCACCAGTGACCCGACGAGCAAGGCAACCCACACCTTCCGCGTGACATGGTGTCGCCACGCCAGATACAGCGCCAGCAACACGCCAAACGGAAGCAGCACGGCATTCGTGAGTGCGGCGGCACCGAAGCACAACCCGGTGACGATGGCCCAGGGCAGGCTCTTGCGATCACAGGCACGGGCGCACAACAACATGGCCAGCGCGCACAGAAAGCCGAACTGGGTTTCGGTCAGCAGATCACCCGCGATGGTGATGTTGTGCGGCCACACCGCCATCAGCACGCCGGCGGCCGTGGTCCAGCGCCAGTCCAGCCAGCGTCGACCCAGTTGCATGGCGCAGGTGACGGTAAGCGCACCCAGTAGAGCCTGGGACATCAGCATTGCGGCATACCAGAGTGATCCATTGCTGAGGCAGGCCATCCAGAGCGCCTGGAACAGCGGATAACCCGGATCCCTGTAGTTGCTGGGTGTGAGCACGGACGAACCGGGTGGATTGCCAGCGAACACACCGTGGTGGAACAGGTTCCACGCGTAAGCGTAATACTGCGCGGCATCACCGCGAAGAGGGTCGATGACCATGGCGGTACTGACGTAGTACCAGCGCAATCCGAGGGCAAGCACGGTCACCAGAATGAGCGCGATAGGCCAGGTCCAGCGGCGCTGTGGCGTCAGAATGGTTTCGGTCATGCGGATTTCCCCCAAGTGCGCAATGCATGAACGTTACAACACGATTCGCATCATGGGGAGCGGACGGTGCAATGCGTCTCACCTGAGGGTGCCCGCGCTTGCGTCACGCCTCCACCCGCCGTACTGTCAGCGCATTTCCACGTGTCTTGTCTTGTTCCGAGGGGGAGAGTGCGATGCCCATGAAACCGTTGATCGTTGCCTCGTTGCTGATGCTGGCCGCGGGGCCGGCGGTGGCCGCCGATGCGGGTGCCGCGCATCCGTTCAATGTGCAGGATCTGGTGATGCTCAAGCGCATCGGCGATCCGCAGTTGTCGCCGAATGGCTCGAAGGTGCTCTATACCGTGCGGCGCACCGATTACGCGGCCAACAAGGGCATCACCGCCATCTACGAGCAGAATCTGTCACGCAGCGGCGCCAAGCCGGTGAAGCTGGTGGACGAGGCGTCCAGCCCGCGCTGGTCGCGCGATGGCAGCCGGGTGTATTTCCTGTCGGCGCGCTCGGGCCTGACCCAGTTGTGGACAGTGCCGGCGACGGGCGGCACGCCGGTGCAGGTGACGCACTATCCGCTCGACATCAACAATTTCACGTTGTCACCCGACGGCATCCATGTGGCGGTGTCGATGGATGTCTATACGCACTGCCCGGATCTGGCCTGCACGCGCAAACAGTTGGATGCCGACAAGCGCGACAAGTCCACCGGCCATCTGTACAAGCGGCTGTTCGTGCGTCACTGGGATACCTGGTCGGACGGCCGGCGCTCGCAGCTTTTCGTGGATACGCTGAGCGGCAACCAGCAGCCGGTGTGGGTCAGCAAGGGCATCGATGGCGACGTGCCGTCCAAGCCGTTCGGCGATGCGTCCGAGTACGCTTTTTCGCCCGACGGCCGCTCGCTCTATTTCGACGTGCGCATTGCCGGCTCCAGTGAACCGTGGTCGACCAATTTCGACATCTATCGGGTGCCGGTGGATGGTTCCGCGCTGCCAAGCAACCTGACCGCCGCCAACCCGGCGTGGGACGGCTGGCCGGTACCTTCGCCCGATGGCAAGACACTTTACTATCTGGCGCAGACGGTGCCGGCTTTCGAGTCCGACCGTTTCCGCGTCATGAAAATGGATCTGGCCACCGGCAAGTCCGTCGAGCTGGACAAGGACTGGGATCACTCGCCCGGCAACATGCAGATTTCCCCGGATGGCGCGAAACTGTACGTGGTGGCGCCCGACCGGATGCAGAATCCGCTGTTCACCATCGATACCGATGACGGCGACGTGCACCAGGTCGTCGGTGACGGCAGCGTGACCGGCTATGCGCTGTCGCTGACGCGCATCGTGGTGGCGCGGAACGACCTCAAGCACCCGGTAGCGTTGTATGCGATGCGTGCCGATGGCGGCAACTTCCATCGCGTCACGCATTTCAACGATGCGGCACTGGCCAAAACCGAAATGGGCAATGTCCGCTACTTCCATTTCGACGGCGCCAACGATGACCGCGTGTACGGCTATGTCGTCACACCGGCCAACTTCGACAACGACAAGCAATATCCGGTGGCCTTCATCGTCCACGGTGGTCCGCAGGGCGCCATGGACAACGGTTGGAGCTATCGCTGGAATCCGCAGACGTATGCGGGGCAGGGCTTTGCGGTGGTCACCATCAACTTCCACGGTTCGGTCGGTTTCGGGCAGAAGTTCACCGACGCCATTTCCGGCGATTGGGGCGGCAAGCCGCTGGAGGACCTCAAGAAGGGCTGGAAATACGCGCTCGACCATTACGACTGGCTCGACGGCGACCGCACCTGCGCGCTCGGCGCCAGCTACGGCGGCTACATGGTGTACTGGATGGCCGGCAACTGGAACAAGCCGTGGCGGTGCTTCGTCGACCACGACGGCGTGTTCGACACGCGCATGATGTACTACGCCACCGAGGAACTGTGGTTCATGGAGCACGAGTTTGGCGGTCCGCAGTACAAGGTGCCGGGCAACTACGAGAAGTTCAATCCGCTCGACCACGTGGCCAACTGGCGCGTGCCGATGCTGGTGGTGCATTCGGGGCACGATTTCCGCATTCCGATCACGCAGGGTTTGGGCGCGTTCACGGCCTTGCAGCGGCAGGGAATTCCCAGCGAGTTTCTGACCTTCCCGGATGAGAATCATTGGGTGCTCAAACCGCATAACAGCGTGATGTGGCATCACACCGTGAATGCCTGGTTGAAGCGGTGGACGGCGCCGAAGGACAAGCCGGCGGAATAGGGATATTGCAGAGCAACACCATCCCCACCCAACCCTCCCCTTGAAGGGGAGGGCTTTTGCACGCGTATCCATGGAGCGCCCCGCTCTTGCTCCCTCCCTTTCAAGGGGAGGGCTTTTGTGCGCGGTATTCATGGAGCGACTCGCTCTTGCTCCCTCCCCTTCAAGGGGAGGGCTGGGGTGGGGATGGTGTTGTCGGCCCTCCAAACAAAGCGAACAGCTCGACTCCCTTCTCTTCAAGGAATGGAGATGGTGTTGAAAGCACCCCACAACACACCTCCACAAAGTAAAGCGTGCTAGCTTTGGCACATGAACGACCACTCCCTTCGCCGCACCAAAATCCTCGCCACCCTGGGCCCGGCCACCGATGCGCCGGGCATGCTCGAACGCATTCTCGAATGCGGTGTCGACGTGGTCCGGCTGAACCTGTCGCATGGCACGGCGGATGACCACCGCAAGCGCGCGGCGGCGGTGCGCGAAGCGTCGCGCGTGGTGGGGCGCGAGGTGGGTATCCTGTGCGATCTGCAGGGGCCGAAGATCCGCATCGAAACCTTCGCCGAAGGCAAGGTGGAACTGCATGCCGGCGACGAATTCACGCTCGATTGCCGCCCCGACGCACCACCCGGCGACGCGCATGGCGTCGGCGTCAGCTATCACGGGCTGCCCGACGACGTGGCCGTCGGCGATGTGCTGCTGCTGGACGACGGGCTGATCGCGCTCGACGTGCTCGAGGTCGATGCGCCGCGCATCCGCTGCCGGGTCAAGAACGACGGCGTCCTGTCCAACCGCAAGGGGCTCAATAGGCAGGGCGGCGGGTTGAGCCTGGACGCCTTGTCCGACAAGGATCGCAACGACATCAAGCTGGCCGCCGAGCTGAACGCGGATTTTCTGGCGGTGTCGTTCGTGCGTACCGGTCGCGATCTGGACACCGCAAGGCGCCTGTTGCGAGAAGCGGGTGGCGAGGCTTCGCTGGTGGCCAAGATCGAACGCGCCGATGCCCTGGACCATCTGGATGGCATCATCGACGCCTCCGACGCCGTGATGGTGGCGCGCGGCGATCTGGGCGTGGAAATCGGTTACGCCGAACTGCCGGGCCTGCAGAAAAAGATCATTCGCGAGGCCGTCGACCGCAATCGCGCCGTGATCACCGCCACGCAGATGCTGCAATCGATGGTCGAGGCGCCGATCCCGACGCGGGCCGAGGTGCTGGACGTGGCCAACGCCGTCATCGACGGCACCGATGCGGTGATGCTCTCGGCCGAAAGCGCCGCCGGCCAGCATCCGGCCGGCGCGGTCAAGGCCATGCGCGACATCTGCCTGAGCGCCGAACGCCAGTTCGAGCCCAAGGAAGACCTGAGTTCCGGCACGCACAAACTGGACCGCAGCGACCAGGCCATCGCCCTGGCGGCGATGTTCCTGGCCGGGCGCCTGGGCGTGCGCGCCATCCTCGCCCTGACCGAGTCCGGCGCCACCGCGCAGTGGCTGTCGCGCTACCGTTTCGCCGTGCCCATCTACGCCTTGTCGCCCAGCGCCGCCGCGCGCCGCCGCATGCTGCTGCTGCGCGACGTCAAGCCCGTGGCCTTCGAGCATGGCGACCTGAACCCCGCCCATGCCGCCCGCGCCGCGGTGCAGCACCTGTTCGACCTGGGCAAATTGTCCGAAGGCGACCGCGTGATCCTTACCCACGGCGACCACACCGGTCGTGGCGGCGGCACCAACACGCTGAAACTCTTGAGCGTGGGCGTCGACGGCATCGCCGAAAGCCTGCGCGATCTTTGATCGTCGCATGGACCACGTAGGGCGGGCATTGCCCGCCATCATGGTGCATCGACGGCGGGTAGTGCCCGCCCTACGCGAATCGTCTTGTGGTGGGGTGGGCCAAGCCCGTCATCATTGGCGCGCACGCACGCGAGCGTTAAACTTGGGGAGTTACCCGCCGCTCCCTGATCTGCCGGCGGCTGAATCCATTTCATGACCAGTCGGCGTGTCCCCGGCGCCGCGGAGACTTTCACCATGGATCAAATGCAAGACATCCTCGACCAGGATCTCGACCCCACCGAGACCCGTGAATGGATCGAGTCGCTCAAGGCGGTCATCAACGCCGATGGCACCGAGCGTGCGCACTTCCTGCTTGA
>DASSTF010000175.1:0-8862 GCA_035708045.1 Rhodanobacteraceae bacterium | reverse complement strand
CCGGCAAGGCCCTGGCTGGTCGCGTAGTTGACCACCGTGTCCACGTCATTGATGGTGAACAACTCGCTGGACACGTCGTTGACGCCAATCATCGGGGTCAATTCGATATGGCTGGCCGGAATGCCGAAAGTATGCTCCAGGTTTTCCGCTGCCTGGATCGCCGACTGGCCCATGTCGCACTGGCCGCCGGAGACCACGCACACGCCCGGACCCGCCGCGCCGAAATCCATCACCATCAGGTTGATGGTGTAGTTGACGATGCCGGCGTTCTTGACCGCATTGACCACCATCGCGCCCAGCGCATTGACGCCGCCGTAGCTGCCGTCCGAAGCGGCCAACGTGGCCAGCGTGAACGAGAAACGCAGGTTCGGGTAGAGGTTCTGCGCATAGACGACCTGCGAGACCAGCGCATCGATGTCGGCCTGGGTCTGGCCACCCTCGATGTCGAAGTCCACGCCGACCATGTGCGGCGACATGTAGCGCGAGATGAAAGCCGCCATGCCGGCCGGATCCGAGCATTTGAAGGTACCCGCCGCGCCGCCGGTGGATACGATGTAGTCCACGCCCGAAGCGTCCAGGGTGGCAACGTTGGCATCGGCAAAATCCTGCCCCGGTACGCCGCCCCAGCTTTCACTGCCGCACTGGCCGGTGGCGAAGGCCAGCGTTATGGCTCCCAGATTCGGTTCGCGGGTGGCAAGCAATCCGCCTTGACCCGCCACCGGAATCAACGTACCGGTCACTTTGGTGCTCATGACGTCCGTGTTCCAGTTGAGGTTGATGGTGACGTCCTTGTAGGGGCTGAAGATGAAGCCTGCCGGAGGCGGATGACTGCCGCCCGTGCCGCCCGTGCCGCCTGTGCCGCCGTCGCCACCGCCGTCATCACCGCCACCGCCACCGCTGGAACCGCCGCTGCAGCTGCCTTCGGCAGTCCACGGTTGGCCCGATCCGCCAGGGCCGCTGTGGGTGGCTGGATCGGCGCCCTGCGTCCACCAGTTGGCGACGTAGTTGGTGCCGTTCTCACTGGCCTCGTCACCGCCGTTGTAGACCGCCGAGGCACTCCAGGCCGCGGCGCACTGGCCGGAGCCGGAGCCGCCATCCGACCCGCCGCCATCGTCCCCGCCACCGGAACCGCAGGCGCCCTGCGCCGTCCACGGCTGGCCCGATCCGCCGGGACCGTTGTGCGTGGCCGGATCATCGCCCTGGGTCCACCAGTTGGCGACGTAGTTGGTGCCGTTTTCGCTGGCCGTGTCGCCACCGGTATATGCCGTCGCGGCGTTCCACGACGCCGCACACGCCGTGGTCGCCGCCAATGTCAGCGGCCGGGCGTGGACTTCGGGAGATGGCGCCATCGCCAGACACAGCGCGGCGGACAGACCGGCGGCGCCGGCAAACAGTTTGTGGACATGGCACGGCCATGTCATCGATCGCTTCTCGAACATCGGATGACCTCCAGAACATGGGTTCATGTGGGCGATCGACGGCCGGATCCGAAGCCGGAGGGGAATCATCGCCTTGCCGCATCCATGCAACCACCGCTTGTTATGGATCGAGCAGGCGTTTTCCGATGGTTCGGGGAAAGCGCGAATGTCTCGAAAATAGACATTCATGACAACGTTGTCTAATAACTGTGTCACATATTGACCGCCATCCCATGCCGGCGCTCCGGGGATGGCACGATTCAGGGTGGCAAGGGTGTCAAGGAGATTTCGGAGGAACCGGAATCAGCGCAGCTGGCTGTCCTTGCTGCCGCGCCGGTTGTAGCCGCTGGAAACCGCCTGCTCGCGGTCGAACGCTTCCTGGCAGGCCAGGCACAGGCGCACGCCCGCCACGGCCTTGCGCCGCGCTTCGGGAATGGGGTCGCCACACTCTTCGCAATGAGTGCGTCCCGGCCCCGTGCGCATCTGGCTGCGCACGCGCTTGACGGCGTCATTGACGGTGGCGTCGATTTGATCGTTGACGGCGTTGTCGCCTGCCCAGCCAGTAGCCATGTCGTTCTCCGCATCCGGAATATTTCGCGGCAAGTGTCACTTGTACCTGTCATGCGACATGGGGGCAACTGCCTGAATTCAAAAGCCTGCACACCCCACTGTTGACAATGACGGGAAACCCGTCACCCTGTGGCTTCCGATTACCTGTCATGGCAATCAATTGAGCGACGCCGATTTCAACCCGCCCAATCTGGCGCTGACCAGCGTCGGCCTGTCGCTGGCCACGTTCATGCGGGTGCTCGACACCACCATCGCCAACGTGTCGCTGCCGACGATTGCCGGCAACCTGGGCAAGAGTTACGACCAGGCCACCTGGATCATCACCTCGTTCGCGGTGTGCATGGCCATCACCCTGCCGCTGACGGGCTACCTGAGCCGCCGTTTCGGCGAGGTGAAGCTGTTCATCTGGTGCACGGTGCTGTTCTCGCTGGCCTCGCTGGCGTGCGGCTTTTCCCACTCCATGGGCATGCTGCTGTTTTTCCGCGCCATCCAGGGCGCGGTGTCGGGCCCGATGTACCCGGTCACCCAGAGCCTGATGATCGCCACCTGGCCCAAGGCCAAGCGCGGCATGGCGCTGGCGCTGATCGGCATGATCACCATCGTCGCGCCCATCGTCGGACCGGTACTGGGTGGCTGGATCACCAGCAACTACTCATGGGAATGGATCTTTTTCATCAACGTGCCGATCGGCATCTTTTCCAGCGTGGTCGTGGCTGAACAGCTGGCCGGCATGAAGGAGAAGCTGGAACGCCCGCGCATGGATTACGTGGGCCTGTTCACGCTGGTCATCGGCGTCGGCGCGCTGCAGATCGTGCTCGACAAGGGCAACGACGCCGACTGGTTCCACTCCACCTTCATCGTGGTGCTGGCCGTCGTGTCGGCCATTGCGCTGACCGTTTTCCTGATTTGGGAATTGACGGACGACGATCCCATCGTCGATCTGAAGTTGTTCCGCCACCGCAATTTTGCCGCAGGCACGCTGGTGCTGGTGCTGTCTTACGCACTCTTTTTCGGCATGGGCCTGTTGTTGCCCCTGTGGATGCAGCGTGTGCTCGACTACAACGCGATGTGGGCGGGACTGGCCAGTGCTCCCATCGGCGTTTTTCCCATTCTGTTGACATTTTTTGTCGGCAAGTACGGCCCGCGCATGGATCTGCGCCTGCTGGCGGGGATCGCCTTCGGCATATTCGGTATCACCTGCATGATGAACGCCAACTTCAACACGCAGGTCAATTTCGGTTCCATCGCCATGGTGCGCCTGCTGCAGGGCCTCGGTACGGCGCTGTTTTTCATGCCGGTGCTGACCATTCTGCTGTCGGATCTGAAGGGCCACGAGATCGCCGCCGGTTCCGGCACTTCCACCTTCCTGCGCACGCTGGGCGGCAGTTTTTCGGCGTCGATCATCACCTTTCTGTGGGACCGTGGATCGGTCACGCACCACACGTATCTGTCCGAGCACATCACTCCGTACAACCCGGTTGCCGTGCATGCGATCGACAAGATCGGCCATGGACATACGCAGCAGGCGTTGGCGGCCATCAACCACACCATCACCCAGCAGAGCTTCCAGATGTCGTTCAACGACATCATGCAGATGCTGGGCTGGATCCTGTTCGCGCTGATCCCGATCCTGTGGCTGACCAAGCCGCCGTTTCATGGCGCGGGCCGCGGCAAGCGGGCCTGAACCGCGACGACCCGAGCGGGCGGATCAGGCGAACGGATCGCGCAGCACGATGGTGTCGTCGCGGTCGGCGCCGGTGGCGACCAGGGCCAGCGGGCAACCGGACAGTTCCTCGATGGCGCGCAGGTAGGCGCGCGCCGCCGCCGGCAGCTTGTTCCACTCGCGCACGCCGCTGGTCTTTTCTTCCCAGCCCGGAAACTCCAGGTACACCGGCTTGCACTCGCGCCAGCCGTCGGCATCCAGCGGCGCCAGTTCGCGGCGCTTGCCGCGGTACTCGTAGGCCACGCAGACCTTGATCGTGGGCAGACCGTCGAGCACGTCCAGCTTGGTCATGGCCAGGCCGGAAATGGCGTTGATCTGCACGGCGCGCTGCAGCGCCACCAGGTCGATCCAGCCGCAGCGGCGCGGGCGACCGGTGCTGGCGCCGAACTCGTTGCCGGCCTTGGCGATGAACTTGCCGGTTTCGTCGTGCAGCTCGGTCGGGAAAGGCCCGCCGCCGACACGCGTGGCGTAAGCCTTGCAGATGCCGAGCACGTAGTCGATGTCGCAGGCGCCGACGCCGGTGCCGGCCAGCGCGCCGCCGACGGTGGTGTTGCTGGAAGTGACGTACGGATAGGTGCCGTGGTCGATGTCCAGCAGCGCGCCCTGGGCGCCTTCATAGAGAATGTCGCCACCCTCGGCGCGGATGTCGCGCAGCACGGTGGCCACGTCGTCGACCATGGGCCGGATGTACTCGCCCCAGGCCAGCGCGTCGTCCAGCGTCTTCTGGTAATCGACGGTGTCGGCCTTGAGCCAGTGTTCGAGGATGAAGTTGTGGTAATCGACGGCCGCGCGGATCTTTTCCGGCAGCTCGTGCGGGTACATGAGGTCGGCCACGCGGATCGAGCGGCGTGCCACCTTGTCCTCGTAGGCGGGGCCGATGCCGCGACCGGTGGTGCCGATGGCGCTGCCGCCGGCGGCCTTTTCGCGCGCCTGATCGACGGCGATGTGGTACGGCATGATGAGCGGCGTGGCCGGACTGATCTTCACGCGCGAGCGCACGTCCACGCCCTTGCCCTCCAGCTCCGCGACCTCGCTTTGCAGCGCCGCCGGCGAAAGCACCACGCCGTTGCCGATCAGGCACTGCACGCCTTCGCGCAGGATGCCCGAGGGAATCAGGTGCAGCACCGTCTTCTCGCCGTTGATGACGAGGGTGTGGCCGGCATTGTGGCCGCCCTGGAACCGCGCCACGGCGCCGACGCGCTCGGTCAGCAGGTCGACGATCTTGCCCTTGCCTTCGTCGCCCCACTGCGCGCCCAAAATGACTACTGACTTGCCCATCTTCTTTATCGCCTGATGTGTTGTGAACACCCCGCCAGGGGCAACGTCGGTGACCGGGTCACCCTGTCTCGAGTTTGATTCGTCGCAGCGAAATCGCCTACCGATTGACCAGTTGCAGTACCAGCAGCCCAGCAACCACGGCCACGCCGCCGCATGCGCGCAGGAGGCGCGGATCCATTCGTGCGGCCTGCTCGACCATCTTCTGCCAGCCGCGCGGGGCGGCCAGCAGGATCATGCCTTCGATGACGAGCACCAGGCACAGCGCCGCGGACAACTCGTGCATCAACGCCAGCCTCTAGTGCCCGCCATTGCCGCCGGCACTGCCGAAGTAGCGCATGAACCGGGATTGCGGATTCACGATCAGCACGCTCTTGCCGTGCCCGAAAGCCGTCCGGTAGGCGTTGAGGCTGCGGTAGAAGTCGAAGAATTGCGGATCCTTGCCGTAGGCGGCGGCATAGATGGCCGCGGCCTTGGCATCGCCTTCGCCGCGGATCTTGGCGGCATCGCGCTTGGCGTTGGCGATCAGGATCTGGCGCTGGCGATCGGCGTCGGCGCGGATCTTTTCGCCCGCCTCCTTGCCGGTGGAACGCAGCTCGTTGGCCAACTGCTTGCGCTCGGCGCGCATGCGGCTGTAGACCGAGTCGCTGACCGTTTCGGGAAGCTCGATGCGCTTGATGCGCACATCCACCACCTCGATGCCGAGGTTGTCGCGCGTGGCCTTGTTGGCCTGGGCGATCACCTGATGGGCGATGTCCTTGCGGCCGCCGGAAATCAGCTCATCGAGCGTGCGCGAGTTGACCTGGAAACGCAGCGCATCCTTGATGATGGGCGCCAGGCGCTGACGCGCCTGATCGAGATCGCCGGTGGTGGCGCGATAGAAGGTCACGTTGTTGGAGATGCGCCACTTGACGTAGAAATCCACGTCGACGCTTTTCTTTTCGCCGGTGAAATAGCGCTCGGGCTGTGCGTCCAGGGTCTGGATGCGGCTGTCGAAACGCATCACCTGCTGCACGAAAGGCAACTTGAAATAGAGGCCCGGCGTGAAATTGGAACGCTCGATCCGGCCGAACTGCAGCAGGATGGCGCTTTGCCCCTCGCTTACCGTGAACATGCTGCTGAAGCCGACGATCACGACGATGACGACAAGGATGATGGGCCACAACTTTTTCATTGTCCGTCTCCCTTGTCGCTGGCGGAGCTGTTGCCTGATGTCGACGTGTCCGGCCCGATGGCCTGACCCACGCCCGGCATCGTCGTCGTGCCTTCGCTCGACGTCGTGGCCTGGCCCGCGCCAAGTTTCAGATAGAACACGTTGCGACCGTTGGAACCGTCCACCACCTTCGGATGCGCGGCCAGGATGTCTTCCATGGTTTCCAGCCACAGGCGCATGCGCGTGACCTGCGGTGCCATCTTGTACTGCGCCAGCATCAGGCTGAAGCGCTGCACGTCGCCCTCGGCACGGGCAATGCGGGCCGCCTTGTAGCCGGCGGCTTCGGCCGCGATGCGCGCCGCATTGCCGCGCGCCACGGGAATGACCTGGCTGGCGTAGGCCTGGGCTTCGTTCTCGATGCGCTGCTTGTCTTCGCGCGCCTTGTTGACGTCGTCGAAGGCGGCCTTGACCTGATCGGGCGGGGCCACGTTCTGGAAGCTGATTTCGGTGACCCGCAGACCCGCGTTGTATTCGTCCAGCACCTGCTGCAACCGCTGGCGCGTCTTGGCGACCAGCTCGGCGCCCTGCCCCGACAGGATCGTGTCCATGGTGTTGGCGCCTACCACGGCACGCACGGCGGCTTCAGCGGCTTCGCGTATGGTCTGCTCGGGATCGCGCATGGAGAACAGGAACTTGCGTGCGTCGGAGACCTGCCACTGCACGTTGAAGTCGACATGCACGATGTTTTCGTCATTCGTCAGCATCTGTACGCTGTCGGAGACCGATCGCACCTGGGTGGTTTTCACCTTGTACACGTGCTCGAAAGGCGACGGCAATTTGAGATGGAAGCCCGGCGGCAGGGCACGCGAATAGGCGCCCAGGCGCAGCACCACGCCGGTTTCACGCGCGCCGATGACGGTGTAACTGGAAAGGATCAGCCAGGCCAGGATGATGGCCACGATGATGGTGACGATGCCGCCGCCACCCTTGCCGAAACGCCCCATGTGCTGTCGCAGCTTGTTGAAAAGGTCGTCCCATTGCGGGCCTTTGCCACCGCCCGAGGGACGATGGTCGCGGCTCCACGGGTCGCGCCCGCCATTGCCAGGTTCATTCCAGGACATGTTCAAGAGCCCCCTGCGGGCAGGATCGGGGCCGACGCATGACGCCGGCAGGTGAAAACATCGGGTTTCGACATGATGGGTGCGTCGCGGATATTGGCTGAAAGCAGTCAATGGCGACCGGGGTCGGCACGAGGAGCCTGAACCGGACGCACTGCTCTCATTCTAGCAGATCGTGCCGGGACAACAGGCGCTGTCGGGCGGTCAATCCTGATGCGACGTGCCGGCCGCCAATGCGCGCACCGGCCGGGCATCCTCGCCCGGCAGACTGGCCAGCACGTCGCGCGGTGCATCGATGACCAGATGCCAGCCATCGGCATCCACATGCCCGTCGACGATGGCGCCGGCATCCTTGAGACGCGCATGCAGGCGACCGGCGCTGAGCGGCAAGTCCAGGCTGGCCCGCACCCGGTCGCCGCCGAGACGTTCGCCCAGCGCCGCGCGCAGCAGATCCAGGCCCTCGCCTGTGGCGGCCGACAGCCATACGCGCTGAACGTGACCCTCCCCGTCGCGATCGGCATGTGGATCGATGCCGGCAAGATCGGTCTTGTTCATGACCCGCAACTGCGGCACCTCGCTGGCGCCGATTTCCTCGAGCACGCGATCCACCACGTCCGCCAGCAGATCCTTTTCCGGATCGGCGGCGTCGCTGACGTGCAGGAGCAGATCCGCGTCCCGCGCTTCGGCCAGGGTGGCGCGAAACGCCGCCACCAGGTCGTGCGGCAGCTCGCGCACGAAACCGACGGTATCGGCCAGCACGGCCGCCCCGCCATCCAGATTCTCGATACGGCGCACGGTGGGATCGAGCGTGGCAAACAGCTGGTCGGCGGCATACACCCCGCCGGCGGTGAGCTGGTTGAACAAGGTGGATTTGCCGGCGTTGGTGTAACCCACCAGCGCCACTCTCGGCACGGTGTTGCGCAGGCGCGCGCGGCGCTGCTGGCTGCGCTGGGTCTGCACTTTTTCCAGTCGCCGGGTAAGCTGCCTGACGCGGATGCCGAGCAGGCGGCGATCGGTTTCCAGCTGGGTTTCGCCAGGGCCGCGCAGGCCGATGCTGCCGCCGCGCTGGCGTTCCAGATGCGTCCATCCGCGCACCAGACGCGTGGACAGGTGCCGCAGCTGCGCCAGCTCCACTTCCAGCTTGCCTTCGTGGGAACGCGCGCGCTGCGAGAAGATGTCGAGGATCAGGCCCGCGCGGTCGATCACGCGCACGCCCAGCAGTTGCTCCAGGTTGCGCTCCTGCACGGGGCTCAGCAGGTGATCGACCAGCACCAGATCGGCGCCGGTGGCGCGCACGCACTCGGCCACTTCCTCGGCCTTGCCACTGCCGATGTAATAGCGCGGATTGGGTTCGGCCACGCGCGCGCTGATGCGCTCCAGCACTTCGGCGCCCGCCGATGTCGCCAGGTCGGCAAACTCTTCGGCGCGGCGCGCGGGGTCGCCGGCATGGCGCGAGTGCGGCAATACCAGGACGGCGCGCTCGCCTTTTTGCTTTCGATCAAACAGCGTACTGAATCCCGACGGTAACGTTCATGCCCCACCATGGGGCCGACAAGGTGATTTTACCGCCTGAAAGCCTGGATCGGGTCAGGCTGTCTCCGTTTC
>DASSTF010000174.1:0-3542 GCA_035708045.1 Rhodanobacteraceae bacterium | reverse complement strand
CTGCGTGTGGAGCCGCTGCCGCGAGGCGGCGGCTTCGAGTTTGTGGACGCGGTCAAGGGCGGCACCATTCCCGGCCAGTTTCTGCCGGCCGTGGAAAAGGGCGTGCTGCAGGCCATGCAGGCCGGCGCCATCGCCGGCTACGCCATGCAGGACATCCGCGTCACCGTGCACGACGGCAAGCACCACCCGGTCGACTCCAAGGAAATCGCCTTCGTCACCGCAGGCCGCAAGGCTTTCCTCGAAGCCATCGCCAAGGCGCGGCCATTGGTGCTCGAACCGATCGTCAACATCGACATCAGCATTCCCGAATCGCACGTGGGCGACGTCACCGGCAGCCTGGCCAGCCGCCGTGCGCGCATCATGGGCACCGACGCGCGCCGCGACGGATCACTCGTCATCAACGCCCAGGTGCCGCTGGCCGAACTGGCCGACTATCAGACCGAACTGAAATCCCTCACCGGCGGCGAAGGCCGCTTTGCCATGGACATGAGCCACTACGACCCCGTGCCCGAACCGGTGCAGAAGAAACTCTGCGAAAACTGGAAGCCGCATGCCGAGGAGGATTGACCTCTCAACCCCTTAAGCCCGTTCGTCCTGAGCGTAGACCGCAGGCCGAAGTCGAAGGACATAGTACGCGACTAAGCAGCAGCGCTTCGACTTCACCCGCTACGCGGGCTACGCTCAGCGCGAACGGGTTGGATGGATGCTTTAGCCGGAGCCCATCCGGGCTATCGCTTGGGCTGCAGCAGCGTACCGGTGCACTTGGGCGAACCGCAGCGGCAGGCCCACAGTTTTTTCATACGCGGCGTGTGCGGCACGTCCAGCACGATGCCGTAGTTGTAGGTCAGCTCCTCGCCGGGGGCGATGTCGCGCAGCGCCTCGATCAGCACCTTGTCGTGGCGCGGATCGCCGTCGTCGGTTTCCTCGATCATCGCCTCGCAGTTGGGCTCGCAACTGTGGTTGATCCAGCGTGCGGTGTTGCCGCCGACGTTGGCGTCGACGATGTACTTGTCGTTCAAGGTGAACAGGAACGTGTGCCCGGTATCGGCGCCGTCACCGTATTCCCGGTCGGCCTGGGCATGCGTGATGAGCCGCCCCTTGTAATAGATGACGGTTTCACCCTTGGCGATCGGGGCGACGGCAAAAACGCCGTTGCCGTGGATGGGGGAACGGCGGGCAACAATGCGACGTGGCATGCAGGCGACTCGTGTGGAAAACGCCCATGATGCCGCGTCGGGCCCGTCATGGGAATCACCTGCGATGGTTCGCGGTAAGGTTAGAATCTACCATTCGGACATCGATGTTTGGAGACAGGTCATGAAACGCCTGCTGTCGTGGATCATTCCGGCCATGCTGCTGATCGTATTGACGGGTTGCTCGTCGACGCCGCGCAAGAGCATGTTTCCGCCAACCCTCAGCATCCAGCAGTTGCATGTCCAGCCGAACGGCCAGTGGCACATGCAGATACGCATCCTCAACAACAGCTACGGCTCGATGGAGTTTCGCGCGCTGCACCTGACGATGCTCATCAACAACCAGCCGGCGACGCAAATCGACACCCGCTTCAAGCTCGACATTCCGGCCCTGTCCGCCGACGTGACCGACGTGGACATCACGCCCAGCGCCACGGCGCGCGCCGCCCTGGCCGCCATTGCCGGCAAGGGCAGCTCCAGCGCCCTGGCCTACACCCTGAAAGGCAAGGCCAGCGCCATCCCCGAGCATAAAGACTCGCCGCGCGACTACGACGTGGACAGCCACGACTGGTTGTCCGCGGTACCCGGCATCGCCGACACCTATCGCTGACCCTTCCGCTTTCATCCGCACGGGCAAGGGTGTAGAACTTCCCGTACCCCGCGATCGCACGACGACAGCACATGAGTGACGACACCTTCCTGATCCGCATGGCCGAGGTCGACGACGACGACTTCATCCTCGGTCTGGTCCCCCGCTTCACCGATTTTCCGTTGCCGCCATGGCGACGGCGCAACGAATGCATCGGCGGCATCCGCGAGGATCTGGCGCGCCATCTCAGCGACCAACCCGCCGGCAGCTTCATGTTCATTGCCGAGGACCGCGAAAGCGGCCGCGCCGTCGGTTTCGTGCACCTGAAAAAGGTGCAGGACTTCTTCAACGGGCGCACCAACTGCCACATTTCCGACCTGGCTGTCGCGCCGGGCCAGGAAGGCAGGGGCATTGGCCGCAGCCTGCTTGAGCACGCCGAACAATGGGCCATCGAACACCACTGCCATATGCTTTCGCTGGCGGTGTTTCCCGGCAACGAGCGCGCACGCAAGCTCTATGCCGAGAACGGTTTCGACGTGGATCTGCTGCGCATGGCCAAGCCGCTCAAGAACGGCCCGTAAAAAACGCCGGAGCCATTTGCATGGCCCCGGCGTCTTGCATCGCGATACGCAACGCGGACGTGATCCGCGCTGGTCGCCTTGGCAGGCTTATGCGGCCGCCTTGCGACGGTCGATGCGCATCTTCAGGCGATCGATGTTGGACAGCGACAGCAGGTGGGCATAGATCCAGCCCATGCTGCCGTCGGCCAGCAGCTCGTGCGCCACTTTCTCGTCCAGCTGGCGCAGCTTTTCCTCGTTGACGAGGAACAGGCCGTTGATGACCATGGTGTTCTCGCCATCCTTGATCTGCGCCGAACGCGGCTCCAGCAGATCCAGCTCGCGCAGGCGCTTGGTGAAGGCGTGGGTACGCTTGACGTGCTCCTGGAACTCGCCCAGGAAACGCACGGCATTCTTCAGCGTGTCGGTGTCGCTGCCGTCTTCGTTGAACAGGCGCTCGCCTTCCTCGGTACCGAAGCCGGCGTAGTCCTCGTCCAGAAACACGGTGAAATCGTCACCCTCGGCGCCCTCGGGCTTTTCCGCCAGCACGAACGGGTAGCGGCGGATGAAGGCCGGGACATAGGCGCCCGCTTCCCACTGGCCGTTCTCGTCGACGAAGGCGTTTTCGGACTGGTTGAGGCCAAGCATGGCCAACGGGCCGGCTTCCTCGAGGCTGTTGCCGCCGAACAGGATGGGAAAATCCCGCGCCGCCGGGCCGAATTCGACCACGGTCAAGGGCACCGAATGGGCCTTGGCCGCAAAGGCCACGTTGTTGATGGGTTTGATACGCAGATCCTTGTGACCCTCGCGATTCAGGGGCACCGGACGCTCATAGAAAAGTACTTCAGCCACGTTGTTTGATCCTCGTTGCCACCGTGGAACACCCCTCCGGTGCTCCGAAACCCCGGCAGCTGGTTTGTGCAAGGTTGACACTATAACAGTGCCTTCAGCCGCCGGTAAGGGGGCACGGCAATCCAGCCGGGCATTGCATTTCGGCTACGCGCACGGACCAATTTTCGCTATGCTGGCGTTGTCGGGAGAAATGCAAACATGGAGAGTACATCCGATTGCACACCGGAGGACTTGCATGCTGGAGCAGATCGCACCGTTGCACGACCTCAACACCACTCGCGTGTTGTCGCTGGATGCCACTGGCCGCATCCTTGACTGGATCAGCTGGCAGGACGCCGTATGCCTGTACGT
>DASSTF010000173.1:0-23444 GCA_035708045.1 Rhodanobacteraceae bacterium | reverse complement strand
GTTCGATTGCAGCGGGCCGCCGACGATGCCGACCTTCATCGGCATCTCGATGCTGCCGACCAGATCGCCCGCATCGTTCTTGTACCAGCGCGTCAGCGAGGTGTAGGACTTGCCGCGCGCGGCGTAGGCATGCGCGGCGGCTTCCAGCGCGCGCCAGTCGTTGCCGGTGGCCAGGGCCACGGCGTCCACGCCGTTCATCACGCCCTTGTTGTGGGTGGCGGCGCGATACGGATCGACGATGGCCAGATCGTTGGCCAGGATGATGCCGTCGCGCACTTCGGCGCCATCCCTGCCCTTGCCGGCCAGCACGTCCACCGGAATCACCGCCTCGGCCCAAACCAATGCGCGATCAGTCAAGTTGGACAGGATACGCAGAAACACCTTGCCGCCGGTGATGGTTTCCACCAGCGGCGCGACGCCCTCGCACATGGTGTTGACCAGGTTGGCGCCCATCGCGTCGCAGGTGTTGACCAGAAGATGCAGCACCACCATGTCGCGCTTGCCGTCCGGCGCGGAATGAACCACCACCTCGACATCCTCGACGCCGCCGCCGCGCGCCACCATGTTGGGGTGCAGGCTGTTGGCCAGGTTCATGATCTCGTCCTTGCGCCGGAGCAGCGCGGCCTGCGCCTTGCTGGCATGCGCGACGTCCACCACCTGCACCTGGCCGATCAGGATCGGCTTGGTGCTGCGCGTCCTGAAACCGCCCGCCTTGCGCACCATCTTGGCCGCCGAACTCAGCGCCGCCACGATGGACGGCTCCTCGACCGCCAGCGGCACCACGTATTCCTTGTCGTTGATGAGGAAATTGAGGCCGAGGCCGACCGGCATGCCGAGCACACCGACGACGTTCTCGATCATCTTGTCGGCCTTTTCCACCGACAGCTGATGGCGGCCGCTGGCCAAGGCGCGAAAGTCCTCGCGCGACAGCAGCCCGCGCGCATGCAGCAGGCGCACGCGCTCGGCCACCGACAGCTTGTAGAAACCGGGCAGGCGCGATGCGCGCGCCGTCGCTTCAGTGGACGTCGATTCGCCGTCGTTCATGCGTACGTTGTCCATGATTGTCTCCTGTTGCTTGGTGCGGATGTTTCCACGGCCAATCCCTGCACGTCGATATTGACGCCCAGTACGTAAAAGCCGGCTGAGTCCACCTGTTTGGCAAAATGTTTCAATCGATCGTGGTCGGTGGCGCAGGCGATGCCGACGTCGCCGCCGCCGGCGCCGCAGGTCTTGTAGACCACGCCGCAGTCATCGGCCATGTCGGCCACGCTGCGGTGCTCGGCGCAGACGATGTCGATGCCGCTGGCCTGTCCCAGTCGCTCGAGACCGGAAGCATAAGCCGCCATGCCGTCGGCCATCGCGCGGGCATCGTCCGCCTGCAACGCCGCGGCGACGGCGGTGGCCTCGACCGTCAGTTCATTCATCAGCTTGTCGTAATCGGCAGGATGGTTGCGGCGCCATTGCGCCAGTTGTCCGAGCGCCTTGCCCGTCGAAGCCGGACGGCCCGACCAGACGCAGCACAGGGCCAGTTCCCGCGGCCACGATGTCTGCACGGCATGTGGCCGACCGTCTTGCAGGCGGTATACCAGCAGGCCGCCCATCAGGCTGGCGGCAATGTCCAGGCCGCTGCCGCGCCCGCCTTGCATCTGCCGATGCATGGCCAGCATGGCTTCGAGATTCGGCGGCTCGTGCCCGTATCGCGCATGGATGGCGCCGACCAGGGCCACGACCAGGGCCGCGCTCGATCCCAGACCCAGCTTGTCCCGGCGTCGATAGGCGGAAAAAAAGGCCTGCGTGTCCAGATGGGCGTGAAAGCCATCCACGAGCATGCCCTGCCCGGCCAGATGCTCAAGCACCGCCGTGACCAGATTCAGGCGCTCGCCGACACCGGCATCCTGCCAGCACAGTTTTCCCGACTCCAGACGGGCATGCGCCTGTTGGATGTCCATTTCCGGCGCATCGATGCAGAAGTCGCCGTCGGCGCTGTCGACGATCGTTACTTGCGCGCGACGATTCAGGGCCATCACGACAGCCGGCGCGCCTTCCAGCACGGCGTAGTCGCCCGCGATCACCAGCTTGCCGGGAGCACTCGTCCTGACGTCCATCACGCCACCTCGACTTCCGGCATGACCTCGGCGCCTGCGCCGAGCCCGCTGACCATCGTGCATTCGACGCCCGGCACCTCGGCCAGCGCGGTCGCCACGCGAGGGGCATCCTGCGGCAGGCAGACGGCCTTGACCTGCGGCCCGGCGTCCACGGTGAAGAACACGCCCAGACCGTCGCGCTCGCGCAACTCGCGGATGCGTTGCATGCAGGCCACGGTGGCCGCCGACCAGTACATCAGCGGCGGCCGGCTGGACAGCATGTCGGCATGCATTTTCAGGCAACTGTGTTCGCCGACTTCCGCCAGCGCCTGGAAATCGTGCGCCATGACCGCCGCGCGCGCGGCGGCCAGATCGCCATCCACCGAGGCTATCCAGTCGGCATGGAATGGCGACGTGCGCCGGCTGCGCTCCATGCCCTCGCCAGAACCGACCGCCTTGGCCTGTTGCGTGGTGATCGCGATGACCACGGTCAACGGCCATGCCTCCGCTGGCAGCAAGGGTTCGGCGCAGGCATCGCTGCCGTCGTCCGACTCACCCGCGTGCATGACGACGAAACCGCCGTAAAGGGAACGCGCCGCCGAGCCCGAACCCTGCCGGGCCAACGTGGACAGAAACCGTCGATCCAGCGGCAGATCCAGCGCCCGGCTGGCCGCCACCACCAGCGCGGCAAAACCCGAAGCGGACGAAGCCAGCCCGGCCGCCGTCGGAAAATTGTTCCGTGTATCGACACGGGCGCGCCAGCTCGTGCCGGCATGCTGACGCAGGACGTCCAGACAGGCACCGACACGTTTCCCGGCGCGCGGATCCGCCACGCCATTGAGATGCAGGATGTCCTGGTCGAGCGTGCGGTCGAAGGCGACGGTGGTCTGCGTCCACAGGGTGTCCAGGGTAACGGAGAGCGATCCCGCCGCGGGCAGATTCAATGCCGAATCGCGCTTGCCCCAATATTTGACGAGCGCAATGTTCGGCCGGGCGCGCGCGGTCGCTTTCATCTGGACTCCTTGATTATCCGCTGGAGAAGGCCGCCTCGTTCAGCATACGCTTCTGCCTGTGTGCAGACTGAATGCTTGGTGACCTCAACTCGCTGACTCAACTTGCTGAAATCGTGAATGAAATTCGTCATTTCGGCACGATGCGGGGCCTGCAGCAAAGGTCTGCACCCCTGAGCCCTCCATTCTACGCCTGTCGCGCCCGAAAGTAGCCGTTTTGGGCAAACCACTGCACGGCATCGACCAGCGCCTCGTGCGCCGGCCGTGGCCGGTAATCCAGTTCGTCGGCGGCGCGCTGGTGGGAAAAATACATGTGCTTGCGGGCCAGTCGCGCCCCCGCCACCGTGACCGACGGCTCGCGTCCGCTGACACCTGCCCAGGCTTCGGCGACGTGCGCCACCGGCAACACCACGGCATGCGGCAGGCGCAGCCAGGGACGCCGCCTGCCGGTGATGTCGGCCACCTGCACGAGGATGTCGCGCAGGCTGAGGTTTTCGCCGCCGAGGATGTAATGCCGGCCACGGGCGCCCCGCTCGTAGGCCAGGCGATGACCCTCGGCCACGTCGTCCACGTGCACGATGTCCAGGCCCGTATCCACGTAGCCCGGCATGCGTCCGCGCGCGGCATCCAGCACCATGCGCCCGGTCGGCGTCGGTTTGATGTCGCGCGGCCCGACCGGCGCCGCCGGATGCACCGTGACCACGTCCAGCGACAGCTCGCGCGCCATGTCGCCCACCACCTGTTCGGCCAGGAACTTGGAGCGTTTGTAGTGGCCGATCATCTGCTCCAGCATCACCGGCGTGTCTTCGTCCGCTGGTGTTCCATCCGCGTGCAATCCAAGCGTGGCGACGCTGCTGGTGTAGACGATGCGTTTCACGCCAACCTGCCGCGCCGCCTCGAGAACGTGCCGGCTGCCCTCGACGTTGCAGGCATACATGGCATCGGCGTCGGGCGTCCACAGACGATAATCGGCCGCCACGTGGAACACGCCGCCGCAGCCTTGCATGGCGTCAAGCAGCGACGGTAGATCGCGCACATCGCCGGTCGCCGTTTCCACGTCCAGACCTTCGAGGCTGTCCAGGCGACTGGTCGGGCGCACCAGGGCGCGTACGCGGTAACCGGCATGCAGAAGATTGCGCACCACCGCCGAACCGATGAAACCGGTCGCGCCGGTCACCAGCACGCGCGCGCTCAGGTCCGGCATGACTGCACCATCACCGGAACCGCGCGCGCCAGACCGGCGCAGGCCGCATCGAAATCCTCGCTCATGCAACGCAGCGTCCGCCACATGCGCGGGCCGCGCAACAACGTCGGGAACAACACCGAAAACCGGACGCGCCCGTCCGGCCGCAGCAGGCGCAAGGCGATCGGCGGCACGGCGCGGGAAGCCGGATCGCAAACGCATTTGATGGCCACGAACGGCACGCCGGCCTCGCTCGCCACATGCGCCACGGCGGCGGCTTCCATGTCCACGATGTCGTAACCGCGTGCGGCGAGTTGTTGCTTTTCGTGCACGGAAGTCACCGCTTTGGCGTGGCTCCACAAGCTGCCGAACCGTACGGCCACGCCCGATGACGTCCAGGCCTCGAGCAACGACTGGTTCCAGTCCGTCGAGACGTGTTCCGGGCCGGCCTCGCTGCCGAGACGTTCGGCCAGAATCAGGTCCCCCGGTTTCAGCACACGCGACAAACCGCCGGCCACGCCCAGGCTCGCGAGCGCCTTCACGCCATGATCGAGCAGTCGCCGGGCAGCCTGCCCGGAACGTTGCGCACCGACGCCTGCCACCACCACACGCAACCGGTCGCCTTCCTGCAGGCTCAGCACGGCCGCCTCCCCCGGCAACGCCGTCACCACGCCCACATCACCCGGCGACGACATCGTGTCCATGGCGGTAGCAAGCCAGCGCCCAATACGGAAAATAGCAACTGTAGCCGTGGTATTTGAGATAGAACACGCGCGGAAACCCCGGCGCGTTGAAGCCCGCGTCATGCCAGCGGCCATTCGGATCCTGCGCATGGATCAGCCAGCGCACGCCGCGCACCACCGCTTCGCTGCGGGTTTCGCCGGCGGCCATCAGGCCGAGCAATGCCCACGCGGTCTGCGCGGCATTGCCGCGCGTATCGGTGCCGGCCAGTGCGGGCTCGAAATAACTGTCGTTGGTTTCGCCCCAGCTGCCGTCCTCGCGCTGGCAGCGCTTGAGCCATGCCACGGCGCGCTGCACGGCCTCGTCGTCCGGCGCGACGCCGGCTGCCTGCAACGCCGTCAGCACCGACCAGGTGCCGTAGATGTAGTTCGTGCCCCAGCGGCCGAACCAGCACCCGTCGCTGGTCTGCTCGCGGCGCAGGAAATCGAGTACCCGCTCGCGGGCGCGGCGATCCTGCGGGCGGTCCAGGCGCGCCAGCAAGGTCAGCACGCGTGCGCTGACGTCGCTGGTCGGCGGGTCCAGCAAGGCGCCATGGTCGGCAAAGGGAATCTCGTTGAGCCAGCCATGGTTGTTGTCGGCATCGAAGGAGGCAAAGCCGCCGTTTTCCGACTGCATGCCGACCAGCCAGTTGGCCGCGAGGGTGATGGCTTCCGCGCAGGCCTCGTCGCGCCGTGGCGACTGATGCAGCGTCCAGGCGACCACGGCGGTATCGTCGAGATCGGGGTAATAGGTGTTCTGGTACTGGAACGCCCAGCCGCCGCCGGAAAGCTTGGGACGGGTCAGTTTCCAGTCGCCCTTGGATTCCACGAGCTGCTTTCCGAGCAACCACGCATGCGCCTTGTCCAGCGCCGCATCCAACTCGGGCAGCGGCCTGTCGCGGGCATCCTCCTGCATGGCCAGGCAGGTCAATCCGGTATCCCATACCGGCGACACGCAAGGCTGGCAATAGGTTTCGTCGGCGTGCTCGATCAGCAGTTCGCTGAGCGCCCTGCGCGCTTCGCGCAAGGGCTGGCTGTCGGCGGGATAACCCAGCAAGGCCAGCGCCTCGCAGGCGTTGACCATGGCCGGAAAGATGGCGCCCAGCCCGTCCACGCCATTCAGACGCGGCAACATCCACTGCTCCGCGCGCTTCAGTGCATGACGACGCAACCAGCGCGGCGCGTGCGCATCCAGCAGATGTCCGAGCTTGTCCATGCCGAGAAAAAACCGGGCCAGGCGCGATTTCGGCTCGGGGAAGTAATGCTTTTCCTCCTCGGGCGGGGTCAGGAAAAGTTCGCGGACATGCACGTCCAGCGGATTGGCCGCGCGCGGTTTCAGGCTGCACAGCACGGCCAGCGGCGTCACCACCGTGCGCGACCAGTAGGAAATCTTGAGCAGATGGATCGGAAACCAGCGTGGCAGCAACACCAGCTCCACCGGCACCACGGGCACGCCGCGCCAGGGCAGTTCGCCGAAAAGGGCCAGCGTGATGCGTGTGAAGACGTTCGACCGCGCCGCGCCCCCGCGCGCCAGGATGGCCTTGCGCGCACGGCGCATGTGCTCGGCGTCCGGATCGTCGCCCATCAGCTTCAGGGCGAAATACACCTTGACGCTGCAGCTCACGTCCATGGCGCCGGCTTCGTACAGCGGCCAGCCGCCGTCCTTGCCCTGGCGGCGACGCAGGTAGTTGCCGATCTTCGCTTCCAGTTCGGGTTCGCGTTCGCCGAAATAGTGCAGCATCAGCACGTATTCGGCAGGGATGGTGCAATCGGCTTCCAGCTCGTGGCACCAGTGGCCGTTGTCGTGCTGGACGTCGAGCGCGGCCTTGCGTGCGGCCGCAATGGCCGCTTCAAGCCGCAGCGTGTCCGGTTGACTGGACACCGGTTGGCAACAGGTGGTCACCGCATTTTCGTCGGAGATGTCGCGCATCATCATGCAAACTCATCAGATGGCCCTGTTTTACGTGTTGTCTGTCGGCATGAACTCCTAGGCTCTGCTTGCCTCCATCCTGTCCATGACCGCCGCCTGCAACGGCAGGCCCTTGCCGAGACGGTTGAACCAGCGGCGCAGCGCCCGGTCGTAGCCGGCGAAAAGTCGCGTCATGATGAGCGTGTTGGTCACCACGCGATGCGACACTTTCACCTCGTTGCCGGACTTGAAGTCGGGACGTTGGTGGATCCGCTGCAAGGTCTGCACGGCCAGCGCCAGCGCCAGCAGGCAGAAACGGCGGATGCCCGACTCGCTGTCCGGGATCAGCAACGTGTATTCGAAACCGTTGAGCAGATGGCGATGGGCGATGCCGATCAGGCCCGCGTAGGCCTTGCCGAAACCCGGCTGGTACTCGCGCATGTCCACGTCGCCAAGGTCGACGCCGGCCTGGGCAAAGACGTTCTGCGGCAACCAGCACACGCCGCGCCGGTGATCCTCCCAGAAATCCTTGAGGATGTTGACCATCTGCAGACCTTCGCCGAAGGACACGCCGAGCTTCATCATGCGTTCGCGATGCCTGGCAATGTCCTCGGAGTAATCGCAGAACAGCGCGGTCAGGGTTTCGCCCACCACGCCGGCCACGTAGTAGCAGTAGCGATCCAGCGACTCTTGGTTGCTCAGGCCGCTGACGCTGGCATGGCGCTCGTAACGCGGCATGCCGTGGCACATCACGTCGAGGCAACGCTCAAGCGCCTCGCGCTGACGCGGGTTGAAGGTACGCGTGATGGCCATCACGGTACCGGTGTTGCCGATCAGATCCTTTTCCGCATCCAGCGCGTCGATCGTCAGCAACGGCGTCAGTTCGGCGGCGAATGCATCGGCATCGCCCTCGCCGGACACCACGCGCAGAAAAAAATCGTGGAAATGCTGCTTCTGCTCGACGCTGAGCGCCGATTCGTCCTCGATGGTGTCGGCAATGCGACACAGCAAATAGGCATTGGCGACGACGCGCCGCAGGGGTTTGGGCAATTGCGGGATCGTCAGAGCGAATGTCCTCGATACCTTCTGCAGGATATCGTCCTGATACTCGTTCTGGTATTTGGCAGAAGGAGCGAGAGCAACAGTTGCACGCATGATGTTGCCTCCTCGGTTGTGGGGCGTACTGTTACCGCACAAGGTAACGCGTCCCGCATGGAAACAGTAGCAAGTTGACGCGTCCTCACGCTGTATGAAGACTGAATCGAGGCGCTGAAACATCGCCGTGCCAGTACATCACGTCCTTCATGAATGCCTGCGGCGCGTTCGCCGGTAGACACCTGCAGCGCCCCCGTGCAACATGTGCGGCATCGCCGCAAATTGCCGAAGGCCTGTTTTCGTGGACAGCATGACCAGCTTCGAAGTCCGGGCACCTGCCTATCAGGAACGTGTCGAAAAAGCCCTGGCCAGCCACCTGCCGGCTGCCGACGCTCCCCCTTCGTCGCTTCACGAAGCCATGCGCTACGCCATGCTCGGCGGCGGCAAGCGCATCCGTCCGCTGCTTTGCTATGCCACCGGCGAAACGTTGGGCATGGATCCCGAGGATCTCGACGATGCCGCCTGCGCCGTGGAAATGATCCACGGCTTTTCACTGGTGCACGACGACCTCCCGGCGATGGACGACGACGCCCTGCGCCGTGGCCGTCCGACCGTGCACAAGGCTTTCGGCATCGCCACTGCCATCCTCGTCGGCGACGCCTTGCAAACGCTTGCCTTCGGCGTGCTGGCCGACGGCAGGAACGCCTCGGCCTGCCGCATCGGCATGGTGCGCACGCTGGCCGAGGCCACCGGCTCGCTCGGCATGACCGGTGGCCAGGTCATGGATCTGGAAGCGGAGGGACGCACCATCACGCTGGCCGAGCTGGAAGAGCTCAACCGCCTCAAGACCGGCTGCCTGATCCGCGCCAGCGTGCTGCTGGCCTGCGATGCCCTGCCCGGTCTGGACGCCGGCGCGCGCCACAACCTGGACATTTTCGCCAGCCAGATGGGCCTTGCTTTCCAGATCCGCGACGACCTGCTCGACGTCGAAGGCGACGAAAGCCTCACCGGCAAGACCGGCGGCGCCGATGCCGCGCACGGCAAGTCCACCTGGCCCTCCCTGCTCGGCGTGGAAGTGGCCAGGAAACGCGCCGACACGGCCTACAACGAAGCCATGCAGGCGCTGCAGACCTTCGGCGCCAGTGCCGACCCGTTGCGCTGGATGGCCCAGCATATCGTCCACCGGAACCATTAATCCCAACGCACGTAACCTGACCCATCTCGAAAACTTCCAATGGCGTCATTCCGGCGAAAGCCGGAATCCATTTTGACGTTACGCAACAGCAACTTGGATTCCGGCTTTCGCCGGAATGACGACAGCACACGCACGATCCGCCCCGTCACGCCATCGAAGGAATCCGCATGTCCAGACGCATTCTGTTCGCCATCCACGACTGGGGACTTGGACATGCGTCGCGCAGCCTGCTGCTGATCCGCGCCCTGCTCGATCGCGGCGACAACGTCATCATCGTCACTGCCCCCGGCGGCGGATGGCAACTGCTGCAATCGGAACTGGGCGGCGCGTGCCGTTTCATCGACTTCAAGGACATCCCCAAGCCCTTCAGCCGATGGCCGGCCCTGTTCTATCTGCGCATGAGCCTGGACACGCCGTTGATACTGGCGCGCTTCATGCAGGAGCACCGTTTCGTCGAAAAACTCGCCGCGCGCGAACGCATCGACTGCATCATCTCCGACAGCCGCTTCGGCATGTGGTCGCACGAGGTACCCAGCTACTGCATCCTGCATTCGCTGCGCCAGATCATTCCCGGTCGCCCGCGTCGCCTGGAACAATTCGTGGAATACTCCCAGCGCCGACTCACGCGACATTTCAGGCGCATCCTGATTCCCGACATCGAAGCGCACGGCGGCCTGTCGGGCGACCTCGGTCATGATCCGGCACTGGACTGGGGTACGGATCGGCTGCGGTACATCGGCCCGTTGTCAGGCATCCAGCGCATGGAGGGCGAACCGGACATCGACTGTTTCTTTTCCATCTCGGGCATCGAGCCACAGCTTTCGATGATGGCCGAAAAAGTGCTGGATGCCCTGCCGCATCTGGGCGGCAACATCGTGGTCACGCTGGGCCGTCCCGAGCAAGCCGGCAGTTGCCGCCAGGTCGGCCGCGCCACGGTCTACGGCTATCTCGACCGCCGGGCACAAGGCGAAATGCTCAACCGCGCGCGACTGGTGATGACCCGCTCCGGCTACACCACGCTGATGGAGCTGGCCGAACTCGGCAAGCGCGCGCTGTTCGTGCCCACGCCGGGCCAGAGCGAGCAGGAATACCTGGCGCGGTTCCATCACGACAAGGGTCGCGTGTATTCGACCACGCAATCGCAGCTCGATCTTGTGCGCGACATACCGCGCGCCATGGACCGCTCCGGGTTGCCGCGCATCAGCAGTGCCGAATCAGTGGCCCGTTTTCTCGCTGCCATCGACTGACAGCCGCACCTTGCGCCACAGCGTCAAGGCGATCACGCCATTGAGCAGCCACATCGATCCTGTCCAGGCCAGGCGGAAACCCAGCATCAGGGCCAGACCGCCGGTATAGTCGAGACCCCACGCCGTGGCCGCGCTCATGCCGATCACTTCCACCGTGCCGATCTGTCCGAACAGACCGCCGCTGACCAGCACCGAGGCCAGGGCGAAGGCATAGATGGTCGCCGCTTCGCGATAGGACAGTTCCTGCAACCCCATGCCCTGCCCCATCACCCAGAATGCGGCGCCGAGCGCGCCCAGGTATGCCGCCGTCACCAGCAGGTTGGTGCCGAAAATCCGCCATTTGCCGAGTTTTTCGAGTCCGTGCAAGAGGCCCAGGCCTTCGTCCAGGACACGATGCACGCGATGGTGCGCCATCCGCGCGGCCAACCGATCCAGCAGGCGAAACCGCAGCAGGGCAAAACCGAATATCACCATGCCGCCCAGTATCCCGACCGTCACCGGTCGTACCGGCCCCCACCCCGGCATGCCATTGACCGCCAGCCACAACAGGGCCACGACCACTTCCGTCACCAGCATGACCACGGTGGCCGCCGAACTGCGTCCGAAATGCATGTCCTTCTTGCCGGCCAGCACCCAGTTCTGCGCGAAGATGCCCAGAGGAAAAGTCAGCGCCAACTCACCCACGGCAAAAGCCAGCATGAACCGGCGCCATCCGGGGTGTGCCCCCAGGTCATTCAACAGCAAGTGCAGTTGAAGCGCCTTGAGCACCAGGTACAGCGCGGCAAACCCGAGCACCAGAGCCATGCTGCCCACCGACACCGCCTTGATGCGACCAACCACCTGCCCAAGATCGCCCAGGCTGATCGCCACCATGAACAGTGCCGCCGCCAGCAATACCGGGAGCACCACGCGTGGGTGCAATGCCGACCGCCAGGTGCGCCCGATGCTCATTCCGGCAACGCCTTTGCAAGCTTCGGCGCAAAATCGGCCAGCGCATTGGCAAGATATCGCACCGTGCCCGACGTGTTGCGCCAGGTCGGCGGCGTGTCGGGCGAGAAGCGACGATGCCACATGCCATGCACGGGCCAGACCAGCCGCTTGCGCGCCAACCAGCGCAGGCGCTCATCGGCCAGTATCTCCGAGGAGACGCGGCCAAACAGCGGATCGATCATCACGTTGGCATCCTGCGCGGCAGCCGTGGCCTCACCCAGCCACGCGGCGAGCTCGTGCACGCCGAAGGGCGTCGAACGCACGCACAGGAAATGCGCCAGCAAATGGCTTGGCGTGATCACGCGGCGCGCCATCAGCTCGTCGCGCAGACGCTTCGCCAAACTGCGGGTGTCCTGGAAATCGAGATCCTCGAGCAGTACGCCATGGCGCACGACGATCCGTGTACGCCCCGGCCCCAGCGGGTCGTAACTCAACGTGAAGGGCTGAACCGGCAACGGCCTTGCCGTCATCCGCCCGAGCAGCCAGGTGCCCGCGCGGATTCGGCCAAAACGACCGTCCATCGATACATGCCCCTCGGGGGCGAAATACACGTTCTGTCCGGCATCGAGCTCCCGCGCAAAAAGGCGCAGCTGTTGCGCGACCGTCTCCCGGAACGAGGGCGCCAATCGATCCAGTGCATTCAGCGAAAGGCGGCGCAGGCCCCAATGCGCCACGCGCATGCGGCCCAACCGCCACGGATTGATCGCATCCACCCGCGCGGGCAATCTGCCGAGACACCGCGCAAGCTCCGCGCGGCCACGCGCGTTGAACACCTCTTCCGGATCGGCGTCACCCAGCCCCACCTTTGCAAGCTCGCGCAAGGTGTCGTGCCAGGTGAATTCGCGCAAGCGGCGCAAAGGATAGGTGCGCACGCTGACAAACAACCACTTGAGAGGAATCCACCCCAACAGACGGATAAACGGCCAAGGGCAGGCGAACAGCAGATTGGCCAGACCCTCGCGCTGATACAGATCCTCGCGCATGGCAAAAAACGGCAACGGATTGCGCAAGCGGAAACCCTTGCGGCCGAACATCAACTGGCCAAGGATCGGCCCGTCCGAATCGCGCAGGTGATTGGAAACCAGAAGACTGCCCGAGGGCGACCTGTAATTGGGCGGCAGATCATGCTCGATGCGGAACAGGCCATTCAGCACCACCTCGAACGCGCACGCCAACAGCCACGACAGGCGCGGATGCTCATAGCGGTCCGGATCGGCCAACCAGGGAAAACTCATGCCATGCGTCCACTGTAGTCACGAGCAAGTTCCACCATGCAACTACAGTGACACAAAATGCCGCGAGCATGTGACCCGCAGGCAACTGCCGTGTCTTCTACATGCAAGGCGGCAGGGTCCAATGGCGCTTGCTTAACGTCCGTTCGTCCTGAGCACTTCGACAGACTCAGGACAGGCTACGGCCACAGGCCGGAGTCGAAGGACATGCCGGTGACTTGCCGGATGCGCTTCGACTTCCTCGCTCCTCAAAGCCGAGTCCATCCATGGACTCTCCCCGCGTGCGCCCGCTATGCGGGCCACGCTCAGCGCGAACGGCTTGGGGCGATGCCCAAGCAAGTGTCATTGGGCCCAGCCCCCCTGCCTCGTCTATTTGCGTGGCGCGATGATCTCGCCGAGGTAATCCGGCGTGCCCTTGACCCGCACCAGATGCGGGTACTGCAAGCCGCCGTGGTAGTCCACGGATACCGTGCGATAGCCGCCCTGGTATTTCAGCGTCAGCTTGATCGGCTCCTTGCTGTCCTTGGCGGCGGTGATGGCCTCTTTCAGCACGTCGCTCGAATACGCCTGACCGTTGACCGCCACCAGGGTCGCACCGGTGCTGACGCCGGCCCTGAACGCGGGGCCGTTCCAGCGCACGTCGTTGATCAGGCCGTGCTTGGCCATGGTCAGGCCGATCGACCATGCGAAGTTGAAAATGTGGCGCGCCGATTCGGGGCGGTTCATGTATTGCTGCTCGTACTCGCTCGGCTTGTCGGTATAGACCAGTTTCCAGCCCGAAGCGTCGACGCCCTGCAGGAACGGCGGATTGCGCTCGCGGGCGAACCGATGCAGCATGCCCGCCCAGTCATACTTGACCACGCCGTTCAGCGCCACGACCAGGTCGTCGAAGGTATAGGTTTTCGTGACGAAACTGCCATTGTCCATGCCGTAGAAGGCACGCGCGAAATCGTCCAGCGATTTGCGGTCATGGGTCAGCTGGCGGATCTTCGCATCCACGGCCAGCCACATCATCTGCCCGCCGCTGTAATACTCCTCGCTCATCTGCCAGCTGCGGTACGGCAGCATGCGGCGACCGGCGGCGGTCTCGTCGTTGGTGGTGTCTTCCATCGTGCGCCACTGGAAACCGGGGCGGTTGCGGTCGTAGTTGGCCGCCACCATCGCCAGCGCGTCGCGGAACTGCTGCGGCGTCCACATGCCGGAACGCGCGGTCAGCACGAAGCCCCAGTACTGCGTCGCGCCTTCGTACACCCACAGCAGCGAATCGCCCATCGGCACGTTGAAGTTGGGCGTCCACAAATCGGCTGGACGGCGGAACTTGCCGTTCCACGAATGCACGTACTCGTGCGCCAGCAGATCGCGGTTGGGCGCGTTGTGATCCCAGGCCGTGAAGTAGTCGGGGCCCATACCGTCCTCGCTGGACTGGTGATGCTCCAGACCGTTGCCGGCCAGCACGTCCGACAGCGAGAACAGGAAATCGTAGTGCTTGTAGTGATGCGAGCCGAACAGCTTGATCGCCTGCGTGACCAGGTTGCGATGCACCTTGAGCTGCTCGGGCGTGATCTTGAGGTATTTCGGTGCGTCGGCCATCACGTCCAGGTACACCGGCGCCTTGCCGCCGGGGTTGAGGGCCACGCGCTTGAAATACTTGCCAGCGTACATCGGCGAGTCGACCAGATGGTTGTAGGTCACCGGCTTGAAGGTGGTGGCGTTGCCCGACTGCGAAGCCTTTTCCAGCGCCGTGCCGAATTTCCATCCGTCGGGCAGCGACACGCTCGGCCTGAAGGTGATGTCGCGCGTGTAGTAGCCGGCCGGATACAACGACATCTTGTCCCACTCCAGCATCAGCATGCGGTCGGTCATTTCGAAACCGCCACGGCGCGGCGACAGGTACTGGAAATCGACGTCGATGCTGGACACGCCTTCGGGCACGTCCAGATGGAAGGCGTACACGTCGTACTTGTCGCGCGTCCACTGGATCGACTTGCCGTTGGCGCTCACGTCCAGCCCGGCCATGCTGTAGACCGGCCCCGTCGGCGCATGATTGCCTGGAATCCATGCCGGATACAGCAGCGTCAGTTTGCCCGGCTTGACCGGAATCGTCTCGTGCACGCGGAAGATGCCCTGGCGTGTGTCGCTGGCATCGACGGCAAGCGTGATGACGCCGGGATATGGCACATCCTGCGGCGCCGGTACCTGCGCATGGCGCACCTCGGCCGCCTGCACCGCACCGGCGGCAAACGCGATCGGCCCGACCAGCGCCAATCCCAAGGCGAAACGGCGCATGCGCCCGCTGCAACGAAAGAACATGACGATCTCCAACAGCACAAGAAAGATTGCAAACCTAACACCATTTCCCCCGGACATAGCACCCCACGATCGCAGGAGCCCGTCTGCTGGCGACCCGCGCGGCATGAACAAGCTTCCATCGCGCGCAACCGCGCTCCTGCCGATCTGGCTGATCCCGGGTTGTCGTTCCGGCAATCGAGGCGACAGCTGCGTACCCGTGAACACCATCCCCACCCAACCCTCCCCTTGAAGGGGAGGGCTTTGGCGCGAGGCTTTGTCGAGCTTGCGGCGTAACATTTTGAAGACACCCGCTTTTGCTCCCTCCCCTTCAAGGGGAGGGCTGGGGTGGGGATGGTGTCATCAGCCCACCAGTGACACGCCGAAACCGGACAGTCCGGGGCTCATCACGCCGAACACGCCCAAAGATATTGACGTACTGTGTACAACTATGTAGTATGCAACGCACACTACAAGGCACCATACCGTGAAACCGGATACCAACCCCTTGCCCAAACTCGAACTGGAACTGCGACGCGGCGCGCTGGTGCTGGCGGTGCTTTCCCAGTTGCGCGACATGCAATACGGCTACTCCCTGCGCCAGGCACTGGCCGAGCGCGGCATGCCGATCGAGGAAGGCACGCTCTACCCCCTGCTGCGCCGGCTGGAAAAACAGGGCCTGCTCGCTTCGGAATGGAAGATCGAGGACGGCCCGCCACGGCGCTACTACCACCTCAGCAACACCGGCGAAAAACTGCTCGCCGAGCTGACCGCCTCGTGGAACGCCCTCGCGGCGACCATGGCCAACCTTCTGGACGGGATCGACAAATGAACCCCAATGACGTGATCGAAACCTTCGTGATCGACGTGATGCGCCGCATGCCGGGCAAGGATCGCAACGACATCGGCCTCGAACTGCGCGGCCTGCTGGGCGACATGCTGGCCGATCGCTCCGCCACCGCCGGTCGCCCCGCCGACGATGCGATGGTGCTGGCCATGCTGCGCGAGTTCGGCACACCCGCCGAGGTGGCGGCGCGCTACCGTTCGCCCGGCATCGTCATCATTCCCGCCGAACAGACGCGGCGCTTCGCCCTGCTGTCGCTGGCCGGCATCGGTCTGCAATGGGCGCTGACCCTGCCGCGCGTATTCCAGGGTCAGCCCGTCGCCGCCTGGTGGTTCAGCTGGGGCCTCGGCGCACTGTGGTGGCCGGGTTTTCTGGTGATGATGGCTCTGGCCGCCGTCGGCGCGCGCGAACTGGGCCTGACCCGACAGAAATGGCGACCACGCAGCGTCGATACCGAACGCGTCCACCGCGGCGCATTCGCGCTCGGCGTGTTGTGGATAGCCATCGGCGCAGCGGTCGTCATCTGCCTGCCGTGGATCACCCGCCTGCTGCCCGATCCGCTGCCGCGGATATTCGCCTTCGACAACGATTTCCTGCACGGCCGCGCGTGGCCGGTCGTGCTGCTGTGGCTGGACAGCATCCTGATCCACCTGATGGTGCTGACCCGTGGCCGCTGGACGCAGCGTCTGCGCATGATGGATCTGGCCACCAGCGTGATCTGGATCGCCCTGCTGCTGTGGTGGCTCGCCGCCGGCTCCATCTTCCAGTCGCCGGCCACCGACAACGGCGCCAAGGGCGGCATCGGACTGGTGATCGTGATGGTGGTCGCCGATCTTGTCTGGAAACTGTATCGCCAACGCACGCGCATTCGCGTTCCCGAAGTCGGCGGCTGATCGTCTGCCGCAAAACTCGTATCCATCCACCTCCCAAGGAGTCGCGTCATGTTTCGCACATGCATGGTTTCGCTCGCCCTGATTTCGGTCACCGCCATGGCAATCGCACAACCTCAGCCCCTCCATAAGACGGCCTCGGCGTCTGCCGCCACACCCTACGTCAAACCCGCGCCTCCCGGCCAACTCGTCGACATCGGCGGACGTCACCTGCACATCCAGTGCAAGGGCAAACCGATGGGGCCGGTGGTGATTTTCGAGGCGGGCCTGTCGCAGTACACCGCCCATTCCACCTACGGCAAGGCCCAGGATCTGATCGCGTCTTTCGCGCAAGTGTGCACCTACGATCGCGCGGGGCTGGGCTGGAGCGATCCGGTGGCGGGTTCGCGAACCCAGCGGGACATGGTCGAGGATCTGCACAAGCTCGTCACCGCCGAAGGTTTCAAGCGCCCGCTGGTGCTGGTCGGTCATTCCCTGGGCGGATTGCTCGTGCGGCTCTATGCCAACACATATCCCACCGAAGTGGCTGGCGTGGTGCTGATAGACGCCACACCCGAATCCATCCTCTTTGCACCCGGTGCAGCCCAGGCGCGTCAGGACATTCTCGCCAAGATCAATGGCGCCTTGAACGGTGCGAAGGAAGACGTACCGGTCGCCCCTTTGCCGCCCGGCACGCCGGCCGAGGTTCAAATGGCATTTACACCTTCCATCCTGCGCACGCTGAAGCAGGAATACCTGGCCATCGGCCGCGTGCCCGCCAGCATGCGCAAACCCGAGGGCTACGGCACACTCGGCCACACGCCATTGGCCATCATCCGCCGCGGCAAAACCGCACTACCGCCCAGCGCGACGGACAAGCAATGGCGCAAGGCGCAGGAAGCCATGGCCTCCCTGTCCACATGCAGTTTCATGGTGGTGGCCAAACATGCCGGCCACGTGATTCCCTACGAACAGCCGCAAGTCGTCGCCGATACGGTGCAGCGCATGCTCAAGCAACTCCGCACGCATCATTGCTAACGCACCGCGACATCCGGTTGAACCCTGCCGTATTCACGTAAGGCGGGCACTGCCCGTCCCACGATCGAGTACGACCGTTCAATGCGCCAGCATGTAATCCAGCGCCCCGCAAACCGCCGCCACTTGCGCAGCGTTGCACTCTTCGGGCGTGGCCCGGGGGCTGTCGGGATAGACCTCGGTGGTGGTGCGATACGGCGCGTCGGTGATGCCGGCGCACAGGCGCCATTCGCGCAATGGGTACTGGATGACGCCGCGGGCCACTACTTTCGATCCGATGATGGTGCCGTCCGGATCGGCCGGGGCGATGTGCGTCACCTTTTCCACCGCGGCAATCACGGCCTGCTGGAACTCCGGATGCGGGCGTTCGCGGTCGCCGCATAGATAGAAGCCATCCGGAATGGTGCCCGGTTCGTACGGCTCGCCGTCGCGCGCGGCCAGCGCCGGACGGAATTCGGATTCGTCGGTGTCGGTGGTTTCGTGCAGGTCGATGTGCATCGCGACGCGCGCGCGGTGCGGCGCGACCAGGCGCATCAATGCCGCCGATTCCGGCGCGGGACTGTCCGCGATGAAATTGCGGTTCGGGTCCAGCGCGTACGGATTCCAGCGATGGACGTGCTCGTAGCCCCATGGACTGACGCAGGGCACCACCATCACGTTTGCGCGCCGTGCGTAATCGGCCGCGTGCTGCTCCGCGAATTGCAGCGCGCCGTGCACGCCGCTGGTTTCATAACCATGCACGCCGCCCGTCACCAGCATTGTCGGCCGCGCATCGTTCCAGCCGCGGGTCTTCAATGCGAACAGCGGATGGCGGGCGGGCGCGTAGTCGAGTTCGCCGTACTGTTCCACGTCGAAATGGTCGCGCAGGCGCTCGATGCGTTCCAGCACATCATCGGCATAGCTGCGTTGCCGGCGCTGCCGGGAAAGCCACTCGGCCTTCTCGGCGGCGGACCAGGGTTTTCCGGGCGTGCCGATGGGATAAAAAGTCGCGGTCGCCACGTGTACATCCTTTTCCAGAATCGACCGGACACTCTATCACTTCGAATCGAAGCGCCTGGCGCGGAGCGCACCGATCTTCGACGCACGTGCCCGCGCGCGACGAGGCGCCGCGAGCCTCCGCGGCGCCTCGTCGATCGACGTGCCTTCACCGCGCCAGTTCCAGCTTGCTGGACAGCACCCAGCCCACGTTGCCGAGTTCGTCGGTCACCTTCCACCAGATGCCGACCTTGTCGCCGGTGGGATACAACATCGTGTCGGCCTTGAGGCTGCGCACCACGGACGACTTCAGGTTGGCGTCCGAATACAGCTTGGTCGCTTCGGTCAGCCGCACCGCCTGCTGCACGTTGTCGGCCTGCGGATTGGGCGCGTTCCGCTGCAGGTCCGCCACCAGTTTGATGTACGCGTCCAGATATGCCATCGCCACCACCTGGCCGATTTCGGTGTTCGCGTAGCCGCTCGCGCCACCCGCGGCGAAGCCGCCCCAGAACGCGCCGCCACCACCGGCCCAGCCGAGATCGGTCTTGTCGGAATGACCCTGCTCGAGCGCGACCTGCTCGGTCGAGCGGACGTCCGTCAGCGTCAACACCACGTCCGCGGATTTCTTCGACAGGCTGATGCCGCCGACCACCGCCCCGACGCCGTGCGGCAGGAAGCCGCCCAGCAGGCCGCCGATGTTGGTGCGCCCCGCATTGCCGTTGCGGTTGGCGATGTCGGGAACCAGCACGTAGTCGGCCGCCTTCATCTGGCCCTTGCCGATGTTGGAGCCGACACGCTCCTCGCCCGCCGCGGCGAGTTCGCGCTCCGCCTGCGCCGCCTGCAGTCCCTGGCCGCGATCGACGAGGGTGAAGCACCCGGATTGCGCCACGTACACCTTGATCAGCGCGGCGGGCGATTCCAGGTTCATCTGCGACCACCACTGGTTGCCGTTCTGCGGTTCGCGCACCGCCAGCGTTCCGATCTTCGCGTTGCACCGCGGTATCTGCGGTGGCGCGCTGGACCCGGCCCACGCAGCCGCGCTCAGGCAAACGCCTGCGACGAACACCGACGATCCGGCCCACGCGCGGCGGGCCAAAGCACGCATCTTCATGACTCCCCTCCATTTCCCGTTGCGGGAATCGCGATCCCCGGCGCGGGTACACCGCGCGCGGGGCGCTGTCCCAAGAGTCCGGCGGCGAACTTCCTCGCACCGCCGCCGCAACCACCCATCACCGATGAAGCGTCGCCGGTATAACCCGCTGCCCGACGGGTGTCAATCGGGATCCGCCCCGGTCCGTTCCCCCGCAGAGGGTACGGATTGTCCCGCCGGGATTCGCCTCCATATCCACCCGGACGCCACTGGTGAAATCGCCATGAACGCTCCCGCCCGTCTCCGCATCGATTTCGTTTCCGACGTCGTGCCCGTGGTGCGCAGTCGGCCTGGCCAGCCTGGAACAGGCGCTGGCGAAATCGATGGCAGCGTCGAGGCGGACATCCACCTGCAGCCGTTCGAACTGAATCCGCAGATGCCGTTCGAGGGCGAGGACGCCGGCGAGCACATCATGCACAAGTACGACATCGACGAGGCGCAGCTCGAAACCAACCGTGCAGCCATCCGCGACCGCGCCGCACCACTGGGCGTCGCCATCAACACCCGCGCCGGCAGCCGCGTGTGGAATACCTTCGACGCACACCGGCTGCTGCATTGGACCGAACGGCGGGACCCCGGCAAGGCCGTCGCGCTGAAGCAGGCGCTGTTCCGCGCCTACTTCACCGACAATCAAAACGTCGCCGACCGCGACGTACTCGTGCGCATCGCGCAAGGCATCGGTCTGGACGGCAACGACGCGCGCCGCATGCTGGAAAGCGGTGAATACGCGGGCGAAGTGCGCGCGCAGGAACAGCGCTGGCAGCAGGCCGGCATCCATTCCGTGCCGGCCACGGTCGTCAACGGCCAGTACCTGATTCCGGGCGGCCAACCGCCCGAGGTCTTCGAAAACGCGCTGCGCGAGATCGCGACCAAGGCCGCCGGGAACTGATTCCATTTCCAGTTCATTGGTACTTTGTTGCTCGTCATTCCGGGGCCGGCCATTGTCCGGAACCCGAAATCGGTGTCGGTGTGGCAGAAACCGATTGACTCGCGCCAGCCTCGGCTCTCCCTGCGGGCCGCGTGCGGCATTTGCATTTGAATCCTGCAAATGCGATCGGGTTCGCCCCTTCGGGGCGTCCCCGAATGGCCAGGTTTCTTTCTTTCATGGGAACCTCATTGGCGACGATGCCCAGCAGGTTTTTCCCTTCTCCCTTCGGGAGAAGGTGGCCCGAAGGGCCGGATGAGGGTTCGGGCAAGGCGACGGCTTGCACGTTTATCGAGTTCCGCACCTCGCGCCACGCGCGAACCCTCACCCCAACCCCTCTCCCGGCGGGAGAGGGGCTGCTTGCAGCTGAGCGACGTCACCAATCGGCATGGGAATGAGTGGTTTCACTCCCCATCGCGGATCACCACGGCTGTCGCGAGCCCGGGTCGCACGCGCGAGCGTATCCAGTCACCGCACACACGAGAACGGGCGCCCAAGGGACGCCCGTCCGATCGCTCACGCTGGAACGCGATTACTGGACGCTGATCGGGCCGTGCATCAGCGCCGAATGGCCCGGGAAGCTGCAGAAGAACACGTACGGGCCCCCGCTCTTGATCTTGCTGACCGGGAAGCTGACCGTGGTGGTTTCGCCGCCGCCGATCAGTTTCGTGTGCGCGATGATGCGCGAATCGTCCGCCTTGATGTAGCCGTTCTTCAGCCCGGCCGCCGCGCTCTCCTGATCCACCGCCTGCATGTCCGATTCCTTGGTGATCACCAGGTCATGGCCCATCGAGGCCACGGGCAGGTTGCCGGTGTGCTTGAGGGTGATCTTGAAGTTGGTGCAGGAGGCAGGCACGACGATCGAGCCGACGCTGTATTGCATCGCGTCGGTGGCTTCGATTTCCGTGCTGCAGTTGCTGACGACCGCAGGCGGCTTGCCGTTCGGCGCGGCGGCCGCGGAAGCCGATGTTGCTGCCGTGGCAGGCGCCGCGGCGGTCGCGGCGGTTCCCGGCGTGGTGGCAGCCGTGGCCGGGGCGGCCATCGGGGCGGTTGACGCAGGCGAAGGAGCGGTACCGGCCGGCGCCGGTTGATTCTCCGAGGACGAGTTGTTGCCGCCGCAAGCCGAGAGGACCAGCGTGCAGGCCATGACGAGCGCAGGCATCTTCAGGTTCATCATCCGTCTCCTTGGCGAAACGCAGGATTATCCGGGCGCAATGCTCCACGTCACGTGAAGACCGCTGCGGCACATCGTCACGGGACGATTACCGGCCCCGTGGCAGGCGCGATCCTTGACGCCAAGTCGACCCGCGCGTCGCTAGCCTGTGAAGCCTCGCCGCGTGGCCGAAGAGAGTTCGATGTGGCGCGAACGTCCGAGTGACCCGGCTGACGATGCAATCCCGCGCGGGCTGCGCATCGGGGCTGCGTTCACGTGGCGGCTGCTGGTGGTCGCCGTGGCGATCGGAGCCGTGCTGGCGCTCGCATGGCTGCTGTCGGAAGTCGTGGTTCCGTTCCTGATCGGGGTGATCCTGGCGGCGCTGCTGGTGCCGCTGTCCGGGTTCCTGCAGCGCCATCGCTGGCCGAAGTGGCTGGCGATCGTCGTTGCCTGGATCGTCCTGCTCGGCGTGATCGGCGGGCTGGCGCTGCTGGTCACCGAGCGGGTGATCAACGAAATCCCCACCCTGCAAAAGCAGATCGCTTCCGTCGGCGACCAGCTCCGCTCGCTGCTGGCCACGCACCCGTTCGGGCTCACGCCCGAAAAGGTCAGCCACTACATTTCGGAACTGGGCGTGTGGCTGCAGAACAATGCTTCGCGCGTCGCACTGAGCGCCGCCAACGCCGGCAAGCGCATCGTGCACGTGCTCGAAGGCATCCTGATCATGATCTTCGTGATCCTGTTCGCGATGATCGAGGGCGCCGGCATCTGGGCCTGGGTGGTGCGCCTGTTTCCCCGCCGCGCCCGGAGCCGCATCGACTTCGCCGGCCACGCCGGGTGGCGTACCCTGACCGCGTTTGCGCGCGTGCAGATTTTCGTGGCCGCGATCGACGCGGTCGGCATCGGCATCGGCGCATGGCTGCTCGGCGTGCCGCTGGCGACGCCGATCGCGGTCATCGTCTTCTTCGGCGCGCTGGTGCCCATCATCGGTTCCATTGTCGCGGGCGCGGCGGCGGTGGTGATCGCGTTCCTGTTCAACGGACTCAGCGATGCGCTGGTCATGCTGGGCGTCGTGCTGCTGGTGAACCAGCTCGAAGGCAACGTGCTGCATCCCTTCCTGACCGGCGGCGTGGTCAAGGTCCACCCGCTCGGCGTGGTGCTCGGCGTGCTCGCCGGCGCCTCGCTCGGCGGCGTGGCCGGGGCATTCCTCGCGGTGCCCATCATCGCCACTGCGAACGCGATGATCCACGCGGCCGCGAGCTACCATTCCGACGAGGTTCCCCCGCCCGCGCCCGGCGAAGAGGCAACGCCATGACCGACCCGTTGCAGATCGTCTGTCCCCATTGCCAGGCCGTGAACCGCGTGCCCTCCGAACGCATTGGCGCGGCGCCGAACTGCGGCCGGTGCCACCGGCCGTTGTTCACCGGCCGGCCTTTCGAAGTCGATGCCGCCGCGTTCGACAGGCACGTCGCACGCAACGACATCCCGGTGCTGGTGGATTTCTGGGCGCCCTGGTGCGGGCCGTGCAGGACGATGGCGCCGC
>DASSTF010000172.1:0-12033 GCA_035708045.1 Rhodanobacteraceae bacterium | reverse complement strand
TGGGCAACATCGAAACGCCCATCGTCCTGACCAACACGCTGAGCGTGCCGACGGCGGCGGATGCGTTGATCGACTACACCTTTTCCTTTCCGGAAAATGGCGACGTGCGCTCGGTCAATCCGGTGGTCGGCGAAACCAACGACGGTTACCTCAACGACATCCGCGGCCGCCACGTGACCAAACAGGACGTACTCGATGCCATCGCATCGGCGAAAAGCGGCAAGGTCGAACAAGGTGACGTCGGCGCCGGCACCGGTACGATCGCACTGGGTTTCAAGGGCGGCATCGGCACCTCGTCGCGCAAGCTGCCGGATTCGCTAGGCGGCTACACGGTCGGCGTGCTGGTGCAGACGAACTTCGGCGGCGTGCTGCGCATCGACGGCGCGTTGATCGGCAAGGCGCTCGACAACTACTACATGCGCGACCAGCTGAACTACTCGCCCGACGGCTCGTGCATGATCGTGGTCGCCACCGACGCGCCGCTGGATGCGCGCAACCTCAAACGCATCGCCAAGCGCGCGATCCTCGGCCTGGCGCGTACGGGCGGCATCGCATCGAACGGCAGCGGCGATTACGTGATCGCCTTTTCCACCAATGCGGCGGTGCGCATTCCGTACCAGTCCGACCAGCGCCTGCGCGAGGTCGGCGTGCTGCGCAATGACGCCATGTCGCCGCTGTTCATGGCCACCATCGAGGCCACCGAGGAAGCCATCATCAACTCGCTGTTCCACGCCACGACCATGACCGGGCGCGACCATCACACGGTGCACGCGCTACCCGTGGACAAGGTGCTGCGCATCCTCAAGCGGCATGGTTACGATCACTGGGATCAGCATTGAACCCAGTAGGGCGGGCACTGCCCGCCGTGGGGGGCGCATTCGGCGGGCAGTGCCCGCCCTACCTGTTCTCCAGCGCATGCCGCAGGGCCGCGCTTTGCGCCGGCATGGGTTCGGCGTGGCTGGGCTTTTGCAACAAGGCATCCAGGGCGGGTGGCACGGGGACGTGATGGCCGATCAAGGGTTCGACAACGGTGTCGAATTTGGCCGGGTGCGCGGTGGCGACGACGATCCAGCGGGTGCGGTCGCCGGCGGCGCGCAGGCGCGCGAGTTCGTGCATGGCGGTGGCGGTGTGCGGGCAGACGACGAGGTCGTGGTCGCGCGCGGTGGCGGCGATGGTTCGGCGGATGGCGTCGTCGTCGCTGCTGCCGGCGGTGAAGGCGGCGCGCAGAGCGTCGTCGTCGTTGCGATACAGCCAGCGCAGGCGCTCGAAATTGCTGGGCGCGCCGATGTCCATGGCGTTGGCGAGGGTGGGGATGCCTTCGCGCGGTCGATAGGCGTTGCCGGCGAAATATTCCGGTAACGTGGCGTTGGCGTTGGCCGCCAGATGAATGCGCGCCACCGGCAGGCCCAAGGCGCGCATCCACGTGCAGGCGAGGGCATTGCCGAGGTTGCCGGTGGGGATGATGAAGTTGGCTGGCTGGCCGTGTTCGCGCTGGTGGCGCAGCGCGGTTTGCGCGTAATAGGTCATCTGCGGCAGCAGACGACCCAGGCTGATGCTGTTGGCTGAGCTCATGGGCACGCGCGCCTGCAGTTCGGCGTCGCCCAGCGCCTGTTTCACCATCTGCTGGCATTGGTCGAAGCTGCCGGCCACACGCAGCGCGCGCACGTTGTCGCCGAAGCAACCGAGCTGGTGCGCCTGGCGCGGCGATACGCGGCCTTCGGGATACAGGATGCAGACGCGGAAGCCCGGCACGCGATGAAAGGCGGCGGCCACGGCGGCGCCGGTGTCGCCGGAGGTGGCGACGAGGATGGTCAGCACCGGGTCGTCAGTCGGTTTGCGCAGGTGGCGCAGGCAGGCGGCCAGGAAGCGCGCGCCGAAATCCTTGAAGGCGGCGGTGGGGCCATGGAACAGCTCCAGTAGATCGGCGTCGGCCCATGGCAGGGCTTGCACGGGGGCTGCGAAATCCAGGGCCTCGGCGGCGATGGCGGGAAGGGCGTCGTGCAGGGCGTCGCCTTTGAAAAAAGGCGTCAGCAGCGGGACGGCAAGCTCGGCCAGGGTGGCGTCCGGAGACAGGGTGCGCGGGTCGACGCGCGGCATGGCGTCGGGGACGTACAGGCCGCCGTCCGGAGCCAGACCGGCGGTGATGGCTTCACCGAGGGTGGCCGCGGGGGCGTGTTGGCGGGTGCTGATGTAGTGCATGGAGTTTGAGTGTCCTTTCTGCGGTCACCGCATGTAGGAGCCTGCCTGCAGGCGAACAGCCTTGACGCATGATCGAGCTTTGAGGCCGGTCGCCTGCAGGCAGGCTCCTACACACGCGCGTGCGCAAGAACAGGTTGTCATGCCTCGTCCCGCAGCTCGGCGGCAGCGCCGTTGACGGGAACGACATGGGCATCGCTGCCCTGACCGGCAGCGGCGAAGGCGGCGGCCATGTCGGTGGCGGCGGCTTCGGCGGCTGCATGGGTTTCGAACCAGCCGAACACGCTGGGACCTCCGCCGGAAATGCTGGCGCCGAGGGCATGATGATCCAGCGCGGCCTGCTTGACCTGCGCGAAGTTCGGAATCAATGGCGCGCGGCGCGGCTCCACCAGCACGTCGGCAAGGCCCGCGCGCACCAGTCCGGCGTCGCCCTTGAAGCAGCCGGCCAGCACCAGCGACAGGTTGGCGCTCTGCGCGACGAATTCGCCGAGGGCGTAATCGCCGGCCAGTGCCTCGCGCGAACGCCGCGTTTCCAGCACCACGTGCGGATGCACCACGGCGGCATGCCAGGCGTCCGGCACCGGAATGCGTTCGAGGCGATCGTGCGTGGCCAGCACCAGGCCGCCCAGCAGCATCGAACCCAGGTTGTCGCCATGACGACCGCCGCTGGCCACGGCCTCGCCTTCCAGCGCGAACGGATACAGCGCCTGGCGCGACAGCGGCTCGTCGAGCAGGGCATTGGCGGCCACCAGCGCGGCCACGACCGAGGATGCCGAGCCGCCCATGCCCGAGCCGAGCGGGATGCCTTTCTCCAGCGCCAAGGCGAAACCGAAAGGCAGGTCCAGCGCACGCTGCAAGGCCAGCAGGGCGGCGCCGGCGGTGTTGCGCTCGGCTTCGTGCGGCAGATTGTCGACACAGCCTTCGATGGCCGTGATGCGCACGCCCGGCTGGTCGGTGCGGCGCACGCTGGCGTGATCGCCGATCGCGTCCAGGCTGTGGCCGAGCACGTCGAAGCCGACGCCGATGTTGCCGACGCTGCCCGGCGACCAGGCGCGGGCCATGTCCTTGCGCGCGCTCATGCCGGCAGTGCCCGTGCGGCCACGCGCAGGATGTCGGCGAACACACCGGCGGCGGTCACTTCGGGGCCGGCGCCGGGGCCCTGCACGACCAGCGGATTTTCGTTGTAGCGGCGGGTGCGGAACACGATCATGTTGTCGGTCAGGCGCGCGTTGGCCAGGACATGCGTGCGCGGCACCACTTCGAGACGAACACTGGCGCGGCCGTCGGCATCGAGGCGGCCGACGTGACGCAGCACACCCTGCCGGCTTGCGGCCCGCGCGTGCTGGCGCGCCATCGGCGCATCGAGTTGTTCGAGTTCGCACATGAAAATTTCCCGATCCACCTGTCGAAGCGCCGGCGGCACCAGCGAATCGACGTCGACGTCTTCCAGCGATAGTGTAAGCCCTGCCTCGCGCGCCAGGATCACCAGCTTGCGCGCCACGTCCAGGCCATCCAGATCGTGGCGCGGATCGGGCTCGGCATAACCCAGCGCGACCGCCTCGCGCAGCAGGGCCGAAAACGGCTTGCCGCCATCGTAATGGTGGAACAGCCACGCCAGGGTGCCGGAGAACATGCCTTCGACCGCCACCAGATCGTCGCCGGTGTCGACGAGTTCGCGCAGCGTCTTCACCACCGGCAGGCCGGCGCCGACCGTGGTTTCGTAATGCCAGCAGGCGTCGCCATGCAGCGCCGCCGCGCGGACGTGCCGCCAGCGATCCAGCGCACCGCTCGCCGCCAGCTTGTTCGGCGTGACCACGTGGATGCCCGCCGCCAGCCAGTCGGCGTAATGCGCGACCACGGCTTCGCTGGCGCTGCAATCGACGACTAGCGCGTGCGGCGATGCGGCCAGATAGGTCGCCAACTCGGCCAACGCCGCCGGTCGCCAGGTTTGCGCGCCGTCGCGGGCGTTGAGCTGTTCGTCGTCGCTGTCCAGCCACATGTGGCGGCTGTCGATCACCACGCGCAGGCGCAAATCCAGATGCTGTTCGTGCAACAGGCGCGACTGCGACGCGCGCAACTGCCCAAGCAGGGCACGCCCGACCCGACCCGGCCCGATCACGGCCACGTCCAGCCGTCGCGGCGGCAGAGCCGTCGTCATGCGTGACGGAACAAGGAAAGCGGGCGGCACGTCGGACACGCGGGTATTCATGTCGGGTCTCCTCGATGGGTGACCCGTCCGTGCCGGGAAGGATTGCCGTGGCCCTTCCCTCTCGGGACGGGCCGTTGGCGTTGCGACTATCTGCGTGCGCCCACCCGTCCACAGCCGGTCGTACCGGTCGTGGTAATGGTGGTAATCGTGATGGCGCGGAAAGTCGGCATGGCTGCGACGTTAGCCGTCGATCCCGGCGGTCGCCAATGACCGGATGGCATATGCGGGTACAGTCACCCGCCCAGCAAGGCGGACAGACGCGCCAGATGCGCCTCGGCTGTCTCGCGCGTCACGGCGGCGTCGGCCTCCGGATCGCGGCCCTGCCAGTGCAGGTCGTCCTCGGGCAGTTCGGCGAGGAAACGGCTGGGCTTGTTGGCCAGCACTTCGCCGAAGCGGCGGGTGCGCGCCGACCAAGACAGGGTCAGCAGCTCCTTGGCGCGGGTGATGCCGACGTACATCAGGCGCCGTTCCTCGGCGATGCGGCCTTCCTCGATGGCGCCTTCGTGCGGCAGGGTGCCGTCCTCGCAGCCGACGATGAACACGAAGCGGAATTCCAGGCCCTTGGCCGAGTGCAACGTCATCAGGCGCATGGCGTTGCCGGGATCGTCGCGGTCGGCATGGCCGAGCAGCGCCAGTTGCGCGGCCAGATCGCCGACGGCGCCGTCCTTGCCCATGGCCTGGAACCACTCGGTCAACTCGCGCAGGTTGGCCAGGCGGCGTTCGCGCAGGGTTTGCTGCGGCGTCGCGGCGGCGAGATGCTCGACATAGCGGGTGCGCTGGATGACATGCTCCGCTAGAGTGGTGGCGGGGAGGTAGGCGGCTTCACGGTGCAGGCCGTCGATCAGCTCGACGAAGCCGGCCAGCGCCGACGCCGGACGCGACGCGAGCTGCTTGAGCACCGTGTCCGAACGCGCCGCCTCCAGCAACGAAAGGTGTTTCGATTGCGCCAGATGGCCCAGTTTTTCCAGCGTGGTGGCGCCGATCTCGCGGCGCGGCACGTTGACGATGCGCAGGAACGCCGCGTCGTCGTTCGGATTGGAGACAAGGCGCAGGTAACACAGGATGTCCTTGACCTCGGCACGGTCGAGAAAGCTCAGCGCGCCGGAGAGGTGATACGGCACGCGCGCCAGCCGCAAGGCTTTTTCCAGCGCCCGCGCCTGATGGTTGCCGCGATACAGCACGGCGAACTCGTGCCAGCGCGCCTTGTGTTTTTCGGCGAGGTAGGCGGCGATGCCGGCGATGCGTTCGGCTTCGTGCTCGCCGTCGGTGCATTCGAGGACACGGATCTGCGGGCCTTCCGGATGCTCGCTCCACAGCTTCTTGATGTGCAGATGCGGGTTTTGCGCGATCAGGGCGTTGGCGGCGCGCAGGATGCGGCTGGAGCAGCGGTAATTCTGTTCCAGCTTGATGACGCGCAGCTCGGGATAATCGGCAGCCAACTGGTTCAGGTTTTCCGGATTGGCGCCGCGCCAGGCGTAGATGGACTGGTCGTCGTCGCCCACGCAGGTGAACGCGCCGCGCGATCCGGCCAGACACTTGAGCAGCCGGTATTGCGCGTCGTTGGTGTCCTGGTACTCGTCCACCAGCAGATAGCGCAGACGCTCGTTCCATTCGGCGCGGGCGTCGGCGTCGTGCTCCAGCACCGCCAGCGGCAGGCGGATCAGGTCGTCGAAATCGACCGCGTTGTAGGCGGCCAGACGACGCTGGTACAAATCGTAGATCGTGGCCGCCTCGACCTCGCGCGGGCTGCGCGCGGATTGCATCGCCTGCTCCGGCGTCAGCCCCGAATTCTTGGCCTGCGACAACAGCGACTTCAGCTGCCACAGCGCATCGGGCTTGATGCCCTTGGGCGCCAGCTCCTTCACGATGGTGCCGGAGTCGTCGGCATCCAGCACCGAAAAATTGCGCCTGAGGCCCGCGCGCTCGTGTTCCAGATGCAGAAACTTCAGACCCAGCGCGTGAAAGGTGCACACCATCAGCGCCTGCGCCGCCTCGGCGGACACCAGCTTGCCCACGCGCTCGCGCATCTCGCGCGCGGCCTTGTTGGTAAAGGTGATGGCGGCGATCTTGCCCGCCGGCATCTTCTGGCGCGCGATCAGCCAGGCGATTTTTTGCGTGATGACAGACGTCTTGCCGGAACCGGCCCCGGCCAGCACCAGCAAGGGACCCGCGACATGTTCCACGGCAAGGCGTTGTTGCGGATTGAGCATGCGCGACATGGTAGCGGCTTCGTCAAGCCACCAACATGCCCGACATCCGAACGACCGTCATCCGATCACGACGCCGGCGTCGATGCGCGATCCAGCAGGTTCTGCAGGCGTTCGAGTTCCGGTTGGAGGCGGCGCGGCCATACGCGGGGGCCTTCGTTGAATCCCCAGAACCAGAACGCAGCCACGGCGACCGGCGCCAGCCAGCTGATGTTGGGTGTCGCGGGCAGGCGCTGGGCGATGGCCATCAGGTAGCCTACGCCGAAGGGTACCCAGAACCACCAGCGCAGCGATTGGTGATAGGCCATTTCGCGGCGCAGTCGTTCGAGGCACGCTTGCAGATGCGCGGTCAGCGGCATGTCCGTGCGCAGCCGGTGCACGGCGCGCACGCGCCACAAGCGGACGATGCAGGCCGTCAGGCTCAACGCCCACAGCGCCAGGGCCAGGCGCATGCCGAGCCAGACCTGTGGCAGCAGTTGCTCGTGCGGCATCGACCGTTCGCGCGGCCTCGCGTAACGTCGCCGCAAGGTCCCCAGCGCGACCCACGTCGATTGCGACGCGCGCCCGTCGAAACCGGGCAGGCTGCGCCAAAGCTGCATCAGCATTTCCTGCAGCAGATCCTCGCGCTCGTCGGGCGCGGCATAGCTGCGTGCGATGCGCCGCAGGCGGCCCAGGTTTTCCTCGAGCAGTTGGCAAAACTGTGCTTCGCGTGCCTTGTCGGTGGACTCTTGCATCAACGTGCCTTTGAGGTGTGAAACCGGCGTTCGAACAACCCTTCATGAATTATGAGTTGCGCGGCGAGGCGAAAACTTTCATGTGGTCTGGATCCATGGCTCACGGGGCAGGAGCCTGCCTGCAGGCGATTGCACATTCGTTCGCGCGCAGGCGCGTTCCTGCGGAAAGCGGCCATCGGCCCGGCCCGCGGAGTTCGCCGCCGGTGCCGCGATACGCTAATCTGGCGCCACGGAAATACAGGAAGACGGGAATGAATGCGACGAGTGCGACGGCGCCAGCCGGTGTTGCCGAGAACTGCGACGTGCTGGTGATCGGCGGCGGCCCGGGCGGCTCTACCGTGGCCACGCTGTTGGCGCGGCGCGGCTGGTCGGTGATCGGTCTGGAAAAGGAGCGTCATCCGCGCTTTCACATTGGCGAGTCGCTGTTGCCGATGAACCTGCCCATCTTCGAGCGCCTGGGCGTCATGGACAAGGTGCGCGCGCTCGGCAAGTACAAGGCCGGGGCCGATTTCGAGGCCGACAACGAGCGCGGTTACAACACCTTCGATTTCTGCCGTGCGCTGGGTTCGAGCCCGCCGCATGCGTTCGAGGTCTACCGGCAGGAATTCGACCAGATGCTGTTCGAGCATGCGCGCGAGAATGGCGCCGACATGCGCGACGGCGAGCGCGTCACCCAGGTGGAGCACGAGGACAGCCGCCAGCACGTCGCCACCGTGCGCGGCGCCGACGGCGAATACACCATCCGCGCGCGCTACGTCATCGACGCCAGCGGTCGCGACGCTTTCCTGGCCGGCAGGAAAAAGCTCAAGCGCAAGAATCGCAAGCACCAGACGGCGGCACTGTTCGGGCACTTCACCGGCGCGGAGTTCCGCGACGGCGAGCATGCCGGCAACGTCAGCCTGTACCGCTTCGGCCAGAACGGCTGGGCCTGGCTGATCCCGTTGCGCAACGAGGTGATGAGCGTGGGCGTGGTCGCCGGGCCCGATCATTTCAAGCAGCGGCGCGGCGATACCAACGCCTTTTTCTTCGACATGCTGAAGTCCAACGCGGCCATGTGGAAGCGCCTGGAAAACGCCAGCCTGATCGACGAGCGCGTGCAGGCCACGGGCAACTATTCCTACGACGCGCGCCGCATTGGTGGGCCGGGCTGGCTTCTGGTCGGTGACGCCTTCGGTTTTCTCGATCCGGTGTTTTCCTCGGGCGTGTTGCTGGCCATGAGCGGCGCCGAACACGCGGCGGACGTGGTCGACACCGCGCTGCGCCAGCCGCGCCGCGAGGCGGCCATGCAGCGCCGCCTGGAAAAGCGCCTGCGCACGGGCATGAAGCGCTTCAGCTTTTTCATCTACCGCTTCAACAACCCGGTCATGGCGCGGCTGTTCCGCAACCCGCGCAACGTGTGCCGGATCGAGCAGGGCATCATCTCGATGCTGGCCGGCGACGTGTTCGACAACCGCGACGTGCTGCGCCGGCTGACCATGTTCCGCACCATCTACGGCATCAATTCGCTGCTCGACTTCCGCACCTGGTTCGGCGAGTGGCGCGAACGACGACGGCAGGCGCGGGCCGCCTACGTCGATTAGATGTCATTGGCGAATGGGCGGGCATGGTCTGTCATGAAAGCGGGGGTTGGGGACGGGTAGTGGGGCGCAAGCACGGAGTTTCGATCCATGCGCCCCCGCTACCCATCCCACGCCCCCTTGTTCCCCATCCGCCGCACCATCATCACACTCCAAACGACCTCATGGCCAAGCTCTACTTCTATTACTCCGCAATGAACGCCGGCAAGACCACCACCTTGCTGCAGAGCGCCTACAACTATCACGAGCGCGGCATGCGTACGCTGATCCTGACGCCGGCGCTGGACGACCGTTACGGCGAGGGCATGGTGGCTTCGCGCATTGGCCTGAAGGCGCGCGCGCTGCGTTTTGCCGGGGATGCCGACCTTATGGCCATGGTCGAGACCGACGTCGCCAAAAACGGCAAGATCGGCTGCGTGCTGGTGGACGAGGCGCAATTTTTGACCCGCGCGCAGGTGTGGCAATTGACCGACGTGGTCGACGACCTGCGCGTGCCGGTGCTGGCCTACGGCCTGCGCACCGATTTTCGCGGCGAGTTGTTCGAGGGCAGCCAGTATCTGCTGGCCTGGGCCGACGAGCTTTCGGAAATCAAGACCATCTGCCATACCGGCCACAAGGCCACCATGGTGGTGCGCGTGGACGAGGCCGGTCATGCGGTGACCGCCGGCCCGCAGGTCGAGATCGGCGGCAACGATCGCTATGTCTCGGTAAGCCGCGCCGAGTTCAAGAAGATCACCGCCGGGCGCGGCCGCATCGATCCGCAACAGGGCGTACTGCCGCTGGATCGCACCGATTGACGCCACGCTGCCGGAGTTCGCCAAGATGTCGACGCCATCCCGTCCCGATGAACACTGGCAGCGTCCCTACTGGCACGCCAGCGGCGAAAACGCGATGCTGCTGTTTTTCGTGTTCGGCGATTTCGGCGGCGACAGGCAACCGTTGGCCGATCTTCTGGCGCTGCCCGCCGACATCAAACTGAAGCGTTATGCGCACGCGGCGCTCAAGTCGTGGGACGGCTATCCGCTGGCCGGATCGCTGGGCGAAGTTTTCGAGGACGAAGCGCCGCGGGCGCTGGCCGCCGCCCGGGAAGCGCCCGAAGTGCTGCGGCTGGCCGGCACGGTGAACGATCCCTCCGACCTGCATTATCTGCGCGACACGCTCAACGCGATCACGCGCCTGCTGGATGCCGGCGCCGTGGCCGCGGTCGATCCGCAGACCGCGGGCCTGTTCGACCGTCGCGCCTGGCGGCAACGTTTTCTGGGCGGCGCCGGCGATTCGCTGCGCCAGCATGTGCTGGTGTTGTGCGACGACGATCCCGAGGACGCGCGTTTTCGCTGGATCCACACGCGCGGCATGCGCAAGTTCGCGCGCCGCGACCTCAGCCTGGTGCGGGTGCCGGCGGCGGAGGTCAACCGCGCCGGTGCGTTGTGCCAGCAACTGGTCGACATGCTCGCGTTGGGCGGCCTTTTTGCCGAGGGCCAGCAACTGCCGGTCGACGGTCTGCCCGGGCCGCTCACCGCGCATCTTGCCGGCGATCCGGACGATCCGCGCTTTTACAACACCCACGTCGAATTGAGTTGGCCAGGGTGATTTTTTCCGCGCCTGGGGTTGGGAAACCGCACATGAAACCTTATAATTGAACTGCGGGGTTCAATAAATATAAGGAGCGTTTCATGCTTACGCGGTTTCCCCGCATGCTGGCCGTCGGACTGCTCGCGGCCGCCTGCTTCACCCCCGCTTTTGCCCATGCCGCCGACGTCAGTGTGGTCGCCGGCCGCAGCACCACCACCGATCACCGCTGGACGACCAGCGCCTTCGTCAACATCGGCGCCGACAAGGTGCACACATGGCACGGCCTGCATGTTCAGCCCGTGGCCACGATCGGCTGGATCAAGGGCCGACGCATGGCGCAGGAACACCTCAACCGCAACGTCTACGTGGCCGGCGCCGGCTTGCGACTGGTCGACTGGTGGCATGGCGCCTTTGCCAGCTTCCAGATCGGCGCGGCCGGCGGTCGCACCGATGCCTTGAGCAGCGCCGGCCAGTTCATCAGTTCCGTGGGCTGGCAGGGCGTGCACTGGGTGGTGATGGTGCGGCACATTTCCAACGGCAATCTTTTCGGCGGCAAGAACCTGGGCGAGACCATGCTCATGGCCGGCATCCGTTTCTGAAAGCAGCTTTCATAGATCACTTAGAACTTGTCCGTAAATAACGAAAACTGTTCGTGTTGAGCGTAGCGAAGCAAAGTCGAAACACCGGAATTCCGCGTTGTATGGCACTTCGACTTCGCGCCTTCGGCGCTACGCTCAGTGCGAACGGTTATTTACGGACAAGTTCTTACTGGCTGTTCGCGTGGCGTCCGGCACGACGCCACAATCCGTGGCGCAGCAGGGCCGCCGGAATCAGCACTCCGGAAAAGCCGCCGTAGGCGTACAGCACCGGCGCGACCTGTTGCCAGATGGCGCCGCTGCGCACACCCAGTTCGTCCGCCTCGACGCCCTCGAAACCGTCGTAACCGACACCGGCCAACCAGACCGTCGCCCACGCCGCCAGCACCAGCATGACGGCATCGAACAGACGTCGGGCCCGCGTGCGCGGAAGCGATTCGGGATACGCCCAATAGGCCCACGCCAGGATCAGCAGCCACGGGCCCATCAGCAGCAAGGGCAAGTAACGCATCACGTTTCCTGCATGGCCGCCAGCGCCGCGAGTTCCGGACCGATGCGATCGGCCGCCGCCGCGTCCTCGGCATGGGCCAGCACTTCATCGCCCAGCACCACGGCAAAACGGCCATCGTCTTCGCGGGTTTCAACGTCCGCCGCCGACTCCAGCAGACGCCGCGAGGCCATGCCGGCGGCCTTGGGATCGGCGTGCACCACCGACAGCGCCAGCTGATCACCATTGGCGGCGAGCAGGCGGAAGCGGAAGCTGCCGTCCGCGTCGCGGAAGCTGACCACGCGCGCGACCTTGTCGGCCTTGCGTTTCCTGCCGCCGGCCTTGCCCGTTTTCTTCACGCCGCCCTTGCCCAGGCCGACGGCCTCACGCAGGGTTTCCAGCAGCGGCGTGGCGATAGCGCGCGCCTTGGCCGCACCGGCCTGGAGAATGTCCTC